>JAAENG010000056.1 GCA_024224665.1 Chloroflexota bacterium | reverse complement strand
TTCCGAAATCCGAACAGAAGAGGCCGACGAAGACATTGCCCGCATGGTGGGTACCGGTATTGGCCACCAAACTCGCCTGCCCGTTTGGACTAGGGTGCGCCAGCGCATGCCTCTGATGGGGTTGACTGTGTTGGGAGGCCTCATAAGCGCAAAGCTACTCGCGTTCTTCACAGGATCATCAAGTGACGGCGCTGGCGAAACGATGGTCACGACCGACATCCTCCGATACCTACCGCTGATCATCGGCTTGGCAGGCAATGTGGGCATCCAGTCGTCGACGATTTTGATCAGAGGTTATGCCACGGGCGAAATCGAAGAGCCACGCCAGTGGCGAGCGATTGGCGGCGAGATGGGCGTGGGTTTGATCATTGGGTTGCTCTGCGGGTTGACGGTTCTGCTGACAACCTCGTGGACAGAAACAGGTCAAGTCTTGTCTTACTTTGGCGTGGCTGTGGGAGTCGCCACAGCCCTATCAGTGGCGTGGGCGGCGATGCTCGGATGCTTGGTTCCCGTTGGGTGCTCCCAGTTGAAGCTCGACCCAGCCATTGTTGCGGGTCCGTTCTTGATTAGCTTCTCCGATGTGACGGGGTCGCTGATCTATATCGTGATTGCGCGAGCCATCCTCCTCTAATTGGAAAGCCAGACTCGATGAATTTCATTTCAAAAATTGGACGGAGGGTTCGTTTCGCGTTGTGGTTGGGCGCGGGCAGCCTGGCCTTGGTTTTTGGCCTTAGAATGACCGTGGGTGACATCTATTCCGTTGTTTTCACATCGATGGAACCGGTCCTGCGCCCTGGAGATAAGGTCTTTGTGCGTTACGGATCGACTGAATTGAAGCGTTTTGATCTGGTTGCGTTTCGCGGTATAGGTGGGCGTGCCGTTGTAAAGCGTTTGATTGCACTTCCTGGCGACGAGGTGCTTATCGATCAATATGGAGACCTGTGGATCAACAGGAAAAGGCCCAAGCGTCCAGATTTCTGGATCCCCCTATTTGACGATCGGCTGGTGAAGGTCGCCGATCATTTTTCGCACGGCAAGCGCTACTTCGATCCTTGGTCCGAAGGTCCGGGTTACTGGGAGGTCAACGCATTGTCCATAAATGCGCGCAGTTCCATGGGCCTACTTCGGCACAGGGATGGGGTCGACAACGGTGAGTTGCTTTCCGATGGCACCCTAGTGAAGGGGGGGGAGTCCGTGGGCGATGCTCGCGTTGCATTTGACCTTTGGGTCCCTGATCCTGGTGGCATTCTGGTGATCAATCTAAGGGAAGAGTCCGATACGTTTCAGGTTCGTGTCGGCTTGGATAATTTGGATCGTGGACGTGTTGTTCTCAATCATTTGCGCGGCAGCAGCGGGCCTCTCGTCGCGGGTTCCTTGACTCCACTTCCTCGGCGCAAGTGGGTTCCCGTCGTGTTTGAAAATCTCGACAACCGGGTTTCCCTCTG
>JAAENG010000055.1 GCA_024224665.1 Chloroflexota bacterium | reverse complement strand
TGTATCAGAATTGGGTGGTGCTGCTCTAACCGCCGGCCGGCTGATCGGCATTGATTTTGCAGTAAACGATGATGATAACAGCCGTAATCGTGATAGCTTACTGATCTGGTCCAGCCAATCTACCTTCAGCGACTCTGAGAACTTTGGCCATCTCATTCTGGTCGATGCCTCCCCCACACCCACTGCAACAGCGCAACCTGCCCACACCCCCACCCCCACTACGAATCCAGCCACCCCGACGAATTCCCTCCAGGATCTGACGTTATCATCGGTAGCCGACACCTATATCAGCGCCTGGTATCCTAACGACAACTTCGGCACAGCCAGTACCATGCGCGTACGCTCCTTTGAGGTGGAGTCCACCCTGGTGAGGTTTGATCTCACTACTGTCCCAACCGGGTCCTCGATCACTGAGGCTGCGCTGGATTTAGACGTCATCGGACGCAGCAATGATCATGCCTTGACAGCTCAATTCTACCAGCTGTTACGCTCGTGGTCTGAACAGCAGGCCACCTACTATCAGGCCGAGATGGGGCAGGCGTGGTCAGTTCCTCTGGCCGGTGGCGCCGAGGATCGAATGTCCACGCCTTTTGCCGTATTGGATCTTCCAGCCAGCGGCAGGCGCTCTCTCGATCTAACCACACTGGTTCAGGCATGGGTCGACGATCCGCAGACAAATCATGGGTTTGTGATCGATGGCGAGAGTGTGGGGTCGGTGCATTACAGCCTGTCTACAGAACAATGGCCGCAACAATCGCAGCGGATGATACTTCGGGTGCGTTACGAATTGCCCACTGTGATCCCAACGGCCACGCCGACAGCCACCCCCTCGGCAACATTCACGCCCACAGCCACCCCCACCGTTACACCAACGCACACGCCGACAGCCACCCCAACCGCTACATCGACGCCGACCTATACGCCTTCGCCCACATATACGGCAACCCATACAGCTACCGCAGCCCATACAGCCACTGCCACCCATACGGCCACACCTTCACGTACCCCAACGCCCTCGCCAACTGCTACACCTGTGAATTGGCGCGTTGTATCTGTGGGCGTAGATACTTACCTTTACGCTTGGTTCCCTGACGTCAACTTTGGCGCAGATGCCACCTTACTGTTACGTAGCTCAGATCTTGCTCATGCGCTAGTGAAATTCGAGCTTGGCACTTTGCCATCCATTGCCGGCATCGAACGAGCACTGCTACGCGTACGTGTTCTGGATGAAACGTTACCGGCAACGGCCAAGCTGCGAGCATACACACTCCTGCGGCCTTGGGATGCATCTTCCGCCACGTGGCATAACGCTTCTCCTGGGCAGCCCTGGTCACAACCGGGTGCTGTCGGCCCAAGCGACCGTACCAATGAGCCGGTCAGTGCAGGTGTGACGCTTAGCGCCGGGGAATATGTCTGGCTTGATGTCACATCTGCCGTGCGATCTTGGCATTCGGAACCTAACAGCGAACATGGCTTGCTCCTGGAACTCCTGAGCAATATCGAACAACCTGTATCGCTGGCAAGTTTTGATTATCCGTTGACTGACTGGCGACCGCGCCTGGAGATTACATTGCAATAGTAGTTCATGAATACAGCACGTATCATCCCCGCACACGTCCTCTATCGGATTCTGGCAGCCGGTGTACTCATGATCGGTATCGGCCTTGCTGCCGGTTACGGCTATATGTTGATCTTCCAACCAGATATGGCAGATCAACTTACAGCCGTATTTGTCATTGGTATAACGATGATGGTTGGCCTGATCAGCCCATTTGCCGGATTCTTACTCTGGTTGTTTCTGATTCCATTCGCGCTGTTTCTGCCCTTTGATATCCACATGCCCGCGGGGGTGCCCGATCTCAGTTTTACCCGTGTTGTAGGAGGGTTTCTCTTCCTTTACATACTGGCCCAAATAGCCCGAGGTCGACGCCGGTTTCATGCGCTGACGCCAATCGAGATTATCATCCCGTTTTTTGTCGTTGGGCTGCTCATGGCCGCTATGCGTGCGGGGAATGGCTGGCTCTGGGGTATTCAAGCGGTATTCGACAGCTACATCATCCCCTTGTTTGTTTACTTCATCGCTCGTCAGGTGATCCTAAGTCCGCGAGAATTCAAAATCATGGGGTCGATGTTCATTCTCATCGGTGTGATCATTGCCGGTCTGGCCATCTTGGAGCAAACGACGGGATTGCAGCTCTTTCGAGGGACCAGCACCAGCGCCTTTTATACAGATGATATTCGAAAAGTAGGCGGCCTGCTCGGTAACCCCGCCTATATCTCCTTGGCAATCGCCATCATTATCCCTCTGGCGCTTTCCGCAATCATCACGTCCACATCTATGCGCAAGCGACTTGGATTATGGATTGCTTTGCTGATCCTGGGCGCCGGCATCATCTTCACTTACAATCGTTCGGGGTGGCTTGGTGGGTTGTTGGCGGTAACCATTGTTGTTCTGTTGCAGCGTCGGATCGCGCGTTATGCTATCCCAGTGCTTTTTGTGGTAGCGGTGGGTCTGGCGCTGACCTGGGGATCGTTGGAAGAGAGCGCCGCCGGGCAACGCATTACCTCCGAGGCGCCCATCGACTATCGCCTGGAAGCCTTGCAATATGGGCTAGAGATCCACAAGGATGAGCCATTGTTGGGTATCGGTTGGGGTAGTTTTGGACGCATAGCCATTGGTTATGGTTTTCGTCCTGCCGGCAATGTGCATGTGTTGCCCAGTACTCACAACACCTATCTAAATTTACTTGTTTCAGGAGGGTATGTGCTTCTGGGGACGTTTCTGGCGCTGGGGGCAGCAGTCGGGTTTACCTTGTTGCGAACCGGATTTCGTTTTCGTGAACAGGGGAGATCGGTGCCACTCTACCTGTTGGCCGCTTGGGCTAGTCTGTTCGCATACTACATCCCTTCGGCCGGCTTTGATAATAACTTTGCCCTTTATGCAAACATCATCTTTTGGGCTATCATCGGTGGGGTGCTCAGCGCTGCCTTTGCTGAGCTATCACACGACGAACGTGAAACAGCACCGGCACTGCCGCTAGCTACCAAGGTATCTGAATCCTGATTTTATAAAAAGGTACGGCTCTTTCGAAATCTGCGTGGTTCCTACTAAAAAGGCGTGATTCGTTAGCACTACCACCACGCAACACGTCTGATCTTTATGGCTATGTATACACATTTTCTTAGAGACATTGCCCTGCCCGTTGGTTCGCGGATGGTAGGTTATGGCGAGGTGATGCCCTATTTGCGCGCTATAGAGAAATCACAATGGTGGACGCCTGAGCAATTGCGTGAGTTACAAAACCAGAAACTGCGCAAGCTCATTGCCCACGTCTATAAGTTCGTACCATTCTATCAGGATGTGATGAAGGAAAGGGGTCTGACGCCGGATGATTTCCAAACGACGGATGATCTTGTCAAATTGCCCATCGTCGATAAGTTTGTTCTTACAAATAACTATCCGGACCGCATACGTGATCAGTCCATCCCTCAGTCCAGGTTGATCCATGCTGCATCAAGTGGTTCTACAGGAGAACGCCTACATTATTGGACCACGCGTGCTCAGAAGGCGAAAAAGTGGGCGGGTCTCTTCCGTTGGTGGGAGATGGTAGGCTTCGATTTTGGCAAACCCTATGCCACCTTCCGTCTCACCCCGAACCGCGGATTCATGGGCTGGCCCCTGGCTGAAAAGCTGGAATGGGCCATGCTGCGACATGTCTGGCTCTCGGCAGAAGCCATGACCGATGACATCTTGGAGGAGTATGTGCGCCAGATTGAGGCGGCACAGCCGGTGATGCTACGCTCATATGCATCTACGGTGTACTACCTGGCTCGCCGTATGCTGGATAAAAACCTGAATGTCTATGTACCCTCGATACTAACGACCGGGGAAACTCTGACCGACAATATGCGTGCGACCATTGCCGAAGCCTTTGCCCCCGCTGAAGTCTTCAACGAATACGGTGGCGATGGTATGCAAATCGCGGCCGAATGCCACTATCATGATGGCATGCACATCAATGCCGAGACCCTCTTTGTCGAAACTGTCAGGCATGGCCAACGTGTGCCGGAAGGTGAACTTGGAGAAGTGGTTCTCACCAACCTGGAGGCAACGGCCGTACCCTTTATCCGTTACAATATCAAGGATGTGGCCTCCTTGACAAATGCTCCTTGCCCCTGTGGCCGCGGGTTGCCTCGCCTTGGTCACTTGGAGGGACGACTCACCGATATGTTCGTTACACCTGATGGCCATTGGCTGACCGTCCATCAGTTCTCCGGATTCTTCGAGCATATCAATGCGGTCAAGGCCTTCCAGGTCATTCAGAAAGAAGTTGATTTCATCCTCATCAAATTAGTGGTGGATGACAGTTTTAGCGAAGAGGACCACCAGGCCATTGTCGATCGGTTTGAGAGCTATCTTGGCCCAAATAATCGTTTTGTTCTCGAATTTGTGGATGAAATCCCCACCACTCCATCGGGCAAACGGCGCTTCTTCATCTCAGAGGTGATTCAGGGAACTGGCAACACCCTGGGGGTCAGCAAACTGGTCGAGCCAGCGTGAAAGGCCCCTTTTACAACCAGGGGATCGCCATAGTTGGGCCCTTCCCTCCCAGGCCGGGAGGGGTGTCGGTACAGTGTGAGAGCCTCGCACGCCAGTTGATATCCGCAGGCGCGCGAGTTACGCGTGTTAATACAGATATCCCTTTGCTGCGCCGGCGCGGCAAAGGGGGACGACTCCTCTTGCCTTTCGCTCAGGTCCCGCAGGTGTTGCGAGAGCTACACCGAACGCGCAGGCAATGGCAGGTGATGCATGTGCATGCTGCATCCTGGTGGGGGTTTATGCCGGCTGTCGTGGGGCTTGTGGCCAGACGATGGCAAAAGCGATTGGTGCTCACCTATCATGGTGGTGCGGCAGCAGACTTTATGCAGCGCTGGGCCTGGCTGGCGACACCGGTTCTCAAACGGTACGATGCCGTTCTAACGCTCACTGCTACACAGGCCCGCATTTTTATTGGCTATGGGGTGGCCGTGGAGGTGGTCCCCAACATCGTGCCGGTCGAGGACTTCATTTACCGTGAGCGCGGAGCTCTCGAACCCAAAATCTTGTGGCTAAGACAACTCGAATCCCGCTACCGCCCCGCAGATGCTCTGGCCGTGCTGGCGCTCGTGCAGCAAGCATACCCGGCGGCAACGCTGACGATGGCAGGCGGAGGATCGCTGGCTGATGAGTTACAGGCGCAGGCTGAAGACCAACATCTGCCAGGTGTGACCTTTTTAGGGCATCTCCCGCCTGCCACCATTGCCGATACCTACAATGCGTCCGATATCTTTTTGAATACATCTGCCATCGATAACCTGCCACTCACCCTTATCGAAGCCGGCGCCAGTGGCCTGCCCATTGTCTCGACAGATGCCGGCGCCATTTCTGATCTGATAACCCATGAAGAGAATGGATTGCTCTCGCCTGTGGCCGACGTCCACGGCCTGGCGGATGCAATCATTACTCTGCTTGAGGATCCCACATTGGCGCAGCGGCTGTCGGTGGCGGCACACAATAACGCCCAACGCTTCTCCTGGCAAGAGGTAGCGCCACAATTAGTATGTGCATATCATGCCGCTAGTTCCGATTAAGCGCGTTTGCTTGGCATGATCGATAGGCTCCACACGCGACCGACAACCGAAGCCCAACCACGCCCCACGCAACACGCCCACAATACTCCCAAGGAAAACCATGTCATCATTCTCAGACACCGGCCACGTAGAGACCGGCGATAACTGCATTATTCAACCCTTTGCTTTGGTGGGGTTTAACTATAAAGAGAACTGCCAACCCGCGCGGTTGGGCAACGATTGCACTGTACGTACGCACACCATTATTTATGGCGATGTCACGATCGGCCATGGTTTTCGCAGCGGCCACCATGTCTTGATACGCGAACATACCAGGCTGGGGAATTTCGTGCTGGTGGGGACTGGCACAGTGATCGACGGCCACATTAGCGTGGGAGATTACGTCAGCATCCAGAGCAGGGTCTATATCCCCACCCATACCAGCATTGGCAGCTACGTCTTTATCGGCCCCTGCGCGGCGTTGACCAACGATAAATATCCCTTACGCCAACGTGAATCCTACCAACCGTTGGGCCCCACCCTCGCAGATCATGTCACAATCGGCGCGAACGCTACGCTCTTGCCCGGAGTGACCATCGCAGAAGGCGCTGTGATAGCGGCGGGCAGTGTTGTTGTCGACGATGTCCCGGCCTGGAGCCTTGCTAAGGGTGTCCCGGCTCGCATCTACCCTCTACCTGATGAACTCCGCCAACCAAATATCTCCAGTTTCGGAGCCACTTAGGTATGGACCGTGACAATGTTTGTCGCCCAACCGGACGCATTCATGTGGCGTGACCTGATAGTTTGCAGATTTGTCATGCTTCTGAGTCCGAGTATTCACGAGGCTTTCATCTGCATATGCTAAATTAGCAGTGACTCTGTAATGAACCAATCGTCGTGCTTCAGCCTGTCTGCATGTCGTCGGTGAACATCGGCTGTAGGATCATCAAGCCTGACATAGTTGACCAGTGACATAAAAACAGGCAAAATACGAATTCGTGTCCTTGTCTACGGACGTTACGACGCTGGCCCTGGCGACTGATGTCGATACGGCCGAGTTCTGGTCAAGGATACAATTCTCGTCACGTATCTCCCCGCATTCGAGGCGTCTTATGCCCAATTCGTTGCGTGCTGCCGTAATCGGTGTGGGATCTATGGGTGCAAACCATGCACGTGTGTTTGCACGTATGCCCACTACGACCCTGGTTGCTATCGCCGATATCGATCCCCATCTGCGTGAACGCGTTTCGCGCACCTATAAAGCGAACGCATACAGCGATTATCGTGAGATGATCGCTCAAGAAAAGCTTGACGTTGTAAGCGTTGCGCTACCCACTAATTTACATAATCAGGCAGCTCACGATACCATGGCTGCCGGAATTCATAGCTTTGTCGAGAAACCCCTGGCAGAATCTGTGGCCAGTGGCCGCGCCATGATCGATGCCGCCGAACGGTATGATGTGGTTTTGGGGGTCGGACATATCGAGCGTTACAATCCTGCAGTGATCGCGCTTAAACAACGACTGGATAGTGACCAACTGGGGCGCATTTACCAGATACATGCCCGGCGTATCGGCCCATTTCCACCCCGCATCCAAGACGTTGGTGTTGTATTTGACCTGGCTACTCACGAACTCAACATCATGGAATATCTGACCGGATCAGGGATTCGCAGCATCTCTGCGGAAGTGAAGCGAACATTGCAGAACGAGCATGAAGACTTGGTATCTGGTATTCTGCGTTTCGATGACGACATCGTCGGTGTGCTCGATATCAATTGGCTGACTCCAACCAAGATCCGCCAGCTTTCAATTCTGGGTGAACGAGGGATGTTCCTGATCAATTACCTTACCCAGGAGTTGTGGTTCTATGAGAATCGCTCGGCACAAGATAGATGGGAGGGACTGGCGACCGTCAGTGTGAGTGAGGGTAGCGTTACCAAGTACGAACTCGAACGTGTCGAGCCTCTGCGTGCGGAGTTAGAGGCATTCGTCGATGCCGCACTCAATGGTTACAATGGCCTGGTCGATGGAGAAGAGGGCGTGCGGGCGGTGTATCTTGCGGAACAACTTCTGCGGGCAAGTAGCGAGCGGCGCGTGATCTCCCTGCCGCCGTATGTACCCATCCCCTCATTACAGAAAGATCCGGTAGGTTATGGAACTGCAAGGTAGATCTGTACTGGTGACCGGTGGCGCCGGTTTTATCGGCAGCCATCTTGTAGACCGCCTTATCCGGGAGCAGCCGCACAATCTAGTAGTGGTGGACAACCTCTGGTTAGGCAAACTGTCGAATCTTGACTCAGCCTATCAAGCTTATCCCGCCCTGCGATTCTACGAAGAAGACACTGCCAGTACACGTGCGATCAGTCATATCATGCGCCGGGAAAACATCGAAGTCGTCTTTGATCTGGCAACCATTCCCTTGCCGGCGTCTCTGAAACGACCCAAGTGGAGCGCCCGCCAGATCTACGATATGGCACTCAATATCTGCGAATTGGGCCGACGAGGTCTCTATCGCACGCTCATTCACTGTTCCAGCTCAGAGGTTTACGGAACATCTGCCTATGCCCCGATGGATGAAGCTCATCCCTTATTGACCCGTACACCTTATGCTGCTGCCAAGGCCGCTGCCGATCTTCTGGTTCAGAGCTACCAACACACCTTTGCACTCGACGCCACCATTGTCCGCCCCTTCAACAATTACGGCCCCCGCCAGAATGATCAGAACTACGCCGGTATCATTCCGATTGTGGTGCGGCGAATTTTGGCCGGTCAGGCGCCTGTCATCTACGGTGATGGCGAGCAGACCCGTGATTACAGTTATGTAACCGATGTTGTCGATGGCATGGTGCGTGTCGCCACTACAGACGCAACACATGGTATGGTTGTCAACATCGCCAGCGGCGAAGAAGTGTCTATTGAGCGGCTCGTGAGAGGTATCGCCGCTGCTATGAAGTATGATGGGCCAATCCAACATCAGCCGGATCGTCCCGGTGACGTACGCCGTCATGTTGCCGGGATCGAGCGCGCCCGCACACTGATTGCATACAGACCCGTGACGCCATTAGAGGAAGGTTTGCAAGCCACGATTGATTGGTATATCGACAACGCCTAAGAGATATGTACATATGTCTACTTTGAAAAGCAAAATGCAAAGGGCAAAGTGTAAAGGGCAAAAGTGTTGTTCACTGTTCCGAAAATAACGCCAACCATTTACACCGTTTCAGCTGAGTAGACGACCCCCCTATTTACTTGTTCCTTGTCTATTTCCCAGGTTTACGCTTGCGAAGATCCCTGGTCAACGAGTCAGCCTTGGCAGCTACCCGGGTAATTAAATGCGCATATTGACAACTGGCGCCAGTGGTTTTGTCGGATCGTGGACGAGTCAGCGCTTGAAGAACCAGGGCTTTGAACTCGTCGGATTTGACTGCCAACCGCCATCGCATCAGCATTATGACGCCTGGCACGTTGGCGATGTGACAGATATCGATGCACTTACGCAGGCAATGGCCGCATGTGAGGTGGTGTTGCACCTTGCCGTGCTGCCACAGTTCCTGAGCATCGGAGATCCCGTTTCTGATCTCCGGGTCAATACATTAGGAACCTTGCAGATGCTGAGAGCGGCAGAAAAGGTTGGTGTGGGTAAAGTCATTCTTGTATCTTCGAGCGCAGTTTATGGCACAAATCAAGGATGTCTACACGAAAATACATCATTGAAGCCCACGACACCCTATGGGGTCAGCAAAATGGCAGCCGAGGCTTATTGTGATCTATTTCATCAGAGGGGTCACCTGCATACCACAGTGCTGCGCCTCTTCAATATTTATGGGTTGTTTGCCGACGGATCAATGCGCGAAACAGTCGAAGGGCGTTTCAAAAAAGCAGTTCTAGCCGGAAACGCTCCGACCATTGTGGGTAATCCCGACCGTTCCTTTGACTTCGTTCACATTGAGGACGTGACCCAAGTCATTTCATCGTTGATAACCTGCCAATTACCCTCTGGTCTGACACTCAACGTGGGAACGGGAACCGCTACCAGCTTGATGCAACTCGCGACCTGGTGTATGGTGGCTGCTGGTATCGATGGCGAGCCACACGTTTTACCCACACCCTCCACTGACGCGCATTCTCAGATTGCGGATCTATCTCGCATCGAGCATTATCTCGATTATCGCCCTCAGCATGATCTTCGAACCTGGATCCAAAGGATGATAAAGAGACGCACCGGCTGATGTTGGGGACGTTTCGCCACATCTTAATCATGACCCGACTTCTCATCGTTCTCGGCGCTGGCGGCCACACCAAACAGATGCTGCGCTTGGTAGATCTGCTTGGTGATGAATATGACTATCAATACGTTGTTGCCGACTATGACGAGGTCTCGGAACATAAGATTCGGATTTCGGGCCCGGTTTATCGAATCGTGCAACCGCGTGAAAAACGACAAGGTCAAACCGAAAACTCAGCGGTTGTGCTACGCAAAATGCCGGCGGCACTGAAACAAGCCAGACGCATCTTGCAACAAGCCCAGCCTGATGCTGTCATCGGCGCTGGACCCAGCCTACAGATTCCCATTGCAATTGCGGCGCGCATGCAGCGGATACCCCTCATTTTTATCGAGACAGCTTCAAAGGTGGAGACCATGACCTTTACCGGGCGTCTGATCTACAAGACCCGTCTGGCAAATCGCTTCTATGTGCAGTGGGAGCATCATCTCGAACAATACCCACGAGCACGCTATGCCGGCCGTTTACTATGATGGCCGACCTCAGAATCGACAAGACCTATCTGGAATCAATCTGCTGTCCGGTGTGCGGTACGGCATTGGCGGAGCCCTCCGACGATCATTTTTTTTGTGATAATCCTGCCTGTGCAGCACGTTTTCCCATCGTCGATGGCATCCCCATCTTAATCAACGAAGCGAATAGTCTCTTCAGTATCCAGGATTTCGAACAACATCAAGATACCTTTTTGAGCACTCAAGGTAGTACCCTGCGAACCTTGCGCAAGACACTGCTTCCCAGCATTAGTGCTAACATCGATTCGGATAAACACTATCGTAGCTTCACAGAACTCGTGCTCCAAAAACGTGAGCGGCCAAATGTTCTGGTTATTGGTGGTGGCATCGTAGGGCAGGGCATGGAGGATGTCTACCGCTCGCCCATCCATTTTATGGAAACGGATATTTCATTAGGACCGCGTACGAACATGATCTGCGATGCCCATGATCTTCCTTTTCTGGATGGCACTTTTGATGGGGTCATCGCCCAAGCGGTACTCGAATATGTCGTCGACCCCTACCGTTGTGCTGAGGAGATCTACCGCGTGTTGTCTCCACAAGGAATCGTCTATGCTGAGACACCTTTTATGCAACAGGTTCACGGCGGACGTTATGATTTCACACGCTTTACACATATCGGGCACCGCCGCTTGTTCCGCCGTTTTGATGAAATAGACAGTGGCGTAATCTGTGGGCCGGGCATGGCTTTGGCCTGGTCTTACCGCTATTTTTTACTAAGTTTCGTGCGTTCTCGCATGGCGATACGACTTGTAGATGCCTTCGCCCATCTTACCTCTTTCTGGCTGAAATACTTTGATCGTTATCTCGCCAAGAAACCAGGCGCACTCGATGCAGCTTCAGGCTACTATTTTCTGGGTCGCAAGAGAGATCACATCCTTACGGATCAAGACATCCTCGCGTTCTATCGGGGGCAGATGTAGGATAAGCCAGCATGATTTTTTGCACCGTCGGTACCACAGAGTTCGATCCATTGATACAAGCGGTGGATGCATTGGCGTCGGAATGGGACGAACCTGTGGTTTTTCAAATCGGTCAAGGCCATTACAAGCCCAAACATGGCGAGTGGTTTCGGCTACAACCATCAGTGAGTGAGTTGTTGGAACAAGCCAGTTTGGCGATCGCCCATGGCGGTTTCGGCACAACCATCGAAGCACTAACGCTAGGAACGCCTCTGGTCAGTGTCCCTAATCCAGATCGTTACGACCGCCACCAAGAAGAGATCCTGAGGCGTTTCGCTGCGGACGGCTACCTGATCGCCTGTTTTGACCTGGCTGATCTGGCGAGCGCGATATCGCACGCACGTACAACTGAACTAAAGCGTTACCATGCGCCCGAGACCACCTTACATCTTGAGATCAAACGGTTTCTCGATACGCTATAAAGTAGTTTATGTAGGATCAGATTAGCTATGGGGTGACACACGAGATGGACACCAAGGGAAGTGACTGTTCGTGATTCTGGCTGTCCTGATGTTTCACGACCTTTGATTTCTGCATTTGCGCTATGGTATCATGGGCAGCCTATGCCCTTATTCTGCAGATGAAATCAGCTGATCACGATCGTAGGATTCAGTTTACACGTTACTTTGCAGCATTCAGATCTGAATCCTAAGGTGAACATTCTGTCATCTTGAATGCATGTCCTTTTCATGCTGTTTTCACCTCTCTCGCTTACAATACAAACACTTGGCTCAGTGAGGCCTGAACACAATTGTGCGGCACGTCTGCTAAGGCGTGCTAGCTCTATGTGTACATCCTGGCTATCTGATGCGAATTGCACCCAAGCTCTGATAAGGAGTTAGGATTGAATAAAACCTGAAACTTAACATCTACAGGTATATACAAGTTTCGGTTATTGAAAACCCCTCGTTCCTAAGCGCATAGATGAGCCGAATTAACTTTTGGAGGTACTACGTACTATGAGTAAGAAGGGCATCCTTCTACTCGCTACCCTATTAGTGGTAGTGATCGTTTTTACAGCACAGGCGGTACTCGCCACCACCAAGATTGCTGATAGCAATGCAGTCGATAATCAAGCAGGAGCGGTCGCTGTTTCCACAGCGGTCGCTGTTTCCACACCAGGCGCAGATGAAATCGCCCCAGACAGTGTGGATGTTGCAGCCCCACCTGCTAAATACCAGGGCTTCTATATCGAAAATGGCGTATACAAGACACCCTTGGATCCGAAAGAGTATTCAGCTGTCGGTTCCTTCCGCTTTTGGGCCTGGTCCGAACTGGAGGTGAGCCGCAATAACTACAACTGGGAGAGACTGGACTCCTGGGTGCAAGATCAACTGGATGCTGGGTATGAGTCCGTTGGCTTTCCCATATACACGTATGCGGGCCGGCAAACGGCGTGCCCATATAGTGGTTGGGAGATCACACCGGAATATGTCCTCGTTGGCCCAGACGGCGAATATGGAACGGAAGATGACGCACGTATATTGATGCCCGAACCTGATTCCCGAGCTTGTGAAGGTGATACAGATGATAGCTGGTATGTCGTCGATTATATGAACGTTTACTATCGAAACATGTACTCCAATTTCATTCATGCCTTGGCAGATCATTTATTAAATAGCGCCTACAGTGACAGCATCGCCTGGGTGGCCACCGGTATCGGACAGGATGGAGAAAACCGGGCGGCGGACAATCGCGATGGTGTAGGCTACGATGAAAATTACCTCTTCAGTGGTTCTGGCGCTGGTTGGGATATCTACGGAGATTGGGAAAGCTATGTAAAGTGGGCAATCGACGAACATGTCGACGCCTTCTACTCAGGTGGCGGTTTTCCCAAGAAATTCCCTGTCATAACGCAAAACGCTACCCACCCCGCACTCGGTGGTAGCGGCCCTCTGGTTCGGCGCTCAGTAGCAGACTATGCCTCGTCTCGCCGCATAGGGTTATCTATCAATGGCATGCGTCCTGACTACAACACTGTCGAGAAGTGCGATCACCCAGATCCGGCTAAATGGTGTACGGGCATGTATGACCAGGCCCGCCAGTTCAACGACAACGTGCCCATTTCATTCGAAAGTTATAGTTACATGATGCGCACGTCCAACGAGTTCTACTGGTCTGTCGCTCGTTCTCTTGATTTCCCAGGCGATTATTTCCGACTTTCGAGCTTTTGGAACAGCCAGAACAACTCAGATAACCGCACAATTGCCCAGTGGGGCGCCAAATATATGGGAACAGGTTTCCGTTCCGGCGAAGAAGAACCTACTAGTATCTGGTCCATGATGCGTGAACATCGCAATCCCTGCTTCTTTTTCGGTAACGGCACTATCATAGCATGCGATGACTGGCCCACCAACGGCAACTACGAGTTCTATCTCACGCAGGTGCATTCTGCAGAAGCTGGCGGCCTCACCATTCCGGTGACCGATGATCCCCGAATCAACAACAGCGGCTGGTCGGGCGTGATGGATAAATCCTGGCATTACAACGCATCTCCCTATTCCCAGATTGTTTCTGATGCGGGATTATGGCATATCACCAACGAGACGGGACCCCAAATCGCGGTAGATCCCGGTTGGGTCACTCGCATGAGCGATCAAATTCACCGGCAGGATAAGTTCATCTTCGATGCTGATGATCGCTATTTTTCCCGTACTGGCGCTCCTGCCGAGAGTACCTTCAAGGTCATCATTACCATTACCTATCTTGATATTGGTACCGATCGCTGGCACCTGGTTGCTGATAGGGTGGGGGGACCGTACGAACCGGTTGAGGTGCATTCGATCAATGATTGGACTGTGGCTGCAGGTATGGCGCTTTCAGGTGGCGCACCCGGCACCGGTAAGTTGCCTCCTAATACCCTCGAAGTTCAAAAAACCAACAGCAACAAGTGGAAAGTGGCTACCTTTCTCATCGAAGATGCGAATTTCGACAACCTGCTCCTGGGCGGTAAAGCAGATTTCTATATCGATAGCCGCAGTGCTGGGGGTGTGCGCGATGGTGATGAGTATATTCACTTAGTCGACGTGCAAAAGGTTGACGAGATCATCGAAGTGACGCCCACACCAACCTTTACACCTACGCCTACTACGACACCAACCCCTACAGTTACACCGACACCCACCATGACCCCCACCGCCACCCCCACGGTCGGCAACATCGGCGGCGTCGTGTTCATTGATGTCAATAATAATGGCCAGTTCGATGAGGGAGATGAGGGACTTCCCGAGGCACTACTGGTGCTGAGTGGCCCGGGCAGCTATGAGACCGAGTCTGACGATGACGGCAACTATGATTTTACAGATCTTGCCCCTGGCGGCTACATGCTGACAGTAACGACCCCGCCAGGTTATAACGATGTCACACCTAGCTCGATTTTTGTGCCAGTTGAAGCCAACACCACGCGCAATATCAATTTCAGGCACGATCCGATCCCTACACCTACACCCACACCTACGCTCACACCTACTCCCCCAATCGTAAACCTGTATCTGCCATTGATGCAGGTTCCAGATTCCAACTAAGTGAAGGCTTCTGGCCTTGCCTGACAACGTATCAGGCAAGGCCTAATCATCTATGAATGGCGCAGGCGTACGGATTTCTGATTTCGTCAAACATATTGGTCTCGTACTGTTTGTGCTGCTTCTCCTTGGCCTGCTCGGTTCAGGCATACTCAATTCGCGAGCCGGTACGCCCTTACTTACTGCAACACCTGGCGCCACACCCGCTTTTTGTCAGGGTGTTTACCGTGACGATACCAGCACTGGTAACAACGATATCGAGATCTATCCCTGTCGGCCCGATTGGCCTGAAACCGGACCGGAGCACAGCTATCGATTAGATACCAGAGCCAGTCAGGCACTCACGCTTACACTCAGTCATGCCCCCGACCTGGATCTTGATCTAGACATTTTTCTTCTCGAAAATGGTGAACTGGATCAATGCCATGCAGCCGATGCTACGCTACATCTCGACGTGTTACCGCCGGGGGAGCACTTGCTCGTCGTTGATGGATTTTCTGGCAGCATGGGTCCCTATGTCCTGAATGTCGACTGTATCGAACCACCGCTGGCAACACCAACGCCGACTGATACACCGTTTCCTACCAGCACTGCTACCACAACTGTACAGCCAACACCAACACCGACGCCAACAGCTACTCCAACTCGATCCAAGCTAACCTATCAAAGTTATCTGCCAGCACAGAGGCAAGGTTATCCCCGACCCACACCTCAACCTACGACCCTGATACTACAAACAGGTCTTGATAATTACGATGGCATCGACGATAGTTATGTTGATGCCT
Source organism: Chloroflexota bacterium (assembly GCA_024224665.1). Lineage (GTDB taxonomy): Bacteria > Chloroflexota > Anaerolineae > J102 > J102 > PIVW01. The sequence goes on along the minus strand of JAAENG010000055.1, from coordinate 4,642 downwards.
GGGATATTTCGGCAAATTATGCTAAATTGGACCGGTTAGCTTTACGCCAGTCTGACGTGATGGCTCCGGTCATTCGAGTTCAACTTGATCAAATCCCGGCCGATGCCCACATCGTCGATGCTACACTTAGTCTTTGGACGCTTTCACAAACCAATGACAATCCCGCGACAGTTGGCGCATATCGTCTAAACCGTCTCTGGGATGTCACTGAGGTAACCTGGCAGCGGCCACTCCCCGAACTACTATGGTTCAGCGCCGGGGCTAACGGCACACCGCAAGATCGTGAAGTTGCCCCCGACGATACACAGCAAGTTTCCGGAATCCAAAACTGGTACCATTGGCATATCACCCATTCGGTCCGGACATGGATTGCCAAGCCCGAGCAGAATTACGGTCTTGTATTGAAGGCATTTGATGATCCCCGCGTTTATTATGCTTTCGCCTCGGCCGAATATAATAATGCGGATGCACGACCCAAACTTACAATCATTTACTGGACTCCACCCACCTCCCTCTTGGGCTCCAACTGACCGTCTACACAAGTGAGAGCACCAGTGCACACGACAAGGAACGACGCAGACATGATCACGAGTAAGCCACAAATCGTTGGTTCTGCCCTTCGTCCTACGGTTGCCACCCAAGTACAAATGCCAAAAACACAGGTACTGGTGCCGCCGGCCAAGACAGCGACTCTATACCGGGTTTCAAAGCGTAGTTTTGATCTGATAGTTGCATGTATGTTGCTTGTTTTATTGTCACCTTTGTATCTGCTTATATTCTTTGCCATCAAACTCGACGACAGGGGGCCGGTGCTAATAGTGCAGAATCGGGTGGGGCTAGGAGGAAAGGTCTACAATTTTTATAAGTTCCGCTCGATGACCGTCGGCGTCAATCACATGGATGAGCACCGTGCCTTTGCCCAGCATGTCATCCGTGGGGAGATCACCAAAGGGCCGCAGAGCAATGGTGGTTTGCTCAAACCTACCGGCGATGGACGCGCGATCACTCGTGTAGGAAGAGTTTTGCGCAGAACCAGCCTCGATGAACTGCCCCAGATATTTAACGTAATCATCGGCAACATGAGTCTCGTAGGCCCTCGACCCTCGATGGATTATGAGGTCGAAGCATATTATGACTGGTATTTACCGCGCCTTTCGGTATTGCCCGGCATTACCGGTTTGGCTCAAATCAATGGCCGCAGTAGCATCCCCTTCCCCGAGATAGTGAGCTGGGATTTGCAATACATCGAGAAACGCTCCTGTACCTATGATCTCAGAATTCTGTATAAAACCCTGCCGGTCGTGGCTTCGATGAGCGACACGGGGTGATGGGTAGAGGATCGGATTCGTGCTGTGTACAGCGGGAGGGGGCAGGAGCGGAAGTAAGTCAGTTTTTTGGGGCGCACTGGCTGAGAGCTTAGCATCCAGGTCGGGATCCGAGAATAGCTATGACGTTAGAACAGGCTGATCTAAGTTATTTCGCACGGGGCAAACAAGAGAACCCCCGGTTTTGGTCGAGATTTGGCGGCCAGCCCACGATGACAGGGGCCGCCGTACTCGATGTGGGTTGCGGACACGGCAGTCTCTGCATTTATGTAGCCCAGGCAGGGGCCGCAAAAGTTGTTGGATTGGATCTGAATGGCTCGCTCATTGAATTTGCCAACACCAATCTAACCCTGAACTACCCCCAATACCAGGAGAGCGTTTTCTTTCACCACATGGATCTGAAGGAGTATCCTGACGAGACTTTCGATATCTTGGTTTCGAAGGATACCTTTGAACACATTATCGATCTGCCTGGCATGCTGGCAGAGATGAAGCGACGTCTCAAACCGGGAGGACGGATTTACGCCGGTTTCGGCCCTCTTTATAATAGTCCATATGGTGACCATGGCACAGCTAAGAGCCGCATCCCCTGGGCACATCTTGTCATGGGAGATGATGAACTCGTTCGCCGTGTCGACACCCGTTGGACGAAAAAAGTGAGTTCTATCCATGACCTTGGGCTCAACCGCCTTGCTTACAGCGATTATGTGCGCATTCTGAACGGGTCAGGATTGAAGATCGTTTATTTTCAAACCAATTGCAGTGACAAGTACTCTTCGAAAGTACTATCACTGCTGCGCAAGGCCCCCGGGTTCGAAGAGTATTTCACGCATAATATCTACTGCATCCTCGAGAAGGTATCCACGTAACGGACAGTCGAGGTTTTATGCCGGAACATCATGGTTGCCATGTTACAATAACAGATCTGGGAGATCGGCGAGAAGTTCAGATCGATGGACCTCATATGGATAAGGGCTTGCAAAGACAGTCCTCGCTATTTGAGATACACTACAGTCAGGCACTTCTGGAAACAATCGTATCGTTGAAGGGGTGTACCTACCTTAGGGACAATACCCGTGAATGAATCTGCTGCGGAGACTGTTTTGCGAGCAATTGTTCTGAAAATATTTTCAGAAATCGGTTTTTGTCGCTGAAAAACGAAAACTGTGCGACCATCATAAGGATTCAAAGCTTGATCGAGGATAAATGTTGGCGAAAAATCGTTCATGTGGCGGCGTTTAGGCAGTTTTCTACTGGCAAGAAATTTCATTCACGGGTATTGACCTTAGGGATGAGATAAGCAGGGATATCGATCCTAACTATGTACAGGCGCCTCTGAACAACACCATTACGCCTGTCACAACGCTAGATGGGAAGATCGTCCTCGATTTTGGGGCAGGCGGAGGCGCCTCAGCCATCAACCTGTGTCGTCTAGGCGCCTCTAAGGTGCATGGTGTAGATATCGACGCCGACCTGATTGGCATGGCCGAAATGCGGGTTGAAGAGTATGGGCTCGACGATAGGATCTCTTTTCATCCTGCCAAAGACACAACCCGATTGCCGTTTGAAGCCGACACTTTTGATGTTGTGGTCTGCTCTGCGGTTTTGGAGCATATCAGACCCGCTGATCGTCAGGCCCACTTGGCAGAATTATGGCGTGTACTACAGCCCGGGGGGTACCTCTTCATTATGGGCACCCCCAACCGGCTTTGGCCCATCGATGGCCACACCACCTGTCTTCCTTTGGTACCCTATTTGCCACTAAATGTATTGGGCAAATACACCTTGCACAAATGCCCTCCCTTTTTTCGGAGTGGAAATCCCCAAATGACGGGGTTTCATCCGCGAAAATGTCTACTACCAGGGTAGTTCATTCCTCGGTCAATGTGTAACATGCGCTTGACTAATACACTATTTGCCACTAAAGCTGGCGCGTTCCCTGGGCATACGTTTTTCCAGCCACGTCACTGAACATGACTCCATCGATGATTTATTGGTCAAAGGGATCCGGGGTTGTAGTTATTGGGAGAGTCAGTCGATGTTGCCGGACAGTCAACCTGTTCATGGCGCCAATATCGATAGCCATTTCGCTGGGTCTGCCAAGATGGATGACACCAAAGCAAAACGGAGTATGCGTAGAATGCGTGTTGGAGCCTATGAGTTGTTCGATGCAACGATCAGCAAGGCTCTAAATGTCCCGGTCGGTGCCTTTTACCCCTATATCTCACTCTGCTTCCAGAAACCGAAGTAAGAGTAGAAGCCCTGTCGGACACGGTCAAGTTGAAGATCTGCACCGATCTCGATTTTACAAACACTGGAGGGCGCCCCCTCGACTCAAGACAGCACCTTGTCCGGCGACTCGTCGCCTCTCATCACGGCTTGGATTGATCCTTTTTTCGATGAGCTTGGGCAAGAAACGGCTTGCAGGGACACGCACGCGCAGCGAAGGTGTACAGAAATTATGACTTGGGTCAGTAATATTTGTCTGTATTCCATATCTAGTTTATGATTATAGCGCCAAACGGTGAGAGTTTGACTTATCAATAGAATAGATAATTAGAGATGATAACCGTCAAATGCTCACTGTTTTCGGTATTTGAGAGGGCGACTTCGGTTTCAACACCGTCTGTTCTTTTAGAATTACCCCCTTCCCACCCGGCATCTGCCATGCGTCCTACTTCCCCCACTTGGCGATACCTGTTTGTACTTGCAGTTCTCGCCATCATTGTCGTGATCTGCGGGTTGTTATGGCGTTTCGTGTTGGCGCCTTCCCCCACGCCTACACCAACGAAAGCGCCGATTGCCAACAGGACGCCGGCAGAACTTCCGACGGCAACGAAGTCGCCCCTCACACCGAGCCCATTCACCCCCGCCCCTACTGTTACGTTGACCCCGGCGCCCGTGCGACGGCCAACGGCGGATGTTCACGCTCAAACATTGTCGGTGGGCGCTCCCGGAATGTATATCGGCTACGACCAATTGCGCCATGTCGCCAATGAGACCGAGAGTGCACGAGGTAGCCATTTTTTCATCGGCTGGCGAGAGATCGAGGATAGTTCGCGGGGCCTATACAATTGGGATGCTATTGATGGCGAGTTAGAAAAACTGGCAGCAGACAAACAAGTCATTCTAAGGGTTGTCGTGCGCTGTCCGGACAATAGTGCTGGCACGCGCGACGGGCGCATTCCCATTTTCACGCTTGCAGAAATAGGGTCATGAAGCCAAAAGAGAGAGGTGAGAATTGGCCAATTGGCAGAAGTTTTTCCAACGCCCGGCTTTGAAATAGGAGCGCAACATCAAAACAGCCTCGGCGTTTT
>JAAENG010000054.1 GCA_024224665.1 Chloroflexota bacterium | reverse complement strand
CCCATTCTTTGTCTTTTAAGTCGCTTGGGTAGCTCTGTCTCTGTTCATGGGTAATCATACCCTCAATTGTCAGACATTTCTACCCCTTTTGCGACTTTTCAAACACTCTCTTAGACAAATGCCCGTAAAGATAGAACCAAGGATATTGTCTCCCAAATCTCATGTTCTCGTCCAATGTTCTACACAATACCAACAGACCATAGCTCATCCCGCATAATTGAACGGCTGTCGTTATCCATCCCAACCGCAAGGCCAACCCCATGACCCAACCTATCATCCTCGCCAACAAAGTTCACAAATCCTTCCGCACCGGAAAGCTGGAGGTGCATGCCCTACGCGGCATCGATCTATCGGTAGATCAAGGGGAGATGGTCGCCATCATGGGGCCGTCGGGCTGTGGCAAGACAACCATGCTCAACTGCCTGTCCGGACTGGATGAATTCGATTCGGGCGCAGTGCTTATCGAGGGTGTTGATCTGCAGGAGATGGGAGATCGGTCGAGAACCAGTTATCGGGCCGAGCGCATGGGATTTGTTTTCCAGACATTCAACCTGCTTCCGGTCATTACTGCCGTCGAAAATGTCGAATTGCCCCTTCTGGTGAGTGGCGTCAGGCCAAAACAAGCTCGCGAACGGGCGCTGGCTGCGTTGGGACAGGTGGGCCTATCGGACCGCGCCGACCATAGACCTGCGGAACTCTCGGCCGGACAGCGACAGCGGGTGACCGTTGCCCGAGCGTTGATCAATAACCCCGCCATTGTTTGGGCCGACGAACCGACCGGCAATCTCGATAGCGAATCCGCCGAAGATATCCTGACGCTTTTGCGGAAATTGAATATAGAGCAAGGCCAGACCCTGGTGATCGTCACTCACAATCGTGAGATCAGCGAGATGTGTGATCGCATCGTACGCATGCGTGACGGGCAGATCTTAAGCGACGAGAAGAACGGCAAGGTCTAGGGGGCGACATGACATTCGTAGAAAATCTCAGCGTTATCTTGCTCGCCGTAATCGGCCTGATTTTGTTGTCTATGATCGTGTTGGCAATCCGTAATCCCGTGCTGATGAAATTGGGTCTGCGCAACATCCTGCGCCGTCCAGCCCAGACAGTTCTCATCGTTGTGGGTCTCACGCTCAGTACGATCATTTTTATCACGTCCCTGAGCTTGGGCGATACCCTCAACTACTCAGTGCAGCGCAATGCCATCGACGCTTACGGCGAGGTGGATGAGATCATCGCCCCCCCGCTCATATCGATGTTGGTAGGTATGGGGAACGGCGATCTCGCCGTCGATGAACCTGCAACTGAGTCTGAGGAGAATTTGAACAATTTGGTAGAAGGGGGGCTGACCAGTGTGCTTACGGTCCTGGAAGGGGGGTTGTTCGGCATCAGCGAAGCGCGTTTCGAGCAGTTGCAAGCAGAAGCAGCCGAGGAGCCTCTTATCGATGCAGTGGCCGCGTCTATCCTCTTTCCCACCATTATTCGGGATGTGAGCAGCGGGCAGGGTGAGCCACTTGGCTTTATCTTTGCCGTAGATAGCGCCTACGACGAGAACTTTGGGCTGACCACCATCGACGGCCGTCCCGTGCAAATGGACGCATTGGAACCTGGTGTCGGCGTCGTCTTCGAACAAGTCGCAGATATGATCGGCCTCGCCGAACAAGCCGGAACCGGTTTGGGTCTGGAGGGCTTCAGCTTCAGCGATGCTGTGCTCGCCGTAGCTGGTGGTGCGGCCGTCCTGACCGCTGCTAGCGGAGGAGAGAGCTTCGATCTGGCAGCGGTAGACATCCCCATAGATGCTTTGCAATCGCTGGGCATTGATACCACGCCGCTAGAACGGGCGGGTATAGAATCGCTGAACCTGGAAACACTGGGATTGGATGAAGCCCGTTTGCAGGCTCTGGGAGTGACGACCACGACCGTCAGCCTGGACTCGCTCGGTGTCGATACCTCGGGCATCCAGTCTGCCACCACTGATGTGTTGGGCGCTTTTAATCTCAATACCATCGGTACCGACATCGACAATACTCTGGCGCAGGCGGGCCTGCAACTTCGCCAGGGTGACATCTACCTGAACCGTTTGGGCGCGGAGCAGATGGGTGCCCAGGTTGGGGATGTGGTCGAAGTTTTTATCGGGCCATTGCCTGTCCGTTTTCGGGTGAAGGCCATCGTCGAGGAGGCGGGCCCGATCGGCGCCCTGCTGCCGGTGGTGATGATGCCGTTGGACGAGGCGCAGAAGCTGCTGTTCATGAACGGCAAGATCAACAATGTATTGGTCTCTAACCTGGGTGATGAAGAAGAGGGGTTGGTACATACCGAAGCTGTCAGTGATCGTTTACGTGTGCTGGCAATGGCGCCTGAGTCGGTGGCGGCGGTGGTCGAGATCCTGCGCAGACCTGAAGTCCGGGCGGTGATCGATCCGCGAGCAGCACAAGCCCCTACAGAATTCGCAAATGAAATCGAGGGACCCCCCCCGTTTATCGCCGACCTTATCAGCAGCGCCGTGGGCTTCGATGTGCTAGCGGAGCAGATCGAGCGTCTGCCGGGCGAGTTGGACAAATCTGGCATCAGCGATGAATTGCGAACGATACTGGCGAACACCGGTGTGCGTGAATGGCTCACGGAGCTGGATATGTCTCAAGATGACGCGCTTGAATTGGATCGCGCCCTGCGCGCACTCAATGAATTCGACTTGTTGGCGCCGCTGAGCAAATCTACCATCGTCACCGCCGCCACGGTGGGGGGCACGATCTTTACTTCGGTGTTCACACTCTTTGGTGTCCTATCGATTGTCGCTGCGATTCTGCTGATCTTCCTCATCTTTATCATGTTGGCTGCCGAACGCCGCAGCGAGATAGGTATCGCCAGAGCGATTGGTGTGCAACGCAGCAATGTCGTGCAGATGTTTGTTGCAGAGGGTCTGGTCTACGATATCGCCGCAGCGACCCTTGGCGTCCTTCTGGGGCTGGCGATCTCCTATGCTATGATTGGTTTTATCGGTGGCCTATTCAACAACGTGGTGGGGCAGTTGGGCGGACAGAGCAGCATCTTCAGCTTCCACTTCAGGGTCGCCCCCACATCGATTGTCATCGCTTACACCGCAGGCGTGCTCTTTACCTTCATCATCGTCACACTGGCGTCGTGGCGGGCTAGTCGAATGAATGTGGTGGCCGCGATACGCGATCTGCCCGAGGATAACAGCGCCGGCGGGAAGTCAAGCTTTGGCCGGTTTCTACGATTGCTGGTAGGGCCATTGCTTCTCATTGCAGGGATTGCCCTACTTGTAGGTTTCGGCAGATCCGAACCCAACGGTCTGAAAATGGGCTTGACGCTGAGCTTGGTTGGCCTCAGTCTTTTCGCAGGCAGTGTGTTACAAGGAACTGGTTCGCGGCCCGAGCGAGTGCAGCGCATAATCTATTCGATCATCGGTTTAGTCCTCATCATTATTTGGGGGACACCGTGGACGTCCTGGCTCGGTATTTCAGACAGTCTCTTCGACCAGGACCCGGCGTTGGCGCTGATCTCGTTCGCCCTGACCGGCCCTCTGGTGATCCTGGGCGCCATCATGGTGGTGATGTTCAATGCCGACACCTGGAACTGGGCGATCAGTCACTTGCTGGGTGGCATTGGCGCTCTGACGCCGGTGCTGAAAACGGCCATCGCTTATCCGCTCAGTTCCCGCTTCCGCACGGGTATGACCATGTTGCTCTTCGCTATGGTGATCAGCACAGTTACGATTATGACGGTGGTGATCGAGGCCACCCAAACCTTGGTCGAGCCCAATAGTGCTGACACAGCCGGTTTTGAGATCTCGACCGGTTTTTCCTTGCTCAGCTTTTTCGATCCTCTGGAAGATTTACAGGCCGAGATCGCTGCCAACCCCGATTTCCCGCAACAAAACGTGGCCGTTGTAGGCAGTGTCACCGGGCTAGCTGTCGACGCCCAGCGAGTTGAGGATGGGGAAACACCTGGCAGTGATTGGCGCTATTCCCAGCTCACCGGCATCAACGCAGGCTATGTGGATCAGGCCGAGCAGTATTACAGTTTCAGTGCACGAGCGCCCGGCTATGAGACGGACGCCGCTATCTGGCAGGCCTTGCGCGAGCGAGATGATGTGGTGGTGATCTCATCCGATATGGCGGATGGCAGTCCAGCCTTTGAGCATGGCGGCCCGCCCGGGCCTGAAGGCCGTTTCGGGCGTGGTTTTCGCCTGGAGGCGATCGATCTCAGTGATGGAGTATTACCCGAACTCTACTTCGCATTGCGCTCATCAGAAGAAGAAGCTGCTGTCTCGACCGTGCAGGTGATCGGCGTGATCGAGCAAGACCGAACCCTGGCCGATGGTCGCATTCAAGCTAATAATAGACTGCTCGATGCCGTCGAGGGCGAACCGGTTTCGCCTGACACTTACTATGTAAAAGTCGCCGAGGGCACAGATGTAAGGGCAGTGGCAGCAGCGTTAGAGGGAGCGTTCCTCAGCAATGCGCTCAATGCCTCGGTTATCGCCGAGGGCAATGCAGCGGCTCAGGCGGTTACACGGGGCATCTTACAGCTGTTTCAGGGGTTCCTCGCCTTAGGCTTGCTGGTGGGGATTGCCGCCCTGGGTGTGATCAGCACCCGCAGTGTGGTGGAGCGTCGCCAGCAGGTGGGCATGTTGCGGGCAATTGGTTTCCAATCCAACATGGTGGCCCTTTCCTTTCTGCTGGAATCGAGCTTTATCGCCCTGACCGGCATTGTCATCGGCGTGATCGGCGGCGTCGTGTTGGGACAAAATATAGTTGGCGTTTTCTTCAACACCATCTCGCCAGACCAGAGTTTTCCTTTGCCCTGGTTGCAGATCGGTGGGATCGTGTTGCTGGCGTATCTGTTCTCTTTACTGACAACTTTGCTGCCCGCGTATCAGGCGTCACGTATTTATCCGGCTGAGGCGTTACGGTATGAATAAACTGTCTCAATAAACCAAATCTGAAAGCACCTCAAGTTTAACGTATCTCAACTTCCTGTACGATGGCGTAGTCCTTGGCTCTCCATGGAAATCTTGTCGAGCTATTTTTATAGCGAACATGATCAGGTAGGTCATATACACCAACAATAAGTTGATAGGCGCCGGGCAAGACATCAGTTGGCACGGTCAGCAGATGATGATCGAGCAGAAGTTCGCCTGGCGACCAGGAATCAGGAGGATGTTGTTCGTCGAATAGCCCCTTCTCCAGGCTGGCCGCGACACCTGAGTCCCTATCCAGTAATTGGCCTACCACAACCAGAGCCTGTTCACTATAGGTTGGCGTGAACTGCCAGAGCAAAGAGAGGGGAATGGTATCTCCGGGGCTGACAGTCGTGGCGGCCGAGTTTGCCTCTATCAGTTGCAGTGGGCCGAAATCAGCCAGATGGACTCGCTGTGATGGTGTTCGTGACGGGTGAATGATGGTGACTTGGCCAATGTTCATAACTACCGATTCAGGTGATTGTACCGAGCGGGGTTGCAGCAACTGTAGAGTTTCTGAATCGTAAACTACTAAATCAATATTGTAGTGACCTGGCGGTGTCCCCTCCGGTACCAGGAATCGAATTGACAGTGATTCTTCACGGAATATCTCGACGCCTGATTGGCGGATGACCAATGGTTCATCCCTTTTTGCCCACATCTGACCCTTCTCGTCGACGAGTCGCAACGAGGTGTTGACCGACATGAGGTTGTCATCACTAACGTGAATTTCAGCAGCGTCTTTAGCAAATAAGAAATCGCCTGAGTCACCGGTCAGAGTCACCGGTCTTATCTCGAATGTGAGCGATTCGCCATATTGAATTGTAGACATCTCTTTGCTGGTATCAAATTGTGTCGGTTTGCTTTGAGCGCTATTGATGTAATATCTTGTTTTGCCGAAGGTGTAAAGAAGATCATATTTTTGCTCAATCATGGCCAGCAATTCTGGACCATATCGAGCAACAAAGCGTTCCAACAAGAGGACCTGTGGTTCATAGTCAGTCAAGACCTCCATGAGCATAGCATCTGAGAGCGCACCTGAGTTGATACGTTTTTCAGTGAATACCGCTAACGAAGGGGGTACTAACAATCTGGCATTGGCGGCATAGTAGGGTACGTCTGTGAATAGCCAGTCCGATTGTCTGTTAACATCATTTTGCAGAAAGCGAACAATCTGCTGTTCAAACTTGGGTCTTCCATCATTGGTCTCATGGTGCACGAGCTTGCCAATCGGCGATGGGTAGATGGCGAAAGCGATGATGTAAATCACACCCAGAATCGTCATAGCCCAGGTCACCCTGACCTGCCTGGGGTTGGATGAGTGTTCTTGTTTACGTCGTCGCATGAACAAGAGATATGCCTCGATGCCATACGCACATAGCCAACTTATTGGGATGGTAAACATCGTCACATAATGATACCAAACCGGTTTCTGACCAAGTAGGAAAAGTAGTGTCGAGATGAGCCAGACCAAAGGTAGAACTACCACAGGCCTATGGCTCTTTATCATGGCCATGGCTCCCAGCGCAGCAATGGGCAAATACAGCAGATGCCGCATCAAAATGTCCAGAATGAAACGGAGATTGTCTGTGCCAGAGAATGCTGCTCGTGTTTGAGCGCTAAAGTGTGGCACGATAATCTGGTTAATGTCTATTGATCCAAATATCAAGCTGAGAGCGATAAAGCCCGCAGTTGTGATGCCGAGCCAAAGCACCGAAACTCGGAGGCCGCGCTTCATCCCCTGCATTGCCCTATTCTCCAGCAGTGGAACAGCGAAGAAATAGCCTATCAATGCCGGGAACAGTATTAGAGTGTACAGTTTCGTTTGCAACGACAAGACCATCAACAACCCTGATAGCGCCAGCAAGGTAGTGGACTTTCGAGAAGATGCCAAGATAACCAAGTAAATCGATACCATGGCGAAAGCAATCGCCGGCAAACCGATCAAAATAGATGAGCTTAGGCGAATATATCTTTCACTGATAAGTAATAAGAGCACTGCTACCAGTGCGGCGGATATGGATACGGATCTGTGTACAATCTGGTAGAAGCTCCAGATCAGTAGGCTCGAGAACAACACGAGTAGCATGCGAGCTGTTTGCACGGTGCTGTCAAACCACTGACCCCACCCAGACAGGAGTGCGGTCAGTACGGGCGGTTGATCGCTCCAAATATCGACGTACAGTTGATAGCCTTCGCCGTAAAGCATGGCTTTCATCAGGTTGACGCCTTCGTCGTATGCGAAGCCTTGAGGCTGAGACATGGGCGCGTACCAGAGCATAAAGCTAATAAATAACAGCGGCACATAAATCCCGGTTCTGATAAACACAGACCAAAGCCAGGAACTCACAGCTTTACTGTAAGAGCTTAATCCCGCCGATTCTTGTTGGGGATTGGGCCGTTCAAATCGGGTTTGCATGTCGATTCAGCACTCTTCAAATGAGTTCGGTCTACTTTCGTAAGGTATGTCGATGACTATTTTTGTCCAGAACTTATCGTTTGGCGAATCCCGAACATCGACAGATCTATTCCTCGTTATCACCGAGTAACCCCTCTCACACGTATAGGAACTGGCGTCTCTTGCTTGTGTGGAATCAACCGTCTGGGTTTAGTTTGTTGTTTGCTGGATGCGTTCGCCGGCCAACTCGACCAATTTCGCAAGGATCTGTTCCCCGAACGCTTGAGAGGCAGACGTTCGCGGATCCTCGCCGAGCACGCCGATCGGTGTGAGGGAGGGATCAGGATCCAAGGCGTCGAGCTTCACCAGTTCCGGGGCGATAGCCATCATCAGAGATGTCTCAAAAGCTGCGGCGTGGTCCCCTGCATCGTTATCTTCCGAATACATCATATCCGTCAGCACGAATATCTCTGAGACACCTCCCTTTTGCTCGTAGGTGGCAACCGCCTGATCCAGTGGGCCTATCAGTGGATAATGGCCGGGAACAAGCACGATGAGTTTGAAGCCGAGGGTCTGGATCTGAAAGAGCATGTGGACGACCAACTCTTGCCACAATCGCCAACCGCCATTCTCCCTAGATCGAGCTGCGTCCGCCTGGTAAGCTGTCTTGTCCGCATCCATGGCCGCCATAATGGCGCCGGTATGATCTTCCATGCCCTCTGGCAACCACGGCGAAGCAGCCGGGTCGAACACCAGTTCGCCTATCTCTTGCCGGTTATCACCCCAGTAAAGAGGCGGCATGACAACGCCACCCAGCCGCTCTGCCAGGTGCAGGGCGATGCCGTTAGCCTTCAATCCATCGAGACCGAGTGGGTTGTGAAAGCCGTGCCATTCCAAAACACCGAGGCCGAGGTAGGCAACGGGCATTGTTTTGCGTCGCTCGACGAGTTCCTTGGGACGCAGACGGTGATACTCACAATTCACTTTGTTTCTCCTATATCGCCTATCCCTTCCGCACTAAGTATCCACCGTTGGTAAAGGGCTTGCGGATCAAATCCCCCGACCTCGCGCACCACAGCCAGGAAGTCATCGGGCGTGGGTGTTTCGAATTGATACCTATCGATGTAAGTCTGCAACACCTCTAAGTATTTTTCCCTTCCCAATTCCTTATACAATGCATCAAAAAAGCGGGCGGATTTCGCATAAACCAGGATCTCGTAATTGGCGCCGTTGAATGCCGTTGCCTCCTGGCCAACCAGATCGTCATAGCCATTGTCGATGGCCCATTGCGTTGGGATCTCCCAGCGCAGTTTGCGAATCGAATTGGCGGCATTCACCCCGTATAGCGTTTCCCAATACATGAGGCTCGATTGTTCGGCCAAACCCTCGTCTAGCCAGGGATAGCGATAAGGATCCGAGCCAACCAGAGCATACCACCATTGGTGAGAAATCTCATGCGCAACCAGCCATTCCTGGCTGTGATCCTGGCCCCGGTAAGTGTCCAGGCCTATGTAATTCAACCCTGGAAATTCCATACCAAGATAGCGAGTGGGCGCCTGAACGATATCCAATTCCTTATAGGGATAGGGCGCAAGGATGCGATTATAAACACGCAGAACCGAAGCGGCTTGATCAAGAGCAGCACGGCCGGCGATAGCATCTTCGGGTAGGTAATAGCTGTTGACGCGCACACCATCGATCTCCAAGCTTTCAACCTCAAAGTTCTCGCTCATAATCATCCCCCATTCTCGAACAGGGCCTGTGACAATGATATGGTCTGTCCAACCGGGGGTTGTCTCGGCCGTGGCGATCTCGACCCCTGTCGATACCAAAGTGACATCGCTGGGAACCGTCGCTGTGATAGCGTAGAATGCAGAATTGGAAATGGCGATATCACCGTGGGGTGGGGGGATTTCCAGTCGCCAGGGATTCGTAGGATCCCCTGTTTGTGCCGCTAACAACGGGTAACTGTAAGGCAGGCTTAGGATGCCTTCGCTTTCGCCAAATAAAACATAGCCATCTCTCTCCGCGGTGGTGATAACATAATTGAATTCGAGATCGAGTGTTTCATTTGGGGGCAGCGGCTCGGTCAAGGTGATACGAGCGGCTGTGCCTTCGACCACCCATCCCATGCCGGTCGCAAAACGGTCAGGCAGTGTGACCGAACCTGTCAATCGCATCTCACCGGTAAGTTGCGGCAGATTGGGATACAGGCGTACATAGAGATCATTGAGTGGACGCCCACTGATGTTTCGAAATCGTATGCGTGCTGTCCCCTCTACTTTATGCGTTTCTGGGTCGATTTTTAGCCTGATATCGTAGCGCGGCAAGGCGCTGGCATCAAAATCGGCAGGCAGGGTCTCCAGATCAAATGCCGGAAGGTAGCGTTCGAGAGGATCGGGTTGTTCTGCCGGTGCGGTACAGGCTCCCAACACCAAAACCGCCACAGCAGCAAGGAGAATCAAGTGTTTCATCATTGGGGGAAGTGAGCGAAGTTGTGTAGAGGCATACCGGATCACTGGCATTGTTTGCTCAGCTTGACTATAATCTCACTATCAATATTATGCCACAGTCATGCAATACTCGGAACCTGTGCATGAACAGTCTACAGATTGAGGAGCAATCATGAGTCGTAAGACCAAGATCATCATTAGCGATACCCATATTGGCGCAGGCGGAGCGGAGGAAGGTAACAAGCTCGAAGATTTCATTTCTGACGCCGAATTTGTCAAATGGCTTCATGAACTTGTGGTGGAGTCCGATCAGGATTGCCTCGACATGGAGCTGATCATCAATGGTGATTGGATCGAGTTTTTGCAGATACCCTCATCCGACCGCTTTGAGCCTCACAGACCTTATGATACAGATCTTTACACTGAACATGGTGAGGCAGCCGCCCTGGCACGTCTGCAGATCGTAAAAGAATGGCATCCCGACATTTTTCTGGGTCTGGCCGATTTTCTAAGAGCCCGTGCACCCCGTCGCACGATTACCATTTTATATGGCAACCATGATCCCGAACTTGCCTATCCTGGCGTGCAAGAACGCATTCGCCAAATGGTCAATGCTACCGGACAATATGCCAATCTTGTTGATATCGGCTCCCGAATCTACTTTGAAGATGGCGTTTACATAGAGCATGGTAATGCCTATGTGGAATCACTCAACCGTTTCTCTGATCCCGATCACCCCTTTGATCCCGATCATCCAAAGCAAGTCGAGCGCCCTACAGGATCGCACTTCGTCACCTATTTTTTCAATCTGGTGGAATGGCAGCGCCCTTGGATCGATGGTGTGCATCCCATGACATCGATGATCTTTTATGCCCTTGCCTTTGAACCCAGATTTGCGTTGGATATCCTCAAGGCCTTCCTCAGTGTTGCACCTGATATCTTTAAGGATATAGGCCTGGCCGGCAACAATGATGAGCAACCCTCTACCGGGGATCATTTGCTCAACCAGATCAATAGCCCCGAACAGAGAGAGCACTTGGCCCAGCAGTTGGAGTCGGATCCGGCATTTGCCGTCATTTTTACTCGGGATGTACAGCAGGCCCTGATCGAAAAGGGCGCTATGGAGGCATCACCCGAAGGAATAGCCGGTTCACCTGGCGATGTCCTGCCGATTGTGCGGGCTCGCGAAATCACCGAGCAGTACTGGCATATGTTGGAAGCTACCGCCGAGAAGATCGCCTTGGAAAAAAACGCACGCGTGGTGCTATTTGGGCACATCCATGAGGCTATCGAGAAGAGGTTACCTTCAGGGGCTCTGTATCTCAATACCGGCGCCTGGGTGTGGAAGGCTGATTTCAGAGAGGCCAGCGATGAATTATGGCAAGACCTCCTGAGACATCCCGAAAAATATATGTTCGCGCGGAAACTCAGCTATGCTCGTATCGATTACACCGAACGGGGCAATTTGGCCGGTGCTCGACTAGGACAGGTGGGCGAGGCGCCACGGCCACCTTTGGATCCAGGCCTGCAGCCAAAGCCCAGTTTTTGGGCCAGGCTTCTGCTGGGCACACGTAGGCTCTTCACCCGGTTATTTGCTTAGGGTGTGTCCTAAACGAGTTGGGAGCAGGCTAACCTGCATAGCTACTGCCCGAAAAGCATCAGTCAATAATTAATAACGAATAACCAATAATTAATTGTTAGTGGAACTGCTCTATATCAACACCACAGTGATACCAACATTGTTCTCACTACTCAAACGCTATACGGCTGCATCCTTCATTAACAGTTAATTACTAACCGTTCATTATTAATTATTTCATCCACTTCGTTCTTCCCAGCCCAGCCCAAGGCTTTCTGGGAAAACCTTATTCACAATCTGGCTAAAGAACGAAGTACATAGTCACGCCCATAACTCCTCTAGGACACACCCATTTGCCTAAGGCTTTTTCAGCAAAATAATGATCCAGTTCAACCTGAAAAAGCCTCAAGCGAATTCCGCGATAGCGCAAATCTCTAGACTATCATTCTTGGAATTCGCCTAACACTCATTTCCCCATAAAATTTATGCGATTTTACAAGTATTATGACATCATCATGGCGTTGTTCGTCACCGTATTACTGATGAGCAATATCGCCAGCGCCGCCAAACTAATCGATTTGAAACTAAGCATTTTGGGCCTTCCCCTGGCTTTCGATGGCGGCACCATCCTCTTTCCACTGGCCTACATATTCGGCGATATGCTCACCGAAGTGTATGGTTATGCGCGCAGTCGCCGCGTGATCTGGGTGGGCTTTGGCTGTGCTTTACTGATGGCCCTCACTTTTTGGTTTGTCGGACTACTGCCCGGCGATCCCATTTGGGGACAGTTCATTTATGAAGGCATGTCCGAGACTTTGCCGGGAGTACCCGAACCCCAAGATCCTGTGGCGTTTGGGCAGTCGGCCTATGATGCCATTCTGGGCGGTGTCAGCACAGGTGCAATTATTATCGCCAGTCTGATCGCTTATTGGGCGGGTGAGTTCAGCAATTCTTATGTGCTCGCCCGTATGAAAGTGCTGACCGAAGGACGATGGCTGTGGTCCCGCACGATTGGATCTACACTGGTGGGACAGGGAATCGACACTGTGTTGTTTGTTCTTATCGCCACGCTGTTAGGTGTGTTTCCGCCGCAGATCGCCCTAGGGCTTATCGTTGCCAATTACATCTTCAAGGTCGCCATCGAGATCGGATTTACGCCCATTACCTATGCGGCGGTTGGTATCCTCAAACGGGCTGAGCACGAAGATTACTACGACCGGGAAACTGATTTCAATCCCTTCCATTTCTCTCAAGTACCGTAATCGAGATCGTTTATGGCTCAACAGGATTTCGTGTGGCCCTAGAAGAACACGTGCTGCGTATTGCGTGTTACGTGATGCCCGGTGCTAACAAAACACGCCTTTCTATAAGGACATTCATTTCGAGTTACGTGGCGGTTGACTGCCTAAATTCGGCCTTGATCGCTTGCGAGCCACCTCCCGAACGAATGCAGGTATGCCAGTGCCAGTCATAGGTATCATCAATCAGTTCAGCCTGGATATCCAGGAAGAGGGTGTCGCCAGCTAACACTGACACCGGTTTGCTCAAAGGGAAAAATGCCCGGCCATAGACTTCGGCGATTTTTTCGGATTCCGGGTCATTGCTGAAGCCAATACCCGGCGCTAACTCAGCATCAAACCAGATGAGAAGGCCGTGTGCTGTGCCCTCGTGTATGATCTGTTGAGTTAGCGAACAACCCGCGTTTGGCTCATCGATCTTCCAATAATCGAGTGTCGACCAGACTACCGGTTGAGTCAATAGATTGCCCGAACGGATGAGGTCAGTATTGTCTTGGCTGAAACTGTTAAGGGCGATCTGTTTCGCTTTCTCCATCGTCAAGCCGTATGGTGATTCCCAAGGTCCGATCAAGTCTCGATAAACGCTGCGAGCTTTGACCAGCGCCACCCACAAGGTATCACGTTGGGGGATGAGTACGCCGCCGGGCGCCAGATGCCGTTGGCGAGCATCGATAATGGCTGGGATGTGGTTCCCAAACAGGGGTAAAACCCCGCGCAGATCGGAAACGATGACATCTACCTGTTCGGGTAAGGTGATGTTGGTCGAGAGATCGTGTATGAACTCGATGTGATCGGCATAGTCATTATCTTGAGCCAGCTCGCTCGCCAACTCAATGGTATCATTGCTTTCAACCGCGTACACTTTGCGCGCCCCAAACTTGCAGGCGAGCATTGCATGGATCCCCGCACCCGTTCCAAGATCGAGGACAACAGAATCAGGTAGGATGGCCGACTTCAGAGCATGAGCGTAGGCATCCATACGCACATGATCGGCTATCATGCGGCCGTAATCGTCGAAAGTGTACATGCGGAAAAGCAGGAAACCCACAGACCTGGAAGTCGGTAAACCAGAGACGAACTCCGCGCGAGCGAGATTTTCACGATTTACCGGTATTCCAGTCTGTTGATTACATTGTCTACAACCCTAACAACTGCTGCTTCTTTGCTTCGAATTCCTCGTCGGTGATAATTCCTTTTTCGCGAAGATCGCCCAGGCGTTCGAGTTCCTCGATATAGTCCTCTTCAGGAGGATCAGCCTCGTCCACGTAGTCCATTTCTTCATCTGACATCTCTTCGCCTTCGATGCCCAATTGTTTCATGGCCTGTTCCAGTTCTTCGTCGGTTAGTTCTTCAGCCTTCTTGCCTGTGTGCTCTTCAACGCGCTCAGTATCTTTCTTTGTGAGTTTATAAGCGCCAAGAGCAACCAGGCCGCCGACCAAAAGGACCCTACGTCGTCTACGCCGTCGGCGTCGGCGATGCATTCTTCTAACCGTCATGCGTGCTGCCATCATTCTGGCGGGGCCTCTACGTCGCATATCTGATACCTCCAAATAGTGGTGATTGGCCTAGTATTGAAATCGGGGCCAATCGGAATTGAAAAGAAAATCGGATGTGGGTACTCACATGAATGAAGCGGCAACAAACCGGCTACTCATTCAACACAACCGCTAGAAATCAAAGTATACCATTGTTGGCTCCGTTAAGCCGGAATCGGTTTCAGCGATGAGCCAAACTCTGTATTCTCATGCGATGTGGCCGTGAACGCCGGAGTGTGCCAACATAATGGGAGCCTGAGAGGGAGATTCAACTGCGGGTGGCAGCGTGGCTGCTAGCGGTCAGAATGCGCACGCTATCCACCCGCATACCTTGCTATTGTCCTGTGGCTTCATCAATACCGACGGCTTCGCCCATCTCGGCGGCACCGGCGGCGATTTCAGCGACACCGTCGGCAGCCAGGTCTTCAGCCAACTCGACGTCTTCAGCGGCATCTACCAACTCGGCGGCACCCTGCATACCTAGCACCAGGCCGGCGGCGGCGAGTTCGGCGGCGCGCTCGGCGGCCAACTCGGCAGCGGCCAGACGCATCATACCCTCGTCCATCTCCTCAGCGCCGAGTTCAGCCATCTGCATGCCTGTGTGAGCCATCAGTTCGGCCAGGCTGCGTTCGGCGGCGGCGCGTAGAATCGTGTCGCTAGCGATATTCTGCAACTGCTGGCCTCTGTTGCTCAAAACTGCCGAGAGAATCGGCATTTCCAGAGCACCGACGACATCACCAATGGTCTGGAGCTCGCCCGCCAGCCGGCCTAATTCCAAACCTTTGTCCAGATCGCCCAGGCTTAGCAGGCCAACGGCCGCACTCATCACCTCGACATCCTCCGAGGCCATCAGCATTTCGGCGCCCTCTGCAAGATCGTTGACACCGGCATCGGCCACAACATCAGCCAACGTCGACAGGCGGTCGGCCACGATTTCGGCGTCTATAGCACGAGTGAGATCGGAGGCGCCGGCCATCGCTTCTTCCATAGCCACAGACGCGACCTCTTCGGCCACATCCAGGGTATCGAGACCCTCATCGACGAGTTCATCACCTTCTGCTTCCATCATAGCTGCTGCGGCTTCGGCGGCAGATTCAGCCTGGGGTTTGTTGTCTGTCATGCTGAGAACTCTGGAAAAGTCTAAAACGGCTGTTCGCACCCCTATATACAGGGGGGTTTTGCTCGTTCGCACCTGTGTAAACGGGGGTAAATAATAGCTCAAAAAGGTTTTCCAGAGTTCTCAGTGTCATGGTGCATTCTCCTGTAATGAGTGTTATGAATTTATGTTAATGTATGTGGAAACTGAATCACACATCAAATCTCAAATCCACCAATCTCTAATCTCAGCTGTCGTACCTAGCTATCGTCACCTGATGCATCGTCCAGATCGAGGTGATCTTCAGCGCCAGCCTTGATCTCGGGATGCTCTATGGCCTCTTTCAGAGCTGCCTCATCCTCTTCAGACAGGGAGGTGCTGGCAACATGTCCGCCATACTTTTGCAGTTCGGCGACGACTTTATCTTTGGTGGCCTTGACAGCAAGGATGAAAATAGCGGAGCCACCAGGTTCCAGCGAATCGGCCACTTCTTTCATGAAATCATTGTCGATACCCACGTCCCTGCGTTTGGCAAGGATACGTGAGAACAGAGCCGTAAACAGACCCCAGAAAAGGGGGCCGCCGAAGATCAGACCGATCAGGAAGCCCCAGAAAAAGCCCCAGGTCGTCGACATGCCGGTATACTGTTTCTCCAGTGTATCGGTAACCTTGACCTTGCCTTTCTCGTCTTTGGTGGCGAAGGCAGCATCTTCGAGTTCGAGGATCTGCTGTTTCTGCATATCGCCCAAAGCATCGAAAGCTGCGAGCCCGGTTTTTTCATCGTCATAGGTAATGGCGATCAGAGTACTCATGGTGTTCTCCTGAATTGAGTGAAGGTTGGGAATGGATTGGCGTCCAGGTGGGACGCACTGTATATGACTGAAACGTTGGCCAGAAGAGGCGCATCGTCTAGATCATCAAGGATGTATTTTTGCCTGCGTGTAACTTCTTGGTTCTATGGCACTACGACCTGCAACGCCTGGGGGATGACCTGTACTGTTACGGGTGTCTGGCCGTATGCCTCGCCATCGATCCATACACTCTGGGGAGGGTCAGCCTCAATCGTGATCTCACGTCCCTGCCAACGATAAACGCCTGCCTGCGAATTGCCGACCTTGAGCACATAGTGTGAGGCGGCGCGCAGGGGCTTGACTCCCTTGGTGATCACGAAGAAATCCAATAGGCCATCGCTGACGTCGACATCCGCAATGCCAGGCAAGGAAACGCCCCCGCTTGCGCCGGCGTTGAAAACGTAGCAAATCATGGCCTTTCCCTCGAACTTCTCCCCATCGATGGTGGCATGGTATAGCGCCTCAGGGGGGTGGCGTAGAATTTTGAGACCTTCAGCCACATAAGCTAAATTCCCGTATTTGTCCTTCATCTCCCGGCTGGCAGCATCCTTCCGCTTGTTTGCCGGTGTATGTGCGCAGCATAAAGACCCTCTCTCCTATGCAGGCCAGATCAATGGTACGGCGCTTCTTACTAGCGACGATCAATTGCGCCGCCTGTCTCAGGTCGCGCGGAATTTTCAATTCAAATGCCATGGCGTTACCTGTACCCCCAGGCAGGATCGCCATAGGGATGTCGCTGCCCATCAAGCCGTTGGCAACTTCCATCTGGGTGCCATCACCGCCATAGCCGCAGACGATATCATAGCCTTCTGTAGCAGCTTGCCGCGCAAATGCAGTCGCGTCCCCATACTTCTGTGTTACAGAAACACTCCATTCGATAGCGTGCTGGTGAAAGACATGGTTGAGCACGTTGAGGATGGGTTCATCTTTTCCCGATGCCGGATTAATCACGACATGTATTCGTTTTTTCGCTTCAACCATTTATTATGCTCCTTGGTTAGAAAATCGTCACGTTAGCAGTGGCGCGTATCGCCAGTATAGTCCTATGGTGGGTACTTGTAAACCAAACACACTGGCAGGCCGTAGGCAGCTAGGATATTTCTGGGGTGATGTGAACATCGAGCGTCTGGCCCAGAAAGAGAACCTCTATGCCCTGTTCGTCCATAGCATTTTTTAGAGCAGTGTGTGCGCGGCCAATTATGACACAGGTGTCCTCGTATGACTCAATAAATGACATACCCGTTGGGGGATCTGATTAAGTCTCGTCGAGCGAGAGCTGCTGCTCGGCCAGATGCGCGTCCACACCGGCCTGGATGGAGACGTAGAAGCGCTCGGGGCCGATGTTTTCGATGGCACTGGTGCGCTCGACGATCTCCATGACATGCGACTTCATGGAGGCGAAACGTAGATCGATATCGAGTCGCTGTAATTCGGCATGGAGGTCGCTGAAGGTAGCAATGGCGGTGGCATCGATGTCACTGATCGATTCGCCGTCAACCAGGACGACCGAAGGCTCGAACAACTTG
>JAAENG010000053.1 GCA_024224665.1 Chloroflexota bacterium | reverse complement strand
CTGACTGCCCATCCCGACATCAGCGCAGTCTTCGTTGCCTTTGACCCAGGCGCTGTTGCGGCGCTCTCAGCCATTAAGGCCAAGGGCATGGTTGATGACATCATCCTGGTCGGCTTCGATGGCCTGCCCGTGGCCCTGAAAGCGATCAAGGCCGGTGAAATGGCTGCTACTGTGCAGCAGGACCCCGCCCGCATGGGCGCCGAAGGTGTCGACCTGGCACTGAAAGTGATCGCCGGTCAGGAAGTACCAGAATTCACGCCTATCGATGGTGTGTTGATTACCATTGATAATGTGGATGAGTTTCTGACAGAATAACACCCATACATACAATCAACGGGGCAGGCGGCGATGCGACCGCCTGCCCCCCACCTCCCCACTTACCTCGACCCTCTCACCTTATCTCACCCGCTCCGACTCAACCGACACAACAATTGAGGAAGCACTCAATGGCCGAACAGTATATTGTCGAAATGAAAAACATCGTCAAGCAATTCCCGGGCGTGCTGGCGCTGGATCAAGTAAATTTCCAGCTCAGGCCGGGGGAAGTGCATGTCTTGCTGGGCGAAAACGGAGCGGGGAAGAGTACGCTGATTAAAGTGCTCAGCGGTGCTTATCAGGAGAATGATGGAGAAATCATCATCAATGGCGAACAGGTCAAGATCAATTCACCGCAAGACGCCATCGACAAAGGCCTGCGCTTCATCTATCAGGAGATCAACCTGGTACCCGAGATCGACATCGCCCGCAATATGTTCCTGGGTATGGAGCCGATGCAATCCAGATGGCTCGGCACCGTCGATCAGAAACAATTGTACGGCCAGGCGGCCGAACTACTGGAACGATTTCACATCGATCTTGACCCGACCGAAGTCGTTGGTAAACTCAGCGTCACCCAGCAAAAAATGGTGGAGATCGCCAGAGCCCTTACCACGCATGCCAGAGCCATCATTTTAGATGAACCGACCGATGTTCTGGAGGACCGATCCCGACAGGATCTGTTCGATGTGATCGACAAACTCAAGGCCGACGGCATCGGCTTCATTTACATTTCCCATCGCTATGCCGAGGTGTACGAGTTGGGCGACCGCGTAACTATCCTCCGTGACGGTCGCAATGTTGGCACTTTTTATATCAAGGATCTCACGCTGGACACGATGATCGAAAAGATGATCGGTGGTGAGATCAAGAAGCAGTACCCGAAACTTCCTGATACTTCTGAGACAAACGCCCTACGAGTCGAAGGTCTACAGCGTAAAGGTCTGTTACGCGATATCAGCCTTGAGGTCAAGAAAGGGGAGATCGTTGGCGTGACCGGATTGATGGGAGCCGGTAAAACGGAGTTGGGACGGGCCATAGCCGGCGTCGACTGCATCGATGCCGGCGAGATCTATGTAAACAGCAATCGGGTCGTCAACAATGCTCCCAGCGAAGGTATCGAAAATGGCATCGCCTACCTTACCGAGGATCGCAAAACACTGGGCCTGATTTTGGATCAAAGTATTCGCAATAATTACGCCATTCCCAGCCTGGGCCGCTTGAGCAACTTTGGCCTGGTGCAACATGCCAGGATCAATGAGGAATCGCAGGTGTACATGGACCGTCTCAATATCCGTGCACCGAGCATCAAAACGCATGCGGGCCAACTATCGGGTGGGAACCAACAGAAAGCGGTGGTAGCCAAGTGGTTGGGGGCACAAGCAGAGGTCTTGATCTTCGATGAACCAACGCGGGGGATCGATATCAACGGCCGGCGTGAAGTTTACCAGATCATGGAGGAGTTGCTGGCACAAGGGGTAGGCATCCTCATGCTCACATCAGATTACCAGGAAGCGCTGGAAATGAGCCACCGTATCCTGGTCATGCGCCGAGGCTCGGTAGTGAAGGAATACCGGCGGGGTGAAACCACCGAGGCCGATATCCTGCGTGAGGCCATCGGCCAGATCGACGATGGAACGAGGCTGGCCCCCATCGAAGCTGGCAAACTGGATGTGTTCAGCGATCACCAGGTCGATCACAATGTTGCAGATATCACGCATGAATTGATCGATAAACGGCGCTCGGAATCATAAACAGAGGAGCACCGCCATCAGTACAAACGCGCACCGCTGCTCACACTCCGCGCCTAACACCACAGCGATTGAGCTAAACCCCTGGTAAGATTCGCCGCCACACCATGCCCAAACCCATGTACGACTACACCTGCAAAGACCCCATGGCCATGCCGGTGGAGGCTATAGAATCCGCTAACTTCGACTATGCCAGATATGAGACCTTTGCAGCAGAAGCGGATGCTCGCTATGCCGCCTGGTTGGAAAAAGATGAGGGTGTAGCTGTCTGGCAACGGGTGCGATCTGGCGAAGTTTTTCGAGACGGTTGCCGGGATATGCAGGCATCCTACCGCTGGCAGTTAGGCGCACTGCAAAAATCGCTGGATTATTTCACAGATGCCCCCACCTACCTCGAGCCCTGGTATGGCATTGGTACCATCGCCTCTGCTTTCGGAGCAGACTATATCTGGCACCCCGGTCAGGCCCCGGCCGTCGCACCTATCTACACCTCACTCGATGATTTCGACCAGCTCGAGGCCCTTCCCTTCACCGCCTCAGCCATTCTGCGCTATACGCGTGAAACCGTCGATTATTTCTTGCATGAGAGTGGTGGCCGCATTCCCATGTCTTGGTGTGATATTCAAGCGCCGATCAATATTGCTGGCGGATTGATCGACATCGGTACCTTCTTTATGGGCTTCTATCAAGACCCCGATAAGATCAAAGCCCTGCTGGCGTCCATCTCAGAGACATTGATTCGCTATTATCAGGAACAGGGCCAGCTTATAGGCAAGGCGTTGGCGCAACCAGGACATGGTTTCGCCAGTTCACGGTTGGGTACAGGCATTGGCTTGAGTACCGATAACCTGGTCATGGTCTCGCCAAAAATGTATCAGCAATTCTGCAGTCCCGGTGAAATGCGCATCGGCGAAGCCTTCGGTGGGATGGCGATACACTCCTGCGGAGATTGGTACAAATGGCTCGACATGGTCAAGAAGACGCCCAATCTCACCATGGTGGATGGCGCCTTCAGCCCTCAGACCGATCCTGCCTACAACAGCTGCGAGCGATTTCGAGACTCATTAACCGGTGTGGGCGTCGTTTTGCATGCGCGTATGGTAGGCGATGCGGATGAGGTGATGGCTCGAGTCAAACGCCTGTGGAAACCAGGTTTGAAGCTCATGGCCGTCACCCACGTCCAAGATCCAAAAGCTCAACAACAACTGTATTATGATATCCATGCGTACTGCGTTTAGCGGCGTACTCAGAAGAAATCGAATCCATATCATGTTCTGCCACATAAAACCCTATCTTTATGATGAGGATT
>JAAENG010000052.1 GCA_024224665.1 Chloroflexota bacterium | reverse complement strand
CATCCCATACTAGAGGGTGAGATTGACAAATGCGGAGGGTAGTGTAACGACGAAGAGGGGATCTTCGAGTTCGCGGCATCAATTGAGAAAAACTTGGGCTGGGGTGAATTATGGGTTGACGATGTCGGAGATCCAGCAAGCCCTTCGCCTTGGCTGAGCTATTCGACAAGATATGATTTTCGTAGTTTTGGGCCCTTTGACCTGTATGGTAATTGCGTGATTATTAACAGGGGGGGGGGGCTCCATGTGTTCTGTTCAGATACACATGACAAGGTAGCGCCCACACCGACCGCTACGGCCACCTCCACTTCTGTCGCTACACCAACATTCACGCCCACGGCTACGTCAACTTCACCTCCTGTCAGCACGCCAACATTCACCCCCACGGTCACGGTAACGCAAAGCCCAACCCCCGTCTCCTTGTTCATGCCATTGCTGCGTCAGGATTGACACATAAGTCGTCGCGTATTTGCATGCCTGTGAAGCAGTTGAGTAACGCAAGACCATGCCGCCGCCTTGGTGAACAAGTTGTCATCGAGACGGCGGTTGTCGTTCATTGGGCTGTCATGTGGAGTTGTTATACTGGTCGCGTGGTCGATTAGTCTGTTGGTCGCATGGTCTTAGGGTCGTGCGTTTATCTGGCCAGGCCTTCACCTTGTCACCTTGCCACCCAGCCACCTTGTCACTCAAGCTTCTATCTGTTGCCCACCCTCGCGGCTAGCCCGTACATTGGCTTGGCCCGCCCGCCGTTCATGTTGCCGGCATATCACCCGAATGGGACACGGCCACAGCTACATGGAGCCAGGCCCAATCGGGTAGTTCTTGGCAAACAGCAGGCGCGAAGGGCGTAAACGATCGCACCCCTCCTGTGGACAGCAAGCTGGTCGACCACACAGATATCGGCTCCTGGCTCACCTTCGACGTGACCAAATTGGTGCAACAGGGTTACACTTCGTTTATCCTCTACGGCGAACACGAGGGTGTGAACAAAGCCATCTACTTCCCATCCCGTGAATACTGGGATGCCGGCAAACATGCCAAACCAGTCACAGTGTCATTTCGCTGATGAAAAATTTACCAGGGGCAGCTATCATCCAAAACGCTAACGTGCTGTGACGCGTAAATCGCTACATACACATCTGTGTTCCATACGGCGATACCCTGCCCGCCATCGACCTCACCGATGGGCTGCATCGAGAGCGAGCTCAAGTGATCTTTTGTGGGCATATCGTATACATAAACGCTGTTGGTCTCTGCGCTTACCACAAACAAATGTTGATTGAAGGGATTCAATGCCAAGCTGTAAGGTTTTCCGGGCGTGGTAAATTCATCAACGATCTTCAAGCTAATTGTATCTATCACGACAATGCGGTTCTCACCCCAGTGGCTGACATAAAGCCGTTTGCTGGCGTCGTCGTAGTGGCTGCCGAATGGACCTTTGCCGGTTGGAATGTAGTCTAACTCCGAGCCATTGTTATCCAGGACGCGTATACCGCTCGATTTACCACCATTGTGGAGTGGTACAAACACACGATCTGCCGCTGCACTGGGCAGGGTCGGATTCTTGCCGACTGCTACTGTGGCGATGACTTGGTCATTGGCGCTGTCGATGATCGTGACACTATCACTATCAAAATTAGCGACGAACACCCTTGAGCTGTTGGCTGCAACACCAAAGGGTAACAGTCCTGCAGGCAGAGCGCCGAGTAGATCTTGCGGATCGGTTGCCTTGAATATACTTATGGCGTTACTGTCTCGATTGGCCATATAGACTTTGTCGTTACTAACAGCCACGCCATTGGCTCCGCTGCCATTCGAGTCTTTGCTTCTGAGTAGTGCCGGTAACGTGGGGTCTATCACGGCCAGCCGTGCATTGCCATACATCGCTGTAAACACCCTGGTATCGGTACTCACCAGACCCTTGGGCGCATCACCCAGGTTGATGTTCGATTTCCAATAGGGCAGGCAAGGTGTAGATGTTTTAGTAGGCGTTATCGTAGCCGTCGGCGTATTCGTGGAACTTGGTGTTGGCGTGGGCGTCTGTGTTGGAGTTGATGTTGGCGTGAATGTGACTGTAGGTGTGGGTGTTTTTGGATATTCGTATACGACTGTGATTAGAGGTAAGTAGAGGGGATGGGTTTGTACGGCGATGTCATACGCTAAACAGCTGCCCAACACGTCGAAATCCTTTACTTTGACATAAAAGGTGCCAGTTGCTCCCGCCTGCCACACGATTCGAGACGCCAGCCCCCGTCCCGGATCGTCATCATTCTCCGCCAGAAGAGTAGACCCATCCTGATCGAGTAGATAGAGAATGGTATCTGTCGAATTACCAAGATTGAGGGTCCATATATCGAAAACTTGGCCCTGCACTGCCGCGAACTTCAGATGATCGATATCTGCTGCCGGTTCGAAGTTATGAGTTTGAGGTACACCATTGGTGTTGATCTGCTTCGCCGACGGGACATCATTATCTGGTTCATAACTGTCTGGTGTACAAGCTGTTGTCCACTCTGGGATGCCAACATGGTCTGCCGAGCCTGCCCTTCCCTTCAAGGGCTGGTCAGGTGCTGTCGCCAGTGTCTGCGTATTCGACAAAACAAACGCAGTGAGCACGACCGCCGCCACCAGGAAGAATATCGATTTCAGTGCCTTTTTCATAAATTTTCCTTATCCACAATATTTTGCTGCGTTTCAGTCAACCTACTGCACGGTCCTTCATCAAGGCGCCCACTTGGATACGACAAATAGCGACACATTGCAAAGACCCTACCGACACGGGTGATGACGCAAATCACATCAAGAAATTACGTTGGTTCATCAAGAAGGGATAACACTGCCGATTCCTGGAGACCAGCCGATGCTTTGTGCTCCCAACAGACCGCGAATACGATGCAGGATATTAAAGGCTACCTCTTCTTTGTCCATAAGTGGTAGTGATTCAACTGCGCCATCTCGGGTGAGAATGTGAACCCGGTTCGTATCGACGCCGAATCCGGCGTCAGTTGCAGTTACATCGTTAAGAATAATCATCTCCAGGTTTTTGTTCTTCATTTTGCGAGTTGCGTTTTGTAGTAGATCAGAGGTCTCGGCCGCAAAGCCTACCACAATCCGGGGCATACCGATAGCCGACCGCCGCTCCCCAACAGCCTTGAGAACATCAGGAGTTCTTTCCAGTTCTATGCCCTTACCGCTCTCTTTTTTCAATTTGGTGTCGTGTGTCGTGAGTGGGCGAAAATCTGCGATGGCGGCAGCACTTATCAGGATATCAGTTTCGGGTAGCAGATCGAGCGTTTCGCGGAGCATATCCTCAGCCCGAATGGCTTCGATAGCATCGATGCCCATCGGTGGCGATACGCTCATAGCTCCATAGATGAGATTAACATGGGCGCCCTGATCTCTGGCAACGCGCGCAAGAGCCACACCCATCTTGCCACTGGCCCTGTTGCCCATAAAGCGCACTGGATCCACCCATTCGCGTGTACCCCCAGCCGTTATCGTAATCCGTATACCTGATAAAGGCCCGCTGCGCCCTAGTATCATACGCGCCTGCTCGACTATCTGGTCCGGTTCAGTCATACGCCCTACACCGGAGGCGCCGGAAGCCAACCTGCCCGGTTCCGGTCCTACCACCGTTACACCCCATTTCACTAATTTTTGTAAGTTGGATTGGGTGGCAGGGTGTTCCCACATATGCGATTCCATGGCAGGGGCGATGAGCATCGGGCATTGTATGCTGAGAGCTGTAGCGACCAGCGCACCGTCAGCCATACCATGTGCTAAACGTGCTAATGTATGGGCTGTCAGCGGGGCGATGATAAACAGGTCGGCCTCCTTAGCCAGCGCCACATGGCCGATCTCTTCACCGCCATACAGTTGCCAGAGGTCACGGACCGGCTCGCGGCCACTTAATGCCCCGAATGTCAATGGTGTTACGAACTTTTGTGCTGAATATGTCATCAGTACCCTCACATCAGCACCAGACTGAACCATCTGCGAGCAGATGTCTACGGCTTTATATGCGGCGATCCCACCGGTGACACCTAAAAGGATTTTCTTATCGGACAGAATGTTAACGCTATTCACTTTAGCACCTCATTATTGATATCTGTTTTGTTCAGTTCGTAAACCAGTCTTAGGCCCTCTAGCGTGAGTGAGGGATTGAAATAGTCCACCATCGCTGTTAAGGGGCGAATCACACTTGCGAGCCCTCCTGTTGCCACCACAGGTATTTGCTTTTCGGGTAAGGTCTGTCGAATCCGGGTCAACAAACCCTCGATCAAGCTGATATAGCCAAATACGATACCCGACTGCATAGCACTGATGGTATCATCACCGATCGCTGATGGGGGCGCCAAGAAATCAATTTGCGGCAACAGTGATGTGCTCTGCACCAGTGCATCTGTCGCATTGTGAAGGCCCGGAGCGATCGCGCCACCAACAAAGGCGCCGGAGCCATCCACAACATCGAATTTGGTAGCAGTGCCCATATCTAAGATGATACAAGGCGCCCCATACTCTTTACAAGCTGCGATGGCATTTAGCAGGCGGTCGACACCTACCCGTTCTGGTTCCCGGACGTGGATGGGTAATCCCAGCTCCAGCCTGACGCTCACCAACATGGGCTCGATCTTCAGCCAGCGCCGGCACCATACAACGAGGTAATGAGTGATCTGTGGGGCAACGGATGCGATGATGACCGCAGAGATTTCGGATTCCAGTGTGATGCCGCTGCTCTGCGCCAACGACTTGAAGATAGCTTGATATTCGTCTGAGCTGTGGCGTGAATCGGTGCTGATTCGCCACTGATGTTTGACTTTCTTGCCTGCGAAAAGAGCCAGGACAATGTTGGTATTACCTACATCGATAGCTAGCAGCATGGTCAATGGATGGGGTTGAGTGATTGCTTGAAAGTCATTTTAGTCATTATTCCCTGAGATTGTATCGAACGAACCTGTTCACTGCAAAGACTCGTGGTATCATTGTGATGATTTCAGCGAACAGACCTCGAATTGCGACCCCTTTGCGATCCCTCGCCTGGGGTTGCCCATCTCAACAAGTGAGCTATGCTTGTGCCAGTCATTACGATCGATACAATATCCGATTATCAAGCTGCCTTGGATGAGGCAGTTTTCTTTACCCACTCCGCTGCCGGCTATCTACGGATTGGGGGCAAGGATCGCCTTGATTTCTTGAACCGGCAGAGCAGCAATGACATCCACCTGTTGCGGGCAGGTCATTCTATCACGACAGTGCTAACGAGCCCCACGGCCCGAATCATCGATGTCCTGCAACTGGTCGACGAAGGCGAGACCATTGCTGCCATCACGCTGGCAGGAGCGCAACAGCAGACGGCTCAGTTCCTGCGGGGGAAGATCTTCTTCATGGATCAGGTTACAGTTGAAGATGTCAGTGGGCAGATAGCCCAGATCGAATTGATTGGAAGTGATGCCAAGCAGACCCTGGCAGCATTGGGTGTGACATCTCCACCTCGACAGGGAGGTGTAAGTTCGATTGTACGTTCCGGGTCAACTCTGCATGTATTGGCACAAATCCTCGGTATTAGTCTGGGCTACCGCATGCTCTTGCCTGCCGGTGCTGTACCTGCTCTGATTCAGGACCTGGCTGATGCAGGTGTGAAAGAGCTATCTCCGCTGGCTTTCGAAATCTTGCGTGTCGAAGCCGGCTTGCCCGCGGCCAAACGTGAATTGACTGAAGACTATAGTCCTTTAGAAGCATCACTACAGCAAGCGATATCTGAGACAAAGGGATGTTACACCGGACAAGAGATCATCGCCCGCCAAATTACCTATGACAAAGTAACCAAACATTTGGTCGGTCTTAGGCTGGATGAAGGGGTAGAGCCGGGAACAGCCCTCAGGGTTGAGGATAAACAGGTCGGTGTCATCACGTCATCAGTTCAATCCCCCCGCTATGGGGTAATTGGCCTGGCCTACGTAAAGCGCCCCTATCACGAACCAGGAACGCTTTTGAGCTATCAACGAAACCCGCAGACCGTCCAACAAGCAGTGGTGGCGTCCTTACCTTTTGCCGACTGAGAGTTAGAATACGTTTCGGAACTAGCACGTGGTTGGCGATTCAGGAATCAAGTAGTAAACTTCTCGCCGGACATCACCCTAATCCGATATTGGGATTCAATCTCACAGGCTAATGACTTTGCATCAGCTCTTAACTCCAGATACCCTGCCTTCTCCGGCAACTTGGCGTCTGCTCATCACAGAGCCGGCAACAGGTTCTTGGAATATGGCGGTAGATGAAGCGATTGCTACCATGAGCGGTCTGGGTAAAAGCCCCCCGACTTTGCGCTTTTATCAGTGGAAGCCGGGAACTGTTTCGTTGGGGAGACACCAGCCCGCAGATGAGATCGACCGTGAGCGAATGCGACAGCATGGATATGGTATGGTTCGGCGTCAGACCGGGGGAAGGGCTATTCTGCATATCGACGAGCTGACCTATAGCATTGCCGGCCCCAGTGATGAGGCAAGACTAAGCGGTGCAGTGCTCGATGCCTATAGCAAGATCAGCACCGGCCTGCTGTTGGGTTTGCAGCGATTAGGCGTCAGCGCCATTAAAGCCCCAGGCGCAACCCGCACTGGTACCGATGTCAGTCCCGTTTGTTTTGAAGTACCCAGCGCTTACGAGATCTGCGTGCAAGGAAAGAAGCTGATGGGGTCCGCCCAGAGCCGGCGAGCCGGCTATGTGTTGCAGCATGGCTCCCTGCCCCTATTCGGTGATATCACGCGTCTGGTTGATGTGCTAACGGTTGTCGATGAATCCCAACGCCGGTCACTGCGCCAACTACTGGCGGCGCGAGCCACCACGGTGTCAGATCAAGTGCAGCGCCAGGTCACATTCTGGGAGGCTGCTACAGCCCTGATCGATGGCTTCAACACCGCCCTCAACCTGGATTTTGAGCAGGGCGATCTTACACAAGACGAGCTAGCTCTGATTGGCGAACTGCAAGCAACAAAATATGCCGAATCAGCCTGGTTAGAGCGGGTGTAATGCGATGATCATCGGTTCTGCGGTCATTGAACTCGATATAGCGGCGAGTGCTTCTTTGAAGGACAAGCGCCGGGTTGTGAAAGCGGTCATCGCTCGTTTGCAACGTGACTACAATCTTGCCGTTGCCGAAGTCGATGCCCTTGATAGTTGGCATCGCGCAGTGATTGGCATTGTTACTGTTTCTAATGACGCTGGCTATGCACATGGCTTGCTTGAGAAGGCGATATCCGCACTCGCCGACTGGCGCTTGGATTGTGAACTCGCAAGCTACCATGTGGAGATTCTGTAGTGCAGAATGCTGATACAGAATCGGCCGGTTTCACACCAAAGATAAGTCAACTGATACCCACACTTCAAGGAGCAAAAAATGAAAGATGTACACCAGTTTGGCGCTGCCGCAAGTCATTTTGGGCTTGAGAATCATGGTCTGCGCAACCTCTGGGCGGCGTGGTGGAACCTGCCAACTCCAGCCCTTTATGAAGCCGCCACGCGCAACCGCGAAGGGTGGATGGTTCACATGGGACCCCTTGTAACCCGCACGGGCCAGCATACGGGCCGATCACCAAACGACCGCTTTGTGGTGCGAGAATCTACTACCGAAGACAAGCTGTGGTGGGGCAATGTCAACCGGCCGTTCGAAAGAGAAGTCTTTCAGCGTATCAAGAACCGCATGATGACTCACTTGGAAGGGCGACAGGTGTTTGTTCAGGACTGTTATGCCGGCGCCGATCCTGAGTATCGTATGCCTGTGCGAGTGATTACCGAAACGGCCTGGCACAGTCTTTTCGTACGCAATATGTTTATCCGTGAACTTGATCGCGATAAACTGAGGGATCATATCCCTGAGTTTACCGTGATACAGGCGCCCAGCTTCACTGCCAACCCTGAGGAAGATGGCACGAACTCTCAGGCATTTATCATTCTGAACTTTGCCGAGCGCACTGTCCTGATTGGTGGTAGTCAGTATGCCGGTGAGATGAAAAAATCAATCTTCTCTGTAATGAATTACCAGATGCCGCAGAGAGGCGTTCTACCCATGCACTGTTCGGCCAACATGGGCTCTGACGGCGATGTCGCCATCTTCTTTGGCCTTTCTGGCACCGGTAAAACGACTCTCAGCGCTGATACCGCTCGAACTTTGATCGGCGATGACGAGCATGGCTGGAGCGATCGGGGGATCTTCAATTTTGAGGGCGGCTGCTATGCCAAGGTTATCAAACTATCCGCCAAGGCAGAACCGGAGATTTATGCCACTACCCGCCGCTTCGGTACCATCCTGGAGAATGTAGGCTACAACGCCCATACACGCCGGATTGATCTCGACGACGCCAGTTTGACCGAGAACACACGTGCCGCCTATCCCATCACCCACATTCCAAATGCCTCTCTCGATGGCCTTGGCGGACATCCCCAGAATGTCATCTTCTTGACTGCCGACGCCTTCGGCGTAATGCCCCCGATTTCCAAACTGACCTCTGAGCAGGCTATGTACCACTTTATCAGTGGTTATACGGCCAAGGTAGCCGGCACCGAACGTGGCATTACCGAACCTGTACCCAATTTCAGCGCCTGTTTTGGCGCACCTTTCTTGCCCTTGCATCCCTTCATTTACGCCAAGATGCTGGGTGAGAAGATCGAAAAGCATGGCTCAGATGTCTGGCTGGTCAACACCGGTTGGACGGGTGGACCTTATGGTGTGGGTAAACGCATGGAGATCGCCTACACCCGTGCCATGATTACGGCGGCGCTTGCCGGCCGTCTGGACAACGTCGAGACAGAGCCTGACCCGATCTTCGGCGTGCATGTACCGGTCAGCGTTCCTGACGTCCCAGATTATGTGCTCAAGCCCAAGAACACCTGGTCAGATGGCGAAGCCTACGATGTGCAGGCCAACAAGCTGGCCGGCATGTTTGTCGAGAACTTTAAGAAGTTTCAGGACGAGGTCTCAGACGAAGTGGTGGCTGCTGGACCGACGCCCTGACTTCGTTCGAGCAAATGCCAAGCAAAAATCGGCCGGCGATTGTGTTCGTCGGCCGATTTCTTTTTTGGCAATACCGCAAAAGTCGGCAGGTAAACCCTTATTTTACGGGTAATTCGTCCTTTCGTCTTCCGCCTCCCGGCTGAAGCAGCAATTCCAAATACGGCAATTTTGCAGGGATGACAACCTCAATTTAGGTGCGAGAT
>JAAENG010000051.1 GCA_024224665.1 Chloroflexota bacterium | reverse complement strand
GTCTACCGGCCTACCGGTCTACCGGCCTACCGGCCTACCGGTCTACCGGCCTACCGGTCTACCGGTCTACCGGCCTCCAGTCAAAACCTGGGAGTTCAATATGCGTTCCGTCAGTATTGTCGGCATCGGGAAAGTGCCCGTTGCCAAACGTCATGAACGAAGTCTGCGCCAGTTAGGGGCCGAGGTGGTCAGGCAGGCTATGGCCGATGCTGAAGTCGATGCCATCGACGCCCTCTTCTCTGGAAATATGCTCAGTGATGAGCTACAGGGCCAGAAGCATGTAGCTTCTCTCATCGCCGACGAAGCGGGGTTGTCGGGTATCGAGGCGCTGGATGTGCGAGCGGCAACCGGGACCGGGGCCGCCGCCTTGCGCATGGCTTATCTGGCTGTGGCCAGCGGCGAGGCTGATCTGGCGGTGGCGGTTGGTGTCGAGAAAATGAGTGATGGTATCCCCACCCCTGTGCTCGCCAAAGCATTGGATGCCGAACAGGAGGTGGTAAATGGCGATACCTTGATCGGCAAGAATGCCGACCTGATGCGCATGTACTTCGAGCGATATCAAGCGCCGGCCGATGCCTTTGCCAATTTCGCTGTCAACGCCCATCAGAACGCGCACACTAATCCAGGCGCTCTTTTCGACGACCGACTCGTCACTCCTGCCGACGTTCTGAACTCGCGCGTGGTCAGCCCTCCCATCCGTTTGTACGATTGCTCGCCCATTTGTGATGGCGCCGCCGCCGTGGTGCTGGCGCCCACTGAACAGGCTCGTGCTTTCACGACCCTACCTGTGCGCATGCTGGCATCCAGCGTCGCCACAGATCGCTTCCGTGTTTCGGATAGAAAGGATCCGCTCTTTGCCAAAGCTGCACGCGATTCTGCGTATAAAGCCTTCCGTAAGGCCAACGTGCACCGCGACGACATCAGCTTCTTCGAGTTGCACGATGCCTTCAGCATTATGGCTTGCATGTTGTTGGAAGCATCAGGATTTGCGGAACGGGGAGAGGGTTGGCGTTTGGCGGATGGTATGGAGATCAGTAGAGAGGGTCGGATTCCCATCTCCACAATGGGAGGACTTAAGGCCCGTGGCCATCCTATCGGTGCTACCGCCCTCTACCAGGCCTGTGAGACCACCTTACAACTGACCGGCCGCGCCGGTGCGAACCAGCTAGAATCAATCGATGTAGCCATGATGCAGAGCGTTGGCGGCGCAGGAACGACCGTGATTACGCATATCTTTGGGGTGTAAGAACTGCGATCTGGGGCTGTAAGGCGAGGACCACAGCTTGCATTACCGTAGCGAAGCGATAACAGTTGAGGGAACAGACAGGTTGCGGGTATACTGGTCAAACTTACGCTCGCCCTAGAAGGCTGCTATGACATTGAGTTCACTACGTTCACGACTGCGCCGGCCCTCAAGCAGTGACGAAGATCGACCCGATCTGAGCAGGGAAAACCTGCACACCTTCGCTCGGATTCTGGTGTATGTCAAACCATACAGGCGGTACATGGTCGTTTCTGTGATTGCACTGCTCTTCAGCGTCGCCCTTGGCCTGGTGCTGCCCTTGGTGATTCGGGAATTGGTCGATACGGTGTTGGTAGATGTAGACCTGACTGGACTCAATCGTCTGGTGGTGGGACTGTTATTCGTGTTCGCTTTTCAAGCGCTATTCGGATTCATCCACCGCTTGAGTCTCGCTTACGTGGGCGAGCGCACGATCGCCGACATGCGGATCGATGTCTATATGCATTTGCAGAGATTATCCCTCGCATTCTATTCAAGCCAAAGAACAGGAGAGTTGGTCTCGCGGATCACTAACGATCTCAGCCTGCTACAGACCGCCGTGACCAATAATCTGGTGTCATTGATCCGCCAGGTGATTACACTGCTGGGCGCGGCTATCATCCTCTTCTATCTGAACTGGCGCTTAACGCTGTTTATTCTGGTTGGAATTCCTCTGATTACGCTGGTAATGCTCTTTCTAGGTCGCCGGATTCGTAAGGCATCACGGGCTGTTCAAGACGCCTTGGCCGAGGCCGCTAACGTACTGGAGGAAACTACCTCGGGGATTCGTCTCGTGAAATCCTTTGCGCGCGAACCCTATGAACTGGGTCGCTTCACGCAGAAAATCAATGAGACATTTGAGGCTGCCATGTACCGCGCCCGAATCGGAGCCGTCCTCGCCCCTATCATCAGCTTTATTGCCTTTACCGCCATCACCTTGACGCTCTGGTACGGCGGTCTGGAAGTGATCAACGGCCGTCTCACTGCCGGCGGTCTTGTTGCCTATCTGGTCTACACGTTGATGGTGGCGTCACCTATTGCCGCGCTTGCCGGCTTATACGCGCAATTTCAGTCAGCTTTGGGCGCCAGCGAGCGCGTGTTCGGGCTCATGGATACGGCGCCCGACATCCAGAACGCAGCCAATGCTCGATCTTTATCATCTGTTGTGGGTAGCGTCACTTTCGAAGGGGTAACGTTTGACTACGTCAAGGAGGCGCCGGTTTTACGAGACATCTCTTTTGTCGCTAAACCCGGGCAGGTGGTTGCTCTGGTTGGCCCTAGTGGCGCCGGCAAATCCACCCTGATCAACCTAATCCCCCGCTTCTATGATGTCGATTCCGGTCGGATCACTATCGATGATCTTGATGTCAAAGACATCCAGGTCCGCAGCTTGCGCGAGCAGATTGGTATCGTTCCCCAGGAAACCTATCTCTATTCTGATACCGTACAAGCCAACATTCGTTACGGCAAATTGGATGCGGATCACGATCAGATCGAACAGGCTGCCAAGGCGGCTAACGCCCATGAATTCATCATCAAAGAACTCGGCGACGGATACCAGACGATGGTGGGCGAACGGGGCGTGAAACTCAGCGGCGGCCAACGTCAACGCGTGGCTATTGCCCGGGCTATTCTCAAGGATCCCCGGATTCTGATTCTGGACGAAGCCACTTCTTCTCTTGATAGCGAAAGCGAACGTCTGGTTCAGGAAGCGCTAGAACGCCTGATGCATGGCCGTACCACTTTTGTAATTGCCCATCGCCTCAGCACTGTTATCTATGCCGACCATATCCTGGTGCTCGACCAGGGGAGGTTGGTCGAACAGGGTACACATGCTGAACTTCTTGCCAAGGAAGAGGGGCTCTACAAACGACTTTACGAGATCCAATTCGCTAGCAGCGGTGTCGGATCACTGATGCAAGCCTTTGCAGCCGAGACTGGTGACCTTCACTTACATTAGCTCACCATCGAACTCATATCCGCAAGGAAATTACTATGAAAGCACTTGTTTGGGAAGCCCCTCGTGTGATGGCAATCAGGGAGCGGCCATTGCCCGATCTGTCTGCCGATGAAGTATTGATCAAAGTTGCTTATGTTGGGATCTGTGGTTCCGAACTGAGCGGATACCTGGGACATAATGCGCTGCGGGTGCCGCCTCTCATTATGGGACACGAGTTCTCCGGTGTGATCGAAGCGCTGGGGAGCGAGGCAATCATCGAGTATACCAACCTGAAGGTCGGGCAGAAGGTGACGGTCAATCCCTTGTATCCCAGCGGAGAGTCGGAACTGCAACGGCGTGGTCTCGACCAGCTCTGTTCAACCCGGCAATTGCTGGGCGCCCACCGTCCCGGCGCCTACGCCGAGTATATCGCCGTTCCCGCAAAAACGATATCAGTTCTTCCCAATTCTCTGTCGTTGCGCACCGGCGCCCTGGTCGAACCGACGGCCTGTGGCGTTCGCATCGCCGAACTTTCTGGGGATGTCGCCGCTCGGGAATGCCTCGTGATCGGGGCAGGGCCTATCGGTCTCCTGGCCATGCAGAACTTGTTTCTCAAGGGGGCCTCTCGCGTTTTTATCGCCGATATCGACCTCGAGCGTTTGGCCATGGGGGGTGAGTTAGGTGGCGTCATGCTCGATCCCCGCTCCGTAGATGTTGTCGAAACGGTGAATAAAGCCACGAACGGCACGGGTGTCGTTGTGGCGGTGGATGCTGTCGGCACAGCCGTTACACGCAGGCAATGTGTCTCTGCGGCGGTAACCACAGGCACCGTCATTCTCAGTGGTTTGCACGAAGAAAGCAGTGAAATGCCCGCAGCCGATATCATCCGCCGTGAGATCGTAGTACGTGGTGCTTTTGCTTACTCTCCGCAGAATTTTGTCGAAGCCATCCACTTGCTGGATGAGGGCAAGATCAAGCTCGACCCCTGGATCGTTGAAGCGCCGCTGGCAGAAGGTGGCCAATGGTTTGACCGTCTGATCGATGCCCCGGGCGATGTCTCGAAGGTATTGCTCAGCCCATGACCGCCAAAGCGCGCATCGCCGTCGTAGGAACGGGTTGGTGGGCTTGTGACTGGCACATCCCGGCCGTGCAAGAAAATCCCGACGCCGAATTGGTCGCAGTTGCCGATATCGACGGGCAACGGCTGGCAGGCGCTGCTGAGCACTATCAGATCGCACGGACGTATGACGATGTCGATGCCCTGCTAATGGCTGAAAACCTCGACGGCGTCGTGGTCGCAACCAACCATGTGGCGCACTATGAGGTCACGCGCAAATGTCTCGAACGGAATCTGCATGTCATGGTAGAAAAACCGATGGTGCTCAAGGCTTTGCATGCCAGAGGTCTTGTGCAGTTGGCACAAGAGCAAGGGCGGGAATTGATCGTCGGTTATCCCTGGAACTATTATTTCTTTAACTTGCCGGTCATAGAGAGACTAAGATCAGGAGATTTTGGCGCCGTCCAATACGTATATGTGCAACACACCAATCATATTGTCGGTTTTCTGGAAGGGCATGATGAATGGATGCCCAATAAGGTGCATGGCCCAGGATCGGCCTACGCCGATATAAAACTATCGGCCGGTGGCTACGGCTACACGCAGATGACCCATTTCGCCGGCCTTGTCTGCCATCTAAGCGGATTGAGAGTCGAGTGCGTGAATGCGAGGATGTCGAATCAGGGGCTGGAGGTAGATTTGGTCAATGCCATGGCCGTGCAGTTCGAAGGTGGGGCGTTAGGCGCTGTTGGAGGGACCGGCAATGTCGGCCGGGTGCAGCGTGGCCGTTTTGGTATGGGATTGTTTTGTGAGCGAGGATTTATCGAGATCACAGCCTTCCCGGTCCGTTGCCAGATGCATAGCCCCAGATATGGACTCGAAGATATCAGCCCGAATACCATCGACGAATTAGATTACCCTGGTAAAGAGCCTGTAAATAATCTGGTGGATGTCGTTTTAGGTCGGGGATCAAATCGCTCTCCGGGCGAGGTTGGTTGGCGGGCAACAGAATGGCTGGATGCAGCCTATCGTTCGGCCGCGGAGGATGGGCGAACTGTCTACATAAAGGAGCTTTATGCATGAAAATAGTCAGTATCGAGGCCATGCGTCTCAACTTACCCACGCCCTCTTCCCCATCTGAGGGAACCCGCCCATCGTGGGCAGAACACGCCGAAGTGGCCAACCCCATGTCTCGCTATGCGCATGTCAAACGCCGTCGTGCCTTATGGTTGCCAAAAGCGTGGGGGCCTGTCTGGTGCAAAGTCACGGCAGAAGATGGCACGTGGGGGCTCGGTTTGAGCGATCATGGGCAGGCCGTGGCGGCAGTGATCGACGGCCATCTCTCACCACAGTTAATTGGGCAAGACTGCATGGCCATCGAGCGTCTGGCCGACATGATGTTTCGTATGACCAAACCCTATGGCACGGTAGGACTGGCGTCGTATGCTATCAGTGCCGTTGATCTCGCGCTTTGGGATCTGAAAGGAAAGATTTTGGAACAGCCGGTTTACAGCCTGTTGGGTGGTCCTGCACGCCAGAGTATGTATTGCTATGCCACCGGCAATGACATCGATTGGTACCTTGAATTGGGATTTACCGCCTTCAAACTCGCATGTCCCTATGGCCCAGCCGATGGTCTGGACGGCATCCACAAGAATGAGGAATTTGTGGCGACTGCGCGCGCACAGATCGGCGACGAATGCGAACTCATGCTCGACTGTTGGATGGCATTTGACGTTGACTACGCCGTACGGCTGGCAGAGGTGCTCCGCCCTTACAAACTGAAGTGGATGGAGGAGTGTCTGATCCCGGAAGATATGGATGCACAGATCGAGTTGCGGCGGCGTCTACCGTGGCAGACCCTGGCCACAGGTGAGCATTGGTACACTTTCGTGCCCTTTCAATCGGCTATCACCCATCGCATGGTCGATATCCTGCAGCCTGACATCAACTGGTGTGGTGGAGTCACTACTTGCCAGAAGATCGTGAGTATGTCAGAGGCGGCAGGCATCAGCGTCATGCTTCATGGCGGTGCTCGTAATCCATACGGCCAGCACTTTTCCTACGCCATGGCGGGTGTTCCCTGGCTCGAATATTTCATTGGATCCCGGCCAGGTGTTCCGCTCGAACAAACGCATCGCATCCCCGGCCAAACGGTGGCTAAAAACGGCTATCTGGTTCCCAACGACGCACCGGGCTTTGGTATGGAGATTCAAGAGGACTGGTTGACGCCTTTGTAAATGTGGCTCACGGATTCACACGGATGACACGGATTTTTTCGATTTATGATCACTGTATTTGCAGGCGCTTAGTCGACAGGAGGCTGGATGCAAGCGATATCAACAACCGCTAAGAATCACAGATTGAAGCAGGCGACATGAATCAAATCTGGGCCTATCCGTGTCATCCGTGAGCATGCATGGCGTAACAGTGGCTCACGGATTCACACGGATGACACGGATTTCTTCTTTTTATGATAACTGTAATTAACATCCCATTTTTCAGCAGGAGGCAAGTGTGAAGCACGAGGAACTAACTGAACAGTGTATCAAGGCGTTCTACACAGTCTACAACACGCTTGGTTATGGATTTTTGGAGAAGGTGTATGAGCGTGCGATGGCTATCGAGCTGAGTAAAATGGGGTTCGATGTCAGGTGTCAGTATCCTGTCCGTGTGTACTATGACGGTCAAATTGTTGGAGATTTCAATGCTGATGTTCTTGTTAACGATTGCGTCATCTTGGAACTAAAAGCTACCCGCACTTTGGTTGAGGGTGACGGTTCTCAACTGCTCAACTATCTCAATGCCACAGAGTACGAAGTCGGTCTCCTGCTTAACTTCGGACCCAAACCCCAGATCAAGCGGAAGGTCTTCGACAACAAGCTCAAGCAATATCGGCCACCAAGCATGTTTACT
The DNA here is from genome assembly GCA_024224665.1 of Chloroflexota bacterium. Lineage (GTDB taxonomy): Bacteria > Chloroflexota > Anaerolineae > J102 > J102 > PIVW01. The sequence goes on along the minus strand of JAAENG010000051.1, from coordinate 8,322 downwards.
GATTAAAGTAAGTCACATGAACGCACGCTGCCAGCTTGGGGATCTTTCCGTCGTCCGAGCGCAGGCCGTCACCGGCAATGACACTTGCATTGTATCGAAGTTTTTATCCGTGTCATCAGTGTAAATCCGTGAGCTTGAAAAAAATGAATAACCGAGAGATCACACCACACTATGATCATTACCCAATTAGAGACCTTTTTTGTCAAACCCCGCTGGCTTTTCCTCAAAATCCATACTGACGAAGGGATATGTGGTTGGGGCGAAGGTTATCTGGTTGAAGCTTTGCAGATCATCGATGGCCATATCGAGGTGGCCGACAAGCCAGGTCTGGGCATCGAAGTGGACGAACGTGCGCTTGCCAACCAGCTCTATGATGGCTCATGGGATACACCCCACCTGCTGCACGATGACGGTTCTGTGGGAGACTGGTAAATGATCATCGATAGCCATTGCCATGCCTGGACAACCTGGCCATACCAACCACCGGTCCCAGATCCCCAGTCCAGAGGTCGGGCCGAGCAACTGCTGTTCGAGATGGATCAGAACGGCGTCGATCAGGCGTTGCTGGTATGTGCTCAGATCGATCATAATGCCGAGAACAACGCCTACGTGGCCGAGGTCTGCCGGCGCTACCCCGACCGTCTACACCTGATCGCCGATGTGGACAGCATGTGGTCTGAGACTTATCATCAGCCGGGCGCGGCCCAACGGTTGCTAACAATCGCTGAGCGTTGGCCCCTGTGCGGATTTACCCATTATATTGGAAACGAGGACGATGGGGCATGGCTGGTCTCTGAACAAGGGTTGGCGTTTTTTGGCGTCGCCGCCGAACAGGGGCTGTTGGCAAGCATCAGTTGCCATCCTCACCACCAACCCGCAATCCGCGGCATCGCCGAACGCTATCCCAACCTGCCCATACTGATCCATCATCTCGGCCACCCCAAAGTGGGGGAACCTGCTGGCCTGAACCAGATCCTCAAGTCAGCAGCTTATGCCAATATCCATGTCAAGATATCAGGCTTCTACTATGCCAGCGCCGCTCCCAAGTGGGACTATCCCATATTGGATGTGCATCCCACCGTACAGGCTATTTACGACGCCTTTGGTCCGGCGCACATGTGCTGGGGATCAGATTATCCAGTCGTCCGCCAATTCATGACCTATAAGCAGGCGCTTGAGTGCTTTCGTACACATTGCAACTTTATCCCACCTGAGGATCAGTCTCTGATCTTGGGTGGTACACTGAACATCCTTTTGAGCTAGCAACATGTCCTTAATCACGGTGATTGGACGAGGGCACGGCGGAACCCGAGCCATGTCCCATACCCTATCAGAGAGTGGTATCTTTATGGGTGAACTGCTCAACGCCTCTGGCGATCTGCTGCCGCCGCGCTCCATGTACGACGCCTGTCGTGTTATGGCAAGCTTTGTCGGGTGGCGGGATGGGCTGACGTGGGATTTCGATGAGGTATTCGCAGCCGAATTGCCGGCAGAGTTCACAGATCTTGTAAACGAATATCTTACCTCAGTGCAATCCAGTTCGGCAGAACATCGGGGATGGAAGCTGCCGGAGACAACCCTCGTATATCCATGGATCACGCGCATGTTCCCCGATGCCAGGTACGTTATGTGGGTGCGTGATCCACGCGACAGCATTCTCAAAAGTCATCTTACCGACGATCTCCATGATTTCGGTATCTCATATCCCGAAACGGATTCTGAACGCTTGCGCCGAGCGATATCATGGAAGTATCAGTATGATTTGGTGGAAGCCACCCCTCCACCAGCCAATGTAATCGAAGTTCGATTCGAAGACTTCATTTTGGACCAGGAGACAACACTGGCGCGACTGGAGGCATTTCTAGATATCGATCTAGCCCTCATTCCCGTTCGCCCTGAATCGGTAGGTCGGTGGAAGGAAGATGGAGGCCAACACTACTTCGATTTTCTGGCGCCGGCAATGGCCCGATACGGCTATATCGGGAAACCTGTAGTCCGGGAAACCTGAAAACCAGTATTCCAGGTAGACTGCGCCTCGAATTTCGCTTGAACGGCGTATCCCGGTTTACCGCTCTCCTGGTCTACCGCCCTCCTGGTCTCCTGGTCTACCGCTCTCCTGGTCTACCGGTCTACCGCTCTCCCGGTCTACCGCTCTCCTGGTCTACCGCTCTCCTGGTCTACCGCTCTCCCGGTCTACCGCTCTACCGGTCTACCGCTCTCCCGGTCTACCGCTCTACCGGTCTACCGCTCTCCTGGTCTACCGCTCTCCTGGTCTCCCGCTCTACGATTCTCATAATATCACACAATCTATCTACCGGCCCCCACTCAAAAAGCAAGAGGAATCTGATATGACAAGCAAGTCCAAGCCCAATATCATTTTACTTGGCGTCGACTCATTGCGCGCCGCCAACATGAGCTGCTATGGCTATCATCGCCAGACAACACCCCACATCGACCGTTTTGCGGAGCAAGGGACGCTTTTCGAGAACACCTACAGCGCCCATATCCCCACCACAAGTGCATACGCCAGCATGCTCAGCGGCTGTGATGCATTTAGCACGCAAGTGGTGGCGTTGCGACATCAAGGTCCTATGCGCGATGAGGTCAAGACTCTGGCCGAGCTATTGGGGGAGGTCGGGTACAACACCACCTGCGTGGGCTTCGAGAACAACCCCAGTTCCCGAGGATTCGATACCTATCTGAGCTATGTTGCTTGGGGGCATTGGGAAGAGCGGCCTCTGCTTAAAGCCGGCCAACTGAACGACGTCACGGTCCCAGAGTTGGAGCGATTGGCAGCCGAAGACGCGCCTTTCTTCCTTTTTTTACGCCACATGGATCCCCATTCTCCCTACCTGCCGCCGGCGCCCTACGATCGTATGTACTACCACGGAGATGAGTGCGATCTCGAGAATCGGTCGATGGATGCTGTGATGAATTTCAAGCCCTTTCGGGATTATTTTGCCTCCTGGATGCCGCCGGGTATCTCGGATCATCATTATGTGGACGCCCAGTACGATGGCGCCATCGCCTACATGGACGCCTGCATTCAGGTGATCTTCAATGCCATCGATGCCCTCGATCTGAGCGAAGACACTATCGTTATCCTCAACGGCGATCATGGCGAGATCCTGTACGAGCACGAATGTTGGTACGACCACCATGGTTTGTACGAAGGAAACTTACATGTCCCGCTCATGATCCGTTACCCATCCAAACTACCTGCGGGCACAAGGGTAAATGGGTTCAACCAGCACAAAGACCTGGTCCCCACCCTGTTGGATCTGGCCGATATCGAGGTGGATGTCCCCTTCGACGGCCGTAGCCTGATACCTTTGCTGCGAGGCGATGTCGCTTCGTACGACAGCGGATTCTATATTACTGAATGCACATGGATGCGAAAACATGGCTGGCGCACACCGCAATGGAAACTGATCGTCGCCCTGGAACCCGATTTTCACTTCAAGCCGGAGGTAGAGTTATACAATTTGATCGAGGATCCCGACGAACTGGAGAACATTGCAGAGGCCAATCCCGAAGTCGTCGCCATGTTACGACAGCGCATGCAGACCTGGATCGCCAAACGTGAAGAGGAGACCGGCCTGCTCAATCCCATGCTCGATCAAGGGGATTGGCACGGTCACGAAGGCGTCGGCTCCTTTGCGACCTCGCAACAGGCGTACGATACGCTCCACATCGGCGATCCCGATCAAGCCGCCAAATTGCAGGATGATGCGGAGATGGGTGATGATGAGGTGATTGAAGATGACCTCAATCGAAATCCTCTCACTCAAAATGGCGAAGAGGGCTAATTGTGTTTGTAAGGATAGCAAAAAAGCAGAGCATCTGCTACTCAACAGTGAGATATTCGGAATTCGCTAGACGAAGTGGAGGTTCGCAATGCGTTTAGGTGGTCCTGTTTTTTCAGATTATCAATCACCGGAAGACTGGGTGCATGCCGTGCAAGCGCTAGGCTATGGCGCCGCCTATTGCCCGGTTGACTCTACGGCCGATGAGGATACCATACGCGCTTATGCAGATGCTGCGGCAAAGGCCGATATCGTCATTGCCGAAGTCGGCTGCTGGAGCAATCCGCTCAGTGCAGATGAAAACATACGGCAGAGCGCCCTGGAGAAGTGTAAACAAGGGCTGGCGTTGGCCGACAGGATCGGTGCTCGTTGTGCTGTCAATATTCCCGGCTCTTGTAGCGACAGATGGGATGGCCCTCATCCCAGCAATTACAGCGATGAAACTTTTGATCGGATCGTAGAGACAACGCGTGAGATCATCGACGCTGTTCGGCCTACGCGCAGCTTTTACACTTTGGAAACCATGCCCTGGATGCCACCCGACAGCGTAACAAGCTATCTGGATCTGCTCAGGGCTATCGATAGACCCGCCCTTGCCGTTCATCTCGACCCGGTTAATCTGGTTACCAGCCCTCGCATTTATTACAACACGAGTGCATTGGTACGCCAGTTTATCGACAAGCTCGGCCCGTACATCAAATCTTGCCATGCCAAAGACCTGCATTTAAGTGGCGAATGGGTTGTGCATATGGAGGAAGTGCGTCCTGGTCTAGGTGGGTTTAACTATGCCGCCTATTTGAAAGCACTAACCCGGCTTGATCCCGACATCCCTCTGATGCTCGAACATCTACCTGATGCAGCGACGTACGACCTCGCAGCAGCACATGTACGCGATGTTGCAGCTCGTGTGGGAGTGACCTTATGAACCGGAACCTCGCGATCACCTTTACGGCCAAAGAACAGGCGGAATTGTTACCTTGCGAGCTAGCGGAAGACCTGGCGCCCGATGAGATTCGTGGACGGGCGCTCTATTCTCTGGTCAGCCCAGGCACCGAACTCAATGGCGCCTATCTCGGCGAGAACTTCCCCACATATCCGGGCTATGCCACGGTGTTCGAGGTCGATCAGATCGGTGAGAGCGTCGAGGATGTGACGGTGGGGGAGGCGCGGCTTGGTTTTGGTACCCACCAGAGCCACCAACAGCAAAGGGCGAGTTTCACATTGCCATTACCGCAGGACCTCAACCCCAGCATCGCTGCAATTGCCCGGTTAATGGCGGTGACGATGACGACGCTGACGACCACACGAGCACGTCCGGGAGATCGTGTCATGGTCACCGGAGCCGGTCCGGTCGGGCACCTGGGCGCCCAGTTGTTCCAGGGGGCGGGCTATGATGTCAGCGTCGTCGAGCCTGACGCGTTTCGCCGTTCTTGCGCTCTGAAAGCGGGCGTCAACCAAGTCTTCGAGAGCGTGCCCTATGATAATCAGGACTATGCCAGAAAGGTCGATCTGGTGCTCGAGTGCTCGGGTCACGAGCAGGCAGTGCTAGACGCCTGTCATATCATTCGGCCCACGGGAGAAATCGTACTGGTGGGGGCGCCCTGGCGGCGTCGTACAGAGCATTTTGCACATGAGTTGCTGCAACTGGTGTTTAATAATTACATCACTCTGCGCAGCGGCTGGGAGTGGCAGTTACCCAAACATCCCGGTCATTTCCAGGCCCATGGGCTCATCCGCAATTATACGACGGCCGCTAAATGGCTGGGTGAAGGTAGAATCTACCTGGACGGCCTGGTCAAATATGTCGATCCCCGGGACATGCAAACAGTTTATCAAGATCACTTACATCACCGCACAGACTATCTCTTCACCATGATCGATTGGTCACTCCTAGAATAGCATCCATGCGTCGTTATGAGTATCCTATGAGTGTCGAATGCATTCAAATAACTTGGAGAATGCTGCACTTGTGCACTCCATAAGCATCCGACCAAACGTCCATCCGACCACGCGACCATCCGACCACGCGACCAAACGACCATCCGACCAAACGACCATCCGACCACGCGACCATCCGACCATCCGACCACGCGACCAAACGACCATCCGACCACGCGACCACGCGACCAAACACCAGGAGCAACCCATGACATTCAATGTCGCAATCGTCGGGCTGGGCAATATCGGCAACACCCACGCCCGTGTTTACCAAAATCGAGACGACTGTGATATCGTCGCTGTGTGCGATATCCTGCCCGAGCGCGCAGACAAAGCAGCGGCGGATTATGGCTGCCCCTCCTTTTATTCCATTCCAGACATGCTCAATGCTGATATTCACATCGATGCAGCCAGTATGTGCACCGCCGGGACAGAAAATGGTGGTGACCATTATGTGGCTACGATGCAATTGTTGGAGGCCGGTATCCCCACCCTGGGCGAAAAGCCTATTTCCAATGATCTGGATAAGGCCAACGCGATGGTGGCAAAAGCCAGGGAGGAGAAATTACGCTACGGCATCAATCTCAATCATCGCTTCACGCCGGCGGCGATTCGGGCCAAGGAGTGGGCTGATTCGGGCAGATTGGGGGAGATCAACATCATCAATATGACCATGTGGATCAACAATCCCAACGAAAGCTCGCCCTGGTTTCATATCCGGGCACTGCACCCGCATTCACTCGACATCATGCGCTACTATGGTGGCGAGGTTGCCAAAGTGCAGGCATTCTTCAAGAGGGGCAAAGGCCGTAAGATCTGGTCTAACGTGCAGGCGAATTTGCTCTTCGAGAATGGCGCGCTAGGCCATCTCACGGGCAGCTACGACGCTGGGGGAAGCTATGGCCTGGAGCGACTGGAAGTGGTCGGATCCGAAGCCCGCTTTGTGCTGTTGGATGCCTGCGAACACCTGGAATTTTATCCCCGTTTCTCCGCGGAAGTCGAGCGTTATGATTATCTCGGCGGCATGATGGGTTTCGGCGAGACCTTTGCCTCACGCATCGGCGTTTGGGTCGATCAGAATATCGCCCGAGCCACACCAGAAGAGATCGATAGTTCAGGTGAAGATGCTCTCAAAGTTCAGACTATTATCGAAGCGATTATCGAATCCTGGGAGACTGGGAAAATTGTGAGTTTATAGCGAAATTCGGGTGCAACGCACTCCGGTCCTGATGGGTCTAGCTTGAATAGACAAGCAGACCACTGGCGGCCAATGCGGAGTGCGTTGCACCCTACTCGAGCGAGGAAACCATGCTAAGAGTCGCCATCATCGGTATGGGCGTGATCGGCAACCGCCATGCCAAGCTGTATCAAGAAAACACACAGGCCCAGTTAGTTGGCGTCTGTGATATCATCAAAGAAAGGGCGGATACGGCTTCCGAGCGTTTCGCTGTCCCCGCCTTCTACGATGCTCCGACCCTACTTCGGGCTCTGAGCCCGGACATCGTCGGCATCACCACCGCCGGTGTCGAATACGGCAGTGATCATTACGAGCCTACCATGCAGGCGTTGGAAGCGGGCTGCCACGTTTTAGGCGAAAAGCCGATCTGCAACGAAATACGACAGGCAGAGGAGATGGTAGCCAAGGCAGCCGAGATGGGCTTGTGCTACGGCATCAATCTCAATCATCGTTTTACCCCCGCCGCTCGCCTGGCTAAACGCTGGGTGGACGAAGGCCGCATCGGGCGCCAGCTTTTCATCAATATGAGCATGTGGATCAAGAACCCCCGCGAGAGTTCGCCCTATTTCCAGATCAAAGCCCTGCATCCGCACACCGTCGACGTTATGCGCTATTTCTGTGGTGATATCGAGGCTGTGCAATGTTTCGCGCTCAAAGCGCCCGGCCGGGTGATATGGTCGACAGCCCAGTTTACCATGCGTTTCGCCAATGGTGTCGTGGGATCGTTGACCGGTAGCTACGATATCGAACGCGGCCATCCCATGGAACGTTGTGAGGTGGCCGGGTTGAAAGGGCGCTTTGTTATCGACGATATGTGGCGTGAGGCCACACTTTATCCCGCCGGTGACATGGAAAAACGTGTTTACACCAATCCGGTCTTCGGCGGCATACGTGATTTTGAAGACACTTTCCGCAATCGAATCAACACCTTCGTGCAACAGCTAGTCGATGGCGTGGACCCCGGCGAGATCGATGGTTCGGGCGCCGACGGTCTGGCCGCCCAGAAAGTCCTGGCAGCGGCAATCGTATCGTTGGAAAACGAAACCGTCGAGTATGTGAACCGAGATCAGGAGCTAAAGAAATGACGCCAAAACTGAGTTCTAAAGAACGGGTCCTCACGACTTTCGCCCGTCAGGTGCCGGATCGGGTGCCTGTCAACTATTTTTACAATCAGGACATCGACTTACGCCTCAAAGAGTATTTTGGCAATACCGCAAAAGTCGGCAGGTAAACCCTTATTTTACGGGTAATTCGTCCTTTCGTCTTCCGCCTCCCGGCTGAAGCAGCAATTCCAAATACGGCAATTTTGCAGGGATGACAACCTCAATTTAGGTGCGAGAT
>JAAENG010000050.1 GCA_024224665.1 Chloroflexota bacterium | reverse complement strand
GAAGTTGTTTGATACAAGTGAGTAATCCAGTGTAAAATTGGGTTGTGTTACTATCCATTTACTTCTGACTCCATTTCGTCATGGCTGTGGTTGAATGGATTGGATAGTAACACATTTTTCCTTAACTTAATGACATTGAGAGGGCAGTTAGGCGAATAAATCGATGAGATTGCCGTCAGGATCGATGACGACGGCGTAGCGCTGCCCCCAGAACGCATCCCATGGCGATTTGTGGCTGCGATACCCTGCTGCGATCACGCCGGCGTAAAGCGCGTCTACCTCCGCCGGGCTATCACATTTAAAGGCCAGGCTCATGCGATGGCCGCTGGGATCAGGCCAGGAGTCGTTGAAGCTGCGAATGAGGTCGAGCGTGTCCCAAGCGATGCGGAATCCGCCCGACAGGGTGACTTCGACGTGCGGCTCGGCGTCGGCAGCCGACGGAATGTCGAGGCCCAGCAGCCGGTAGAAGGCCAGTGCCGCAGCCATATCCTTAACGACGATACCAACTAAATCGGGATGTGCCATCATTTGCTCCTTGAAGTTACGTAAGGTGACCACCACAGTGAAATTTAAGTATTTGACACCCACCATCTTACCACACTCTACCCCATCCCTTACGCCGCTCCCTGTTCCAATTTGATGCACGAGTGATAAAAGGAGAAATAAGTCAGATAACCCCAGCACGGATTGACGAGAGCGAATATGCCTTTCCCCGCAGTAGCTTTCCTCTTCGAGAGTAGCACCTTTACGCATCTTCACACCCTGCGACCGATCAGTCGAAGATAGCGCCCACAGCCATGGTCCTATGACCGTTTCTATCTCGACCAGTTCGACATCGATGACGTGACCACCTAGAAACGGAGTATCTTTACTTGATGGGGAATACATATGGTGGTGAAGCCACAACCGAATTGTTTGCTTTGGCGGAAATGGTTGCCGCTACCGCTCTTTTTAACCTAGGATCCCTGTATTGGCGGGATGATGAGTATGGATGTGTCCACCGCCAATTTCTGGCATGCAAAACAGAGTCAGATCTACATGACCTTGGATAAAACTGGAGGCGGAGAAGCTGGTTACTTCCGAAATTGAGCCTCAGGAAGGTCGTCCTAACCGGCGGGTGTACACCATCACCCAGGCCGGGCGCAGCGATTTGCAAAACTGGCTGAGCAAGCCCATAACGCAATTGGAACCCAAAAAAGAGACATTGCTTCTGCAACTGTTCTTTTCGGCCAGGCAAGACAAGGAGACCCTCCTCACACAACTGCGTCTTTTGCGCGGGCTACATCAGCAGCAAGCAGAGCACTACAAAACCGAGACCAAAGCGGTTGTCCAGCATTTCGCAGCCAACACAGGCTTGTCAAGGGACGCCCTGCTGTGGGATGCCACCCGCCGTTTCGGCGTACAATTCGAAGCCATGACCATCCGCTGGCTGGATGAGACCATTATCATGATTGAGGAAACCTTGTGAATGTGAACTCAGAATCGATAAAATCTATCTAACCCAGATTTTAGTCGTGTGCACTCGTGAAGAAAGGGCCACCATGGGCATCCCCGAAGGCGTCATCCGCTATTCGGTAGGGATCGAGGATACTGAAGACTTGATCGCTGATCTCGACCAGGCGCGTAGGATTGGCGGCCATATCCAAGCAAATCGAAAATTCACATCGCCCGATTCATTTGGCTGCCTGCCCCCTGCCCCCTGCCTCCCTGCCGCTCTACCACTTTATTTTCACCTTAACCCTAAAAGTTTATACATAACTACTTCATCACAAGGAGAACCCACAATGTCGAACCAATCCCCAGACCTACGCCCCAAGAACATCGCTCAAGCCATCGAAGGCATGGCGCTCAGCTTCAATCCCGAGAAGGCTGGCGATCTACAGGCCACCATCCAGTTTCACGTCTCCGGCCAAGATGGCGGCGATTGGAACCTGACCATTGCTGATGGCCAATGCCGCTGCGAAATCGGCGTGGTCGCCAACCCCGCCCTCACCATCAACACCCCTGCCGACGTCTGGCTGGCCATCGCCCGCAAAGAGCGAAGCGGAGCCATGGCCATGGTGACCGGCAAATACAAAAGCAGTGGCAAGATGAGCTTGCTGCTGAAGATGGACAAGATCTTCTCCCGTCAGGCCACGGAAATGGATCTAGCGGCAAAGGGCTGGTTGTAAACGTATTGCGTGTTCCGTGATCGCCAACCAACGCACAACATCTATCCTCCCCTTATCCACAAAAAGAGACGCCCAATGAAAGTCCTTGCCCTAAACGGCTCCCCCCGTATGAAAGCCAGCAGCACCTACCACATGCTGACGCCCTTGCTCGAAGGTATGGAGGCGGCTGGCGCAGAAACCGAACTGATCCACATCCGCAAGCTCGATCTCGAAGTTTGCATCGGCTGCTATACCTGCTGGGTGCGCACGCCCGGCGAGTGCATCCACAAAGATAAAGACAGCATGGTCGCAGCCATGGAGCACTACAACACCGCCGATCTGGTCATTTTTGGCACGCCGCTCTACCACTTTAGCATGAGCGGCATCATGAAAACCTTCATCGACCGCACCCTGCCTCGCATCGAACCCTGGCTGATCCCGCACCCCGACATCCCCAATGTGACCTATCACCCCGAGCGATACCACAAGCCCAACAAGATCATGCTCGTCTCGCCCTGCGGTTTCCCTGAGTTTGATCATTTCGAGTCGCTGGTGGCGACCTTCCGGCACATGGCCCACATGGAACGTTTTGAATATCTGGGCGAGATCCTGCGTCCCGGCGCAGAGGCCCTCAGCCGTCGCTCGCTGCAAAGTCTGTTCAGCGGCTGTTACAATTTGCTGCGGCAGGCGGGTGAACAAGTCATCCTGGATGGCGGCATTTCCGACGATTTGCAGGCGGAACTGCGCAAAGACCTGTTCCCCGGCGGCAAGCAGGCATTTTACGACATGGCCGGCGCTTACTGGGAACAACCGATGGACCGCTTCAAAGTCCCCGAGGAGATGCGCCACACTGTGCCGATTTTAGCTGCCGATCTGGATAGCGTGCCCTATGTCCCCGGCGGCCGGGAGACAGCACCCAAAGCTGTTGTACAGACCCATGCTGAGCGACGACAAGCGGGAGTACGTCGAAGTATCGATGGCCGGTTTTTTGTCCCCAACGAATACATGCTCAACTACCTGACAGGTATGTACAACCCCAAAGCCATTCCCGATCTGCGGGAGACGATCCAGTACACCATCACCCCCCCGAAACTCGATTTTGATCCCGGCCCCAGCGACTGGTACATGAATATCAACGATGGGGGACGCAGTCTCCACGAGGGACGCACCGCCCTGCTCACACTGGCTATCACCACCCCGCACGAAGTCTGGCAGGATATCGGCATGGGTCTGCTGGATGCCGAAACTGCTTTCACCGATGGTAAATTCGACGCCAACGGTTCGATGACCCTACTGGAGCAATTCCCGCAGATTTTCGAGTATCCCCAACCGGGAGAGGGCGGGCGCGTGAACCCTGAGTTGGATATGATCATGATGGGCATGCCCATGGCTTTCAACATCAAGGCTGCCGGTGATCTGGACTCCACCATTCAATTTGTACTTGGCGGCGAGGGCGGCGGTATGTATCAGCTGCGCATCCAGAATGGTACATGTACATCCCACCGCGAACCCGCCATCGACGCCGATCTAACCATCAACGCCCCCGCCGACATCTGGCTGGCGATCTCCAAAGGCGAAGTCGACGGCCAGACAGCCTTCATGTCCGGCCAATACCGCGCTACGGGCGATATGAACCTGATGCTAAAAATGGGCGACCTGTTCAAATCGACAGCCCTGCCGCCTTCCCCAGATTCCCAATCTCAAACTACCGAATCCCCACAGGAGGAAGAAGCCATGGATATAACCGCCCTCAACTGTCACGACACCATCGCCGGCATGCCCACCGTTTTCAATGCCGAGGCCGCAGGCGATATGACCGCCGACATCCAATTCGACGTCAGCGGCGACGAACCCGGCGCTTACTATTTGCACATCGAAAACGGCGATTGCACCTTCTACGAAGGCCAGGCCCCCGCCCCCACCATGACCATCCACACCCCTTCCGAAGTCTGGCTGGCAGTCAGCCGCGGCGAGATGGACGGACAGATGGCCTTCATGCAACAGAAATACACGGTCGAGGGTGATTTCAGCTTGCTGCTGAAGTTGAATGATTTGTTCAAGTAGTAATAATCATGATCAAATACATTCAACCTATCTCCCCCGCCGCCACCACCGGCCTACTCGCCCAAACCTATCCCCAGATCAAGCGTGACTTTGGGGCGTTGGTGGAGCCGTTCGCCCTGCATGCGCCGGCGCCGCGCTTGCTGGCGGGCGTGTGGATGGCGACCCGTGAGACAGAACTGGTGGGCGGTGTGCGACGGGAACTGAAGGAAGCGGTGGCCGCGACCGTGTCCCGGCTCAACCACTGCACGTATTGTGCAGACGCACACACGATGATGCTACACGCGACCTCGGCTCATGATGTCGCCGCCGCCATTAGTCGCGGGCAGGAGGGTCGGATTCAGGATGCCGGGGTGCGCCAGATCATCGCTTGGGCCAACGCCACCCGCTCGCCGGGCGATCCATTGTTGCAAACACCCCCCTTTTCCCAGGCGGAAGCGCCGGAGATCATCGGCACCGCGGTGGCGTTTCATTACATCAACCGCATGGTGGACATCTTCCTGGACGCAACGCCCCTACCCTCCAACCGTGGCTGGACCAAGGGTCCGCTCAAGCGGGTGGCAGGATGGTACTTCTCTCGCGCAGCCCGCCGCGCCAAACCCGCCGGAAGCTCCCTGGCGCTACTCCCCGCCGCCGATCTGCCCCTCGACCTGGGCTGGGCGGCCCCCTCCCCCACCGTCGCCGCAGCCTTTGCTCGCTGGGCGGCCGTCGTCGAGATGGCCGCCCGGGAGGCGTTGCCCACCCGTGTGCGCGCCCTGGTGCGCGAGCGCGTTGGTGCGCGAGCGCGTTGGCGCCTGGGCGGGCGAGACGCCCGGTCTCAGCCGGAACTGGGTGGAGGCAGCGGGTGGCCGGATTGGCCGACACCGACAAACCTGCCGCCCGTCTGGCGCTGCTAACGGCCCTGGCTCCGCATCAAATAGACGAAATGATCGTCGACGCTTTCCGCGCCCAACAACCTGGCGACGACATGCTCATCGCCGCCACAGCCTGGGCCAGTTTCACCGCCGCCCGGCGGGTTGGAAGCTGGTTATGAAACCGACAATCTCGCAACAAATGTACAAACTCGATGCCGCTTGCCGAGATTCCAATGCGACAAGTGTGGCAAATCCGCAATCCGCTTGCTGATCTGTCACAGATATTTGCTTGACTTCTGGGGAATTTTGCAAAAATGCTCCCAGCAAAAAGGAAAAACATGAAAACTCCCACCAATCTCAACCTGCGCCAGACTCTAGAAGGCGTGCCCCTCATCTTCAACCCTGCAGCCGCGGAGGGGCTTGAGACCGCGATTCAGTTTGACGTGACCGGCGACGAACCCGGCATCTATCACCTGTCCATTGCCGATGGCGAATGTACGTTCCACACCGGCCCGGCAACTTCGCCCAACCTGACCATCACCACCCCCTCCGATGTGTGGCTGGCAGTTAGCAATGGTGATATCTCCGGACAGGACGCGCTCATGCAGGGCCAATACCAGGCCAGCGGCGATCTGAGCCTGTTGCTCAAGATGGATAGCCTATTCGGGACCGTCAGCGACGCTTCTTTCGAAGCTCCTCGCTCCCAGCGCCCGGCAGGCCCACTGCCCCTATCCGGCATGGCTTGGATGGCCGTCGCCTTCATCCCTTGGATGATCTTTTGGATTACCTTTGACATTCCAGGCGTCAGCCGTTGGATCAGCATCGGCTTGCCCCTGCTGCTTTCTGCCCTCATCGTCGGTTATCGTCTTATATTCAACCGGCCAACGGGCGGTTCCGCGGACAATTCCCTGACCCAACCACCAACCTTATTCGAATGGGGCGGGCTAGGATTCTTCGCCGTGGCCAGCCTGTTCATCCTCATTGGCAGCGCCGGATTTTCAGACTGGGGTTCGGTTATCAGTAGCCTGGTGATGGGCGGCCTATGGCTGGGAAGCCTGCTCTTTTCCCGCAACCCGCTGTCGGCCGATTATTCCAGGTGAGCCTACGTCAAGGCGCTGTGGCGCAACAGCATGTTCATCTATCCCAACGCCGTCATCAGTTTGATGTGGGGGTGGCAGTTTATTCTCGCCTCGTCGCTGGGCATCGCCGCTATCCTGCTTCCCGAACAGAGGGTGATCCTCACCGTGGCTCGCTACTTGCTGCTGATTCCTGCCTTCATCTTCACCTCTGTTTACCAAAAGCGCGCTCTGGAATTGAAAGTTGACGATTACGAAAGGACATTCGCCCGCCTGCGATTCTGGGCCGGCATGGGACTATCGGCGATCTCTGGCTTACTGCTGGCCGCTACCATGCCCGGTTTCGATGTGCCGCTCATCGGCTGGATCGCCCTTGTGCCACTGGTGATGGTGGTCACTGCCGCATCTCCGAAACAAGCCTTCTGGCTGGCGTTTCCCTTCGGATTGGTGTTCTCGATAGGCGTCCACAACTGGTACCCGGATATTTTCCCACCGGCGTTGGGCTATTTCCTGATCTTTGCCGTGGGCACATTCTACGCCGGGATGATCCACCTGGGCGTCTGGCTGCAATCTCGGCTGCCTGAAGCGCTTAAACTACTGGCACTGCCCGTGACCTGGGCCGCGGTCGAGTTCGTCAAGTTCATTGCTCCGGTGGTCAATGATTGGTGGTTCGTGCTGTTGGCCAAGAGCCAGTGGCGTTTCCCACCAGCGCTGCAAATCCTCAGCGTCACCGGCTTCCCCGGTCTTAGCTTCCTGGTCATGCTGGTGAACGTGGCGCTGGCGTTCATCGTGCTGGGGTTGATCTGGCGGCGTAGTGGAGAAACAGTGGCCGGGACACCGGCGGTCGGGACGACCGCAATCAGGTCGAGCGTGGCCGCGCTGGCCGTCGTGGCGGTCATCGTCGCCTGGGGCGCACTGATTATCCCCCAACCACCTGCCGATACCTTCACCATCGCCGCCCTCACCGACATGGCCAACCAGGACCCGGCAGTGCAGGCCCAGGGTGAATTTGCGGGCACGCTTGTGAGCGATCCTGCCGCATCGCAAGCCATTTTCGATCTCGATGCCGCCCTCACTCGCTCTACCGCCGATCTGAACCCGAACTTTGTGGTCTGGCCCGAAAACGAATTCGCCGACGCTGACGATCCGCAGTTCCGCGCCCAACTTGGCGACCTGGCCGTCGAAACCGGCAGCTACATCGTCGCCGACATGGTCTGGCACGCGCCCACCGGCATGCACGACACCGCCCTGATGGTCGGGCCAGCCGGAGAGGAAGTAGGCCGCCGCGCAAAGAGCAACACCACCGATGGCGAGGAGAACGTCGGTTTCGTTCCCGGCCCGCCCGAGTACCCGGTTTTTTCCACGCCCTATGGCGACGTCGGCCTGGGCGTTTGCTGGGACCGGCACCGATTGTACATCACTCGCGAACTGGCCCGCAGCGGCGCCGACATCGTACTGATGACCGTGGATGACGATTTCCCCACCTTCCCGCCGTTCCACGCCTCTGATGGTGTGTTCCGAGCGGTGGAAAACCATGTCGCCTTCGGGCTGGGAACAATCAACGGGCTTTCGATGGTGATCGATCCCTACGGACGTATCACCGCCGAGGGCGGAATCAACGAGCGCGGCGTGATCGTGGGCGAGACCTTCACCGCACCGAATCAAACACCCTACACCCGCTGGGGAGATTGGTTTGGCTGGTTGATGGTGGTGGGGCTGTGATTCTGACCTTTGTTAGGTTCGCTAGGAAGATCGGATGATAGTATCTGTTTTTGACAATCACATACATACATGATAGTATGTATTTATGAGACGCACAAAAGAAGAAGCCACTCAAACCCGCCAGATGATCCTGGACGCCGCCTTGACCATTTTCAGCAAACAAGGCTACCAGGCCGCCCGCCTGCAAGAAATCGCTGAGGCCGCCGGCGTGACGCGCGGCGCCATCTACCACCATTTTGAGAGCAAAGCCGGGCTATACATCACGCTCATCGAACAAGCTTCAGAACAGTTTGATGCCGTTATCGCGCAGGCTATCACAGAAGGCGGCACATTTCAACAGGTTGGCACGCGTGTCTTGGTCAATGCCTGGACCTGTCTCGAAGAGGACCCTCATTTAGCCAAGGTGGTAGAGCTTTTTAATTTCAAGACTGGATTTACTTCCGAATTGGCCGAAATCAACCAGCGTCGCGAAGATGAAAGCGAGACGTTGGTGAATTATGTTGCCGGGTTCATGCGCCAGGCAATCGAAGATGGTGAGCTAGGCGCTGACCTTGACCCTGTGATTACAGCGCGGGCCTTCATTGCTTACCAAAATGGGGTCATGAACTTGTGGCTGACCAATCAGGAGGCCTTTTCTCTCAAAAAGAGTGCGCCGGCATTGGCGGCGATTTTTATGCAGGGCATTGCCGCTGTGTAATATTTTTTTAATATACATACATACTTGCGTGTATGATATTCGTCTTCACGCAGATGCATGCCTAAAAATCTATGCAATCTGCGCAATCTTTTAATGGATTTGGGCGTTGATAAGCTATTTTCCTACAGTGACTTAGTAGTTACCGAGTGAAAAACTCCATGCTATGTTTTTTTCTAGTTCCGGTGGATTCTGTGGATGCGACTCCTATCCTGCCTGTGTCATTCCTTCGGCTTCGCTCAGGACAGGTCTGAGCGAAGCCGAAGGAGTGACACCATGAGAGGTAACCACAGAATCCGATAGAATCAGGTTTTTTTAAGCAAGTATTGCCAGAAACATTGCCCTGAGCGGCGATTCCTTTTCGCCAATCATTTTTTCGAGAATCGTATGAAAGCCCAACATAAACAGAGGAAATCATGAAAAAACCACCGATTATGTCAAAACTAATCGCCCTGGGATGCCTGTTCTTCCTGATTATACTGCTCCCTGATGTAACAGCCTCCGCTCATGAAGCGACGGCACAGCCTCGGCAAACCCCTCTGTCTGCACCCCAGCACTCAGGCCCAACCGACCCGGCCGAACTAAAAGCGTTTCTGGACGCGTTTTTTGCCGAGAAAATGGAAGCAGTGCATATTCCCGGCGCAGTCGTCATTTTTGTGAAGGATGGTGAGATTTTTCTGGCGAAAGGATACGGGCTGGCCGACCTTGAGAACCAAATCCAGGTTGACCCGAACCAGACCCTCTTTCGGGCCGGTTCCGTTTCCAAACTGTTTACGGCGACGGCGATCATGCAACTGGCCGAGCAAGGACGTCTCGACCTGGGTGATCCGGCCAATCAATACCTTGAGGATTTCCAACTGGAGGACAATTACCCCGATCCGGTCACTGTCGCTAATTTGCTGACCCATACCGGCGGTTTCGACGAACAAATGGCCGGGATGGGCACTCATGACCCATCATCCGTCATCCCGCTCGGGGAATACCTGGCAGCTAATATGCCGCCCCGCGTGATGCCGCCCGACGACCAGATCAGCTACTCCAACCACGGCTTTGCCCTGGCGGGGTACCTGGTGGAAGAACTCTCTAGCATCCCCTTTGCCCAGTACGTCGACGAAAATATCTTCCAGCCGCTGGGCATGAGTCGCAGCAGTTTTGAAGAACCAATGCCGGCGCACCTGGCCCCCGATATGGCTACTGGTTACGCCTACGCCAACGGCGCGTACCAGCCATTGCCGTTGGACCTTCTCAACGTGGCTCCGGCTGGATCACTCTACACAACCGGGACGGATATGGCGCGCTTCATGATCGCGCATCTTCAGGATGGCCGCTACGAAGAGGGCCGTATCCTGGAAAAAAGCACCGCCCAGGAGATGCACCAGCAGCAATTCACCCATCATCCCCAACTGGATGGCTGGGCCTACGGTTTTTACGAGCATGAGGAAAATGGACAGCGCGCCATTGCCCACGGCGGCGATATTACCGGGTTCTCCAGCCTCCTGTTCTTGCTGCCTGACGAGAATACGGGGTTCTTTGTCTCCTTCAACACTTCCCTGAACCCACTCGCTGGGGGAGGCGATCCCCGCAACGAACTGGTCAGCCAGTTCCTCGACCATTATTACCCAGCAATAGAGGAACCTGCCTCACCAGCCTCGGCAATGACAGCCAGCGATCTACAGCGTCTCACCGGCAACTACCGCTGGAATCGCTATTCCCGCACCACGCTGGAGAAGGGTTTGCCTCCCATGCCCTTATTGCAATTCCACATCACAGCCAATGGCGATGGCACACTTATGGCAACGCCCCCGTTGGGCATGGGTGAAGCAACCCGTTGGGCAGCTATCGAGCCATTGCTGTTTCAAAGCGTTGACGGCGAAGGGTACATGGCCTTTCGTGAAGATGAAAACGGCCGTATCACCCACCAATTCTTGTCGTTTATGGGAATGTCGATAGCTGCAGAAAAGGTGGCCTGGTACGAAACGGATAGTTTTCAGACAAGCTTGCTAGGATTTTTCACGCTGATATTCCTGTCGGCACTGGCGTGGCCGGTGGCAGCCTTGTTCCGGCGCTTGCGGAAACGCCCGGTGCAATTCACCCGGCGAGAGCGGCAGGCCCGGGCACTGGCTGCTGCGGTGGCCGTGCTCGATCTGCTTTTCCTGATTGGTCTCGTCGTCCGGTTGGGGCAGGCCTTTACAGGCGTATTCAACGCAACGCCCGCCTATTTCGTCGCCTTGCTGGTAATCCCCCTCCTGACGGCAGTCTTGACAATCGGTCTGTTGGTTTTCACGGTTCTGGCCTGGAAAGACAGGTATTGGTCCACCTTGGGACGTGTGCATTACTCGCTGATCACAGTGGCTGCACTGGCCTTCACCTGGTTTATGGATTATTGGAATCTGTTGGGCTGGAAACTCTAGCCTGGGATACGCATCCCCCCACGCGAGTTCAAATGGTTATGGCCAATCAATACCATCTGATCTTTCCCCAACCTCCATGGCTGGTTCCGGCCTTTCTCGCTATCCACAACTATAACAACGCCCTGAAGCTCCAATACTGGCTAACCAGCAGCCAGATGAAACTCACCAAATAGAGCGTCCTTTGGATGAGCCCTCTGCCAATATGGATGACTCCATTTTCTTCCAGACCAAAGACCAGCGATGTCCCCATGACCAGAATGAGAAAGACCGCGTGGAATAGTTTTTCTTTTGGGTCGGGAGAAGTGATCAGATAAGCGAGAATGCCGATACTGAAAAAGACGCCCGCCGCCTGAGCAAATAGCGAGTGCAGCATGTCTTCTTGAACCGAATAGCTCACCCCTGCAAGAAAGGGTTTGGCGCTGAAGAAGCCTGAGAGCAGTACGGCAAGGGCATAGAGCATAATCAGCACATCGGGATAGAAGATTTTTTGGGCCGCAACGAACTTTCCGGCAAGACCGATGTTGAGCAGCAGGCCAAAGCCGATGAAGCCCAACTGCATAATCCACTGATACTTCAACCCTTGCGCAGCCAAATCGCTGACGGTGTTTTGAGTCCAGTGATATTCTGGGGGCATGAAGAAGTGGGCAACGATGATGACTGCAATGAAATAGAAAACGGAGAAGAATATCAGATTCAGGGCTCGTTGCGGGTCTTGGAGAAGTGAGAACATCTATCAAGGCTCCTCATTGGCTTGGGCTGAACGAGTACTTGATTAAGCCCTTATGGCAGTTGTCTACACAGGTTCCACAGAGGATGCATTCAGCATTTTCCATTTGCTCGATCTGTACCATCCCGTTGACATCCAGGCTCATTGGGCAATTTTTAGTGCAAAGTTTGCAGTTGGTACACGCCGAAGCATCTGCGGTCAAGCGCAGCGACGCCCAGCCAAAACGGTTGCGAATCCAGCGACCGATCATCATAAAAGGCGCCATCCAGCAGATGGTGTGGTAGCCAGCCCGACGTCCAGCAAACATCGCCAGACCAACGAATAGGCCAACGACCAGGTAGTAGGTGATGTATTTGAATGGCCCATCGACCGAGATACCGCTGTCTGTCAGATGCAGAATGTTTATGCTGGAGTAGCCGCCTGCTTGCATCACCATCCACACGATCAGGCTGATCCAGGGAATCCAGATCACCCGCTTGATCCAATCGATCTTGCGACCATTGACCGGGCGCCTGTTGACCGGCTCGACGATCTCCTGCATCCCGCCACCGGGGCACAACCAACCGCACCAGGCGCGACCCAGGAATAATGAGGAGACGAACATCAACCCAAACATAATCAGGCTACCGGTGATGATGCCGTTCATGGCCCCATCGATGATGACGTAGGGCGAAAGGAAGTTCATCGTCACCGGGAAGGAGAGGAAAGCCAGGATGACGAGGGCCTTGCGGATGCGTTGGCGGGTGGGAAGTTAGCGGACCATGGCGGACTCCTTTGTCAAGATCACTCGCGGGGCAATTCCCCGTTGTGTATGCGTTGAATGAGCTTTTCGATGAACTCAAGATTGGATTGCAAAGTATGCACGCCAACATCGAGGGTGAGCATCCAGAAGAAAACCTCACGCGGCGAGTCGGTGTATTGACTGTAGGCTTCGATATCGCGCGGAATCTGTTGGTAGCGCCCTAGCCCGGCGCGCATATTCTCTGCTGCACGTTCGAACATCCCCAACACTTCTTCCTCTGAAAGACCACCGGCAAAGAAAACCTGGATCATGTCCGCACTGCGTTGTTGCTCGGGCGGCAGAGGTATGGTCAGCCAGCGGTGCAGTTCCTCCTGTCCAGTGGCAGTGATGTGATATTGTTTGCGGTCGGGGCGAGATCCCTGACGGATGACTTCGATTTCCGTAAACCCCTTTTTCGTCATGCGCGACAGCGTGCGGTAAATCTGGCTTTGGTCGGCGGGCCAGAAATGACGCACCGAGGCGTCGAATACTTTTTTGAGGTCATAGCCCGAATAGGGGCGATGATTGAGGAAACCAAGAATGGCATATTCGAGGGACATAGAAAAGGCTCCATATTTTATATGCTTCGTCTGATATAGGACTAGTCATATAGTAATATGGAGCCCAACCCCTGTCAAGTGCGTATTGTGTTTGTAAGCAGTTCCAAATTTGGCCGTGAAGAGAGTGCACTCTCGGGCCATAACTGGCATTACTGTGTGTTTGTTCGCGGGATCTCACACAAGGACAAATTCTGCCCTCGAAGTCCCTTTGCCGTTGATCTGCACTTCCAGGCTGTGTTGGCCGGGGTAGTGTACACGCGTGCTGCGCTGTTGGAAGGAATGGCGTTTCTCGATCGTGATCGTCTCACCGGGACCGATGGTCTTCTTGGCCGCTTTGAACACTTTGGGAGCCTGCTTGCCATTGGCTTTCATGAAATGGACGACGTAATCGATCATCAGCTTGCACGCTTCGCCCTCGCCGGAGGTCACGGTGAATGAGAAGGCGATCTCGTCCCCGATGGCAGGCCGCTCGCTGCTGAGGTGGATGTCTGAGACGATGATCTGCACGTCGGGATCGTAGCCCAGCAGCCGCAGCGCCCCCGGGTGGCCCTGCTTGAGCAGCGTGCGCAGGGCGTGAGAGATGATCCACTGCATCTCTTTGCTGGAATCCGCCCGCTGCCAGCGCTCCAGGGTTGCCACCACGATGTCGGGGTTGTCTTTGGCGATGTCGTTGAGATTGTTGGCGACGGAGCGGCGCACCATCAGGTTGGGATCAGCTTTCAATTTTTCCAGGAGTGCGAGCACCGGAGTCGGGTCCCGCTGAAAACGGGGGAGACGGGGGGCCAGGGGCAGGCGGGGACGCGTGCCTTCGGAGGCAAGTCGTCGAGCAAAGGGGCTTTCGTCCTGCGTGATTTTGTGCAAGAAGGCCATCGTTTTTTCGGGGCACTTCTGGATAAAGGGGCGGATATCGCCTTCGGCGGTGAAGCGCTTGGTCATCTCGTAGAGGGCAGCGATGGCAGCATCGAAATGGCCGATCCCATAACGGCTGACAAACAGGCATTGCGGCATGACAACAAAGCCATCGAAGCCACTGAGTGAATCGGTTTCAGGCTCTGGCCCCAGGGCGGCGATCAGGATTCGGGCGGCACTGGGAAAATCATCGGGCAGATGCTTGTGGAGCGTGTCGGCGATGAGCGATGAACGCGCCCCAAAGCCGAGTGCGGGCAGCTGGGGGACGACGGCATCCACAAATCCCTGCCGGTCGAACGGCTTCCAAGCCTCGGCTATATTCCCGGCCAGTTCGTTGACCAGATCGGGGTTGAAAACGTCGCGGAATTGAAATTCTGATTTCACTGTTGAAAGCCTCCGGTTTGGCTTACCTATGGCGGTTTCTAATTTAAGAGAGGGCGTCAAGGTCGCGATAAATCGTACGTTTGCTGACTTCGAAACTATCCTGAACCACTGAATCAATCCCGCCCATCACCAACTGCAAAAACATCTCGTTCATCCGTTCTGGCGAGTACGGCATATCATTATCCAGCCACCATCTCAGCAACGTTTGCAGCGTGCTTGCCAAGAAAGTCGTCACAACGGGCACGGGCACGGCAAGCTGCCTCCCATCCCGCTCCACTTGTTCAAAATGCGTTTGAGCATGCTCCAGCAACGCATCATTTATCGCTTTGACCACAATATCTATCCCCCGCCCGCCAATCATTGCTTTGTATAGGTGATATTGCTCTTTGGTGTGGCGAAACAAAGCCAGACTGGCGATTGCCGCTTCCTGTTCATGATCATTATCTGCGCCGATCAGATGCTGATGCAGTTCTGCACGCAACGGTTCCATCGAACCCGCCATCAAATCATCTTTGTCCAGATAATGGGCGTAAAAAGTCGAACGCCCCACATTGGCCTCGTCGATGATGTCTTGCACCGTAATTTTGTCGTACCCTTTTTCCAAAATTAGTGTGATGAGCGCGTCTTGCAAAAGCTTGCGCGTGCGCTGAATGCGTCGGTCTACTTTCTTGGTTGCCATTTTTGTTTCTCTATTTCCGTACACTTTTATTTTTTTGTTTAGTATCGAGCAATTTTGAAAGCTTAGTTGTTGATAACTCGTTCTTAATCACATAAGCTATATTTCAAATGCAGAGTTCACTTTCTGACACAGTGTACTGTAACTCAAGAAGATGTCAATTGAAAATAAAGTGGAGTTCAAAAAAAGGTCATAATCTAAACAGAGTTTGGACGACGGTTTAAGAGCAGTGCCGGCGTTTCCCCTGGTCGATTTCGATGCTAGTTGATTCACTTCTGTAGGTAACGGCCGCTTCGACTTCGCTCAGTACAGGCGTTTGCGCACAATATCCCCTATTTGTCCCAAATCATACAAAATCAAAAGATTGTTTGTTGACTCCGCCTCGTCTGTCGATTACATTGTTATCGTACACGTTGTTTGATAACCAACACGATATTTGATATAGAAAGCGAGGACAACAATCGAATGAAAAACCATTTCCAAAACAATCGCCGCACACAACAGCAGGCCGCCAAATCAAACGCCTGCACTGAGCGGCGACCGGAGGTCGCATGCCGAAGTGGCGGCAATCTGATCGACATGCGCGGCGTCACCAAGGCGTATGAAACGGCCGCCGGCTCTTTCACCGCCCTCGACAATATTGATTTACAGATCGAAGCAGGCAAATTTGTAGCGATTGTGGGCAAGTCGGGTAGCGGAAAATCCACACTGCTCAACATGCTGACGGGCATTGACCGGCCAACAGTGGGCGAGGTGGGGATAAACGGAACGGCCGTTACCACGCTCACCGAAGATCAAATCGCCACCTGGCGCGGGCGCAACATCGGCGTCGTCTTCCAATTCTTCCAGCTCATGCCCACCCTCACTGTCATCGAGAATGTGATGATGCCGATGGATTTCTGCAATGTCTATCCGCCGCTCGAACGCCGCGAACGCGCTTTGGTTTTGCTGGAACAGGTTGGCGTTGCCGATCAGGCCGACAAATTCCCGGCCAAGCTCTCCGGCGGGCAGCAGCAGCGCGTGGCCATCGCCCGCGCCCTAGCCAATGACCCGCCCATCCTCGTCGCCGACGAACCGACCGGCAACCTCGATTCACGCACGGCCGATGACGTACTGACGCTGTTCCAAAAGCTGGCCGACAGCGGCAAGACGGTCATCATAGTGACGCATGAGCGGGATGTGGCTTCGTGGGTTTCGAGGGTGGTGACGTTGACAGACGGCCGTATCGTGACAGAAAAGCAAGTTTTACAGATCGACGATTGTTATTCCCCATTCCAAACTCCGCAATCCGCATACACAAATGAGGAGGCTGTCCATGCTTAATCCACGCTGGCGCAAAGCGCTCCGCGACCTGTGGGTCAACAAAACCCGCACGGTTCTTGTTATCCTGGCAATTGCTATTGGGATTGTAGGTGTTGGCTCCATCCTCACCTCTTATTCCATCCTGAGGCGGGAGATGAACCGCAATTATATGGAAACGAACCCGGCAACGGCCGTCTTCTATCTCGACAATGTGGACGAAGAGCTTATCCAAACCATCCAAGCCCGCCCCGACATCGCCACCGCCGAAGCGCGACGGACGCTGTTTGCCCGCTACCAGATGGGCGACAACGACTGGATCAATATCATGCTCTTTGTCATCGACGATTTTGACAACCTGCGCGTCAACACTTTTTACCCCGAACGGGGCAACTGGAACCCGGCGGCCAACGAAATTATGATCGAACGGTCGGGGGAATCGCTGATTGGGCAGGATGTGGGGGAAATCGCTGTCGTCAAAACCGCTGGCAACACTCCCCAATCCCTCACCATCAGTGGCATCGTCCACGATCCGGGACAGGCGCCAAGCTGGATGGAAGGGTTCGCCTACGGCTACATCACCCTCGACGGTCTGGCGCAGCTTGGCGAAACGCCCACCTTTAACGAACTGCGCGTCGTCATGTCTGAAAACGCCGACGATCGAGCCGCCAATCGCCAAACCGCCGACAGCGTGCGCGATTGGCTGACGGCCAACGGTTACAG
This sequence comes from Chloroflexota bacterium, assembly GCA_024224665.1. Taxonomy (GTDB): domain Bacteria; phylum Chloroflexota; class Anaerolineae; order J102; family J102; genus PIVW01. The sequence continues at coordinate 10,132 of JAAENG010000050.1, read as the reverse complement.
CGTCAGTCGCCTCAAAATCCCTATCCCCGGCGAACATCCCCACAACTCGCAAATGATGACATTGCTCTTCATATTGGAAGCGTTCGGCGTGCTGGCCTTGCTGCTAAGCGGCTTGCTGGTCGCCACGATGATCTCCGCGCTGATGGAGCAGCAGCTGCGCCAAATCGGCGTGATGAAAACCTTCGGCGCACGCATGAGCCAAATTGGAGGCATCTATCTGGCAACGGTCATCTTTTTAGGCGTGATGGCACTGCTCATTGGCATTCCGGTTGGATTGGCTGCCGGACGCGCCTATTCTGCCTTTGCCGCTTCGACCCTCAACTTTGAGATCGCAAGCAACAGCGTAGATGGCTGGGTGTATGTCGTTCTGGTCGCCGCCGCTCTGCTCATCCCCACCATTGGCGCGGCGTTCCCCATCTACAAGGGCAGCCGCATCACCATCCGCGAAGCGATTAGCGAGAATAATGCCAGCGAAAACGCCATTGGCGGACGTCCGATTGATGCCCTGTTAGGACGCGTGCAGGGATTTGGACGCACGCAATTGCTGGCTTTACGCAATGCCTTCCGCCGTCAAGGGCGATTGGCGTTGACGCTGTTGGCGCTGGCCGTCGGCGGGGCGGTGTTCATGGTCGCGCTCAACGTGGGCGCATCGTGGAACAAGACGACGGAAGCGGAGTTTGCGGCACGGCGATTTGATGCGGATGTGCAGTTGAAACGGCCATATCCCTCTCAAACCTTGCACTCTTTGATCGCCGACCTGCCCGATGTTGTCGCTGTAGAAACATGGGCCGATGCCAAAACCTCCCTCATCTACGCCGACGGAAGCAACGGCGACTTATTCCGCACAATCGGCCTGCCGTCCGACACGCCCATGATTGATTTTCCACTCATCGAAGGCCGCCGGTTGCACCCAGATGATAAAAACGCCCTCGTCATCAATCATGTGCTGCCAGTCGATCATGATCCATCCATGACCGTTGGCAGTGAATTGGTGATGGATATCAATGGGCAAGCGACGACGTGGACGGTGGTGGGCATTGTGCGCCAGGTTGGGCAGGGCGTCGCGTATGCCAATCAGGATTATTTTGCCCCACTGGCCGGGTTGGAAGGAGAAACCAACCATATCCAAATCGGCGGCAACGATGGCAGCGAAGCGGGGCAAGCGGCGCTGCTGCAAACGGTTGAAGCGGCGTTGCTGGATGCAGGGATTGACGTGACCGTTGCCAATACCTCCCAAGATGGCCGTCAAGTTCTGGTAGACCATTTTGTCATCATTGTGACGCTGTTGATGTTGATGGCGGCGCTGGTGGCAGCCGTTAGCGGACTGGGTTTGGCCTCGACGATGAGTTTGAATGTATTGGAACGGCGACGGGAAATCGGTGTGATGCGAGCCGTTGGCGCCACATCCATGAAGGTGTTGCAGGTGATTTTGGGCGAAGGCATTTTTATCGGCTTGCTCAGTTGGGGGCTGGCAATCCTCCTCTCCATCCCGATGACGATAGCAGTTGGGAATGTGGCGGGAATGACGTTCATCGAGACGCCGCTGGAAATCGCCTATTCATGGTCGGGCGCGGCGTGGTGGCTGGTGATTGTGCTGGTGTTAACGGCCGTTGCCAGTTCCCTCCCCGCCATTTCTGCCACAGAAATGCCAGTGAATGAAGTTTTAGCTTACGAATAAATTATAGCAGGGCGAGGCAGTTGGATATTGTCTGCCAACTGCCTCGCCCCAACATTCAAGGAGATTATGATGAACAGATCAAGAATTTTCGTTTATGTACTTGTCGGTATCGTCGCTTTGGCAGTGGTTTCGGCGGCAGCCATCTATGTACCCGAACTCATGCAGACTTTACATGGGACGGGGTAGGCGCCAAATCAGGTGCAACGTACTTTGGAAGTGCGTCGCACCTTATCGGAAGTGGATTTAGAAACTGCTCCACGGCTTCATTTGCTTCGCTAAGGAATACAAAACCCCGACCAAAACTCACTGCCATGCATCGAAAATCTGTCACCTTTTCCATTAGCGGTCATCGTTTCCATTTCAACTTGTATGGCATTGAGGTTACTTGTCCTCTGAAGCAAACATGGACACTTGCGCCAGCCATGCCCGCATCTTTACCGGTGAAGTCAATCGAATAAACGTGATGTCAGCGTAAACAGGGTCCGACATTATCCGTAAATACTGCGTGCGCCGGCGTCGATACGTCTTGATCCCCCACCACAGGATGGAGTCCCGCGATAGAAAGGAAACGCGAAACGACTCCTTGTTCCCTGCCCACAGCTCCTCTTGCCTGAAAGAACGACGAATGGTGCGTTTTAGAAGCTGCCACATCACCACAGGGAAGGGGTAGTCCAACCAAACCAGGGTGTCCGCCCGTCCCAAACTGAGGTCCTGCGTACGGCTGTAGTTGCCATCCATTACCCAGGTGGTTTCTGCTACGGCCTTTGCCACACGCGCCCTCATTTCATCTGTGGGTGTGGACATCCAATTAGGCTGCCAATGAAGGGCGTCCAACTCATAGTGTGGTATACCCATAAGCTCGCTCAAAGCTCGGGCCAGGGTGGTTTTACCCGAGCCTGATGTACCCACCACCAGTATACGTTGCCCGGGAAGTGTTACTTGAGTTGCTTTCATGTTGAAGTCGTCAAGGTAAATGATGTTTGGCCATGCCTCGGGGCGAGCTTCCATCTTTGACTGGGGCGATTTCAAAAAAAATCGGAAATGATCCAGAAATTTGTGTCATATAGGAAATCGCTTGAGGCTTTTCCAGGTTGAATTGGATCATTATTATGCTGAAAAAGTGTATTGGGCAAGATGATGCTGGAATCAAAGAAACCTGATTTTCAGATCTTTCATAGGTTTTGCGGTCGATTTGAGCTTGAGTTGTGTCGCAGAATGGCCTATGAATCACCCGAATTTGGTTTCCGTCATTTCTCAATTCTGCCATCATCCTGACCAATACAATTATGCTGAAAAAGCCATAGGAATTCCAACGATTATATAGGACGAATCCCTAGAGTGCTAGCAAAACCTGAGTTCGGAACGCCATCTTCGCTCACCGATAAACAAAGATGGCACGGTTCTTTTACGGTTAATCTGAAGTCACGATGAGATCATCAGTTTTCACGAAGACGATTGACGATGGACCATGGGCGATGAGTCTTTCGTTCACAGCTAATCGCTAACGTCTATCATCCTTCGTCAGACATGCATGCGATACTAATGTATTCACATCCGACACGACTGCACTTTGCCTTTTACACTTTGCCTTTTGATTTTTGATTTTCAGAACGGCCAATCTATAATCGCAGTAACAATCCCCCACCCCTCAAAACCTACTATCTAACGAACGGAGTCTATACATGCCTAAAATCGAAGCAGTCGAAGGGATTGGACCAACCTACGGTGCAAAACTAGCAGAGGTTGACATCACGACCACCGAGCAATTACTGGCAAGCTGCAAGACTCCCGCCGGTCGCAAAGCGCTGGCTGAAAGCACAGAAATCTCACACACCCTCATCCTCAAATGGGCAAATCGGTGCGATCTTTTCCGCATCAAAGGAATCGGCGAAGAATACTCCGATTTGCTGGAAGTGGCCGGTGTAGATACGGTGCCGGAATTGGCGCAACGCAATGCCGAAAACTTGTACCAGAAGCTAGTCGAAACCAACGAAGAAAAAGCGCTGGTGCGCAGAACACCGACCGCCGAACAGGTCAGCGATTGGGTGGCACAAGCCAAGGAATTGCCCAGGGAACTCGAATACTGAACTGAAGATATCGGTGTTCGTGTTCAAGACAGTGGTGGAGTTCATGGCCGACATAGCCGGGCATCGCAGCGATGATCGCCTGAGCTTGCGAGAACGCTACTTCGAAACCAGCCTCTTGGCCCGGCTTCACATCGAGGATGACCATTTCCAAGATCATTGTTACCTCTACGATGACGAAGATGGGTTGGCGCTACGCTTGAACTCCTGCACAATGCGTCGCCAATCCAGGCTGTTATTGTTAAGTAGCGTATCGGCGCGGAAAAAGCGAGCAGAAAGCATGATTAGCGCATAGGTCGTCAAAGCAAGACCGGCCAAACTCAAAGCCAATTGCCACGCCGGCACAGAGGTCACACTGAGGCGCGCCACCATTGCCGTGGGTGCTGAAAGTGGAAACAGGCTGAAGAACAAGGCCAGCCCTCCATCCGGGTTAGACAGAAACGCCCAGTTCAGCCAAAAAGGAATCAGCAGAGGTAGAATCAATATAAAAGTGAACTGTGTCCCCTCACGCACGTTGGGCGCCAATGCACCCACCGCACCCAACAGAGAGGCATAGACCAGGTACCCTAACAGAAAATAGAGCAACGTCCACATCAAAAGTGGTGGAGAAAGCTCGAACCCAGCGGCATCCGTTCCCAGACCGCCACCTCGCTGCCCCAGGGCCAGGGAGCCACCCACCAGCCAGACTGTCATCTGCACCAGACCCACGACCCCCAAGCCTAAAACCTTACCGAGCATAAGCTGCCGAGGCTGTATACTCAGCAACAAGACTTCTACAGTGCGGTTCTCTTTCTCTTTGGCCACGCTTTGCAGCATATAACCCGCCGTCATACTGATAATGAAGAACAGGATAAACATGGCGGAAAATGAAATAAGGAAGCCAACTGAGCCTTCGTCATTGTTGTTGGAGTCAGGCGCTTTTGCAACCATGACCAGCCCTTCGGTAGGTTCGACAACAAGCCGGGCCAGACTGGCATCGCCAAGCAGATTGTAGTCAACGATGTATGCCAGCAGATCGTCCTGTTGCAGGCCGCCGAATGCGTCGAACTCACGGCTGACCACGGTAACATTGCCGGTCTCCAAAAAATCGGTGGGAAGCAAAAAATACTGGTCGATCTCCCCGGCTGAGAGTGCTCGCTCTGCCGCCGCTTCATTCATGAATGGCTGGACCGTACTCTGCCCGATCTGCGGTGGCAGGTCGCTAATACGTCCCGTCAAGTCTACATACCCGGAACGCAGGCCCGTTTCGCTTGCACGCGTCAACTGGCTTTGATCCAGTTCATCGCCGGCCAGTAACTGGGGAACTACGCTGATAGCAATGATAAACAGTGGGAAGAGTATTGTCAGCAACCAGAATGAGCGTTTTCCCAGGGCGTTGACGATCTCATGTCTGATAACCAGGCGGACACTGCGCATCAGGCATCTCCTGTGCGAATGATATCGGTCAAATTCCTCAGCTTCAATGACTGTCCGTAACGCAACATGCCTACCCGGAACACGCGCGTAGCAATCAGCACACTAAACCCCGCTGTGATAACCAGTATCAGCCAGCTTGCGATGAGCTGCCACATTGGCATAGCTGTCACACCCCAACGCATGGTAACGGTGATAAAAGCGGTGGTGGGGAACAGGGTCAAAGCAACCAGAATCGGGCTATCCGGGTTCGTGAAGATGAGAACGGTAAAGAAAAATGGGAACACGAATAGCAGGTTGACCATGCCCGCAACCTGCTGGCCTTGCTGCATATCCGCAAACATACTCCCCACCGTGATCATAATGCCGGCGACCAGAGCGTAGGTGGGTAAAAAGAAGAGTATCACGATCAGGGCAAAGCTCCAGGGAATGGCCAGCACCTGCAAGAAAGGAACAAATCGGGCTCCAATAATCACAGCCGCAAGCAGTGCCGTGACCCAGATGGCGACCTGGGTGAGCGCTACAGCCATCAACCCCAACGTCTTTCCTAAAATGAGGTGAGAGGGGGCGACCGAGGTGAACATGACCTCAACCATCCGATTTTCTTTCTCTGTACTTATAGCTCGCAAAAGGTAGCCGGCTGAGCCCATGACCACAAAAACAAAGAACATTCCCACAAAGAATGGGAGAATGAAATTGATGAACTCATTCTCGTCGGCTTCCTTTTGTCCATCGGCAGAGCGCAAAGTCAGGTGTACACCATTGAGCAGGCGCGCACGGATCGCCTCTGGTTCATCCGCTACGAGACTGGAGCGAAGAACACGCCGAAACAGAGCTTGCACTTCATCAGAGGGCGACTCATCCCAGTAGTTCAATGTTAGGGCGCCAGTTACGAGATAATCTGGGGGCACAACATAGTAGGCGGAGATATCACCTGCCTGTAGCGTGGCCAGAGCCGCCTCTTCAGTATCATATCGGGTCAAACCGATATCACCGGAGCTGTACCGGGCGACGATCTCCGCTTTTATCACGTTCGAGGCGTCCACGTAAGCGAGTGGCAACTCGCTCTCGCCCCTCGTGACAGAAAAGAAGATACTTAGACCGATAATCCCGGCAATAAACAGGGGAATGCCCAACGTAGCCAGCACAAAAGCACGACGCCGCACCATGCGGGTGTACTCAGTCTTGGCGATCAGGTAGATTTTAGACATCAGAACCCTGCTCCCCAGCGCTGGTTTGCTCCTCTTGCACGACGGTTACGAAAATGTCTTCGAGTGAAGGCTCGGCCAGCTCGAAGCGTTCGATGCGCACACCATCACGGCCGGCCAACTCACGAAACACCATTTGCGGATCAACGCCCGGCATGAGCGCAAGATGCCAGGCGCCATTCTGCTGGCGTACATCCAATACACCCGGCAACGACTCAAAATCACCTTGTCCGCTCAGGGAAATCGCATGGGCAGAGAACTCATGTTTTATCTGGGCCACATCACCATAAAGCACCGATTCTCCTTTGTTGATCAGTACAATACGATTACAGAGCGCTTCTACCTGATACATCTGGTGTGTGGACATGATGATGGTTTTACCGGCCTGGCGTTGCTCCTCCATGATCTGTTTGACCAATCGTGTATTCAGCGGATCTAGCCCGGAAAAGGGTTCGTCGACCACGATCAGGTCGGGTTCGTGAATGAGGGTGGCGATAAGTTGCGCCTTCTGCTGCATGCCGCGGCTCAGGTCCTGTACCTTTTTGTGGCGATGGTCATAAAGGTCCAGCCGTTTGAGCCACTGCTCCAACCTGGCTCGGGCATCGGCGCTGCTTAAGCCTTTGAGCTGTGCCAGATAGAGCAAAGTCGGTTCCAGCTTCAGATCTTTGTAAAGTCCGCGCTCTTCGGGCAAATAACCGATGCGATTTTTGGCAGCTTCATTCAGCGAGCCGCCAAAAATCTGTACGTCGCCGCTGTCTGGTCGGAAAATATCCAACATCACACGGATCGAGGTGGTTTTGCCGGCCCCGTTCGGACCTAGAAGACCGAAAATCTCAGCGGGGAACACCTCAAATGAGACATCTGCAACAGCCTCAACAGGCCCGAAGGTTTTTCGCAAATTGGATAGTGATACAGTGGGTGTGGTCATAATAGGTATGTTATACAACATTCATGCTGTAAACGCCGGCTGAACATGATGAAAACCTGTAGCATCCTGATAGACTTTGGCAACAGCCAGCACGGTCGCTTCATCGAACAATCTCCCGCTAAAGGTAATGCTTGTTGGGGTACTCTTTTCGCCCATACCGTTGGGCACAACGACCGCCGGATGACCCGTCAGATTTGTGAGCAACAAGTTGTGCCCAACGAACGAAGGCGCGACGTAGAGGTCGACTTCCTCCATCAACGCTGCCATTGCTTGCATAATCAACGTCCGCACACGATTGGCCTGGATGTATTCGACAGCGGGTATGAGACGCGCCAGTCGGAACACGTGTGGCCAGGCGTCCTTGGTCTGGCGAACGAGCAGAGCATCATCTCCGCTTCGCGTCAGGTCATCGAAGGCGGCTGCCGCTTCCGCTGTGAGAATGAGCCTTAACGCCTCAACCGGATAGTCCGGCAATTCGATAGGGATAAGATCAGCGCCGAGATCGCCCAAAGTGGCAAGCGCGTCCTGGTCGTTCTCTTGGGCCGGGTAATCTTGTTCAAAGGCACTGGCAAGATAGCCGATTCTCAGTTTCGCCAGATCGATGCCGGGCTCCCACACAAAAGGTCGAGAGACAGTGGTCAGATCATGAGGGTCCCGCCCCTGAATAGCATCAAACACAAGAGCACAATCCTGAACCGAACGGCACATCGGGCCAATTTTGTCCATGGTCCAACTTAGGGCCATGGCGCCATGCCGGCTGACACGGCCAAAGGTCGGCCGCAGTCCTGTGACACCACACCGTGTCGCGGGCGAAATGATCGAGCCCCAGGTCTCGGCGCCAATGGCAAAACCCACCAGCCCGGCCGCCGTAGCCGCGCCGGGACCGGCAGAGGACCCGCTCGCACCCAACTCGATATTCCAGGGTGATTTCGTCGTGCCACCAAACCAGACATCGCCCCAGGCCAGGGCTCCCATAGTCAGTTTGGCTACCAGTACAGCCCCGGCTTGTTCTAGCCGGCTCACAACCGTGGCATCGCCGTCTATTATCTGATCCTTGTAAGGCATTGCCCCCCACGTGGTGGGATAGCCCTGGGTCGCCAACAGATCCTTCGCTCCCCACGGGATCCCATGTAATGGCCCACGGTAGTGCCCCGCCATCAACTCGGCATCCGCCCGATCTGCTTGCTGGAATGCTAGCTCCTCCGTCAAGGCAATCACACATTTCAGGATGGGATCGTAGCGTTTCAGACGCTCCAGATACATCTCGGTCAGTGCACGAGAGCTTACCTGGCGTGTCCGCATCAGTTCCGCAAGCTGCGTCAGCGGCCAAAAAGCCACTTCTTCCAGATCGCCGGGCGCCTTCACGGCAGCGAATGCAGGGACTCTGGCAGGAGGGTTGTCACTCCTGTTCTCGACAAAGAATGGTTCGGGGGCAAACCTGAAGGCAGGTGGAACGCTATTGGGCAGAGAAACGCTACGCAGTTTTTCATAGGATGCTACCAGATCGTCGATATCTTCATGAATCGGCCGGTATTCAGATTCGCTGAATTCGAGCCCAGAGGCGCCCACACTTGATCTGATATCCTGCAGTAAGAAACATTTTTCCGACCCTGCCACTTCCTCTGACATCGATTACTCCTTCGTTACACTGCGGCTTGCATTAAGATAATGACAATTAAGTATAGGCGCGATGACATCTCCCGGCAATATCGCTTCACAACTTAGGTATCTCAGCGTGTGCTGCCAGCGCTGTCCACAGGGATTCTTGCACGTTGGCAAACATGGTAGAATATCGATATGTGAAACCCTCGGCCTGTGAGTGCCTCGCCCCGCCACGGTGGCGCCACTCAGGTCGATGCTTATGACCCGGACGGCCACTTGAGCGAGTGGGTCGAGATACCCTGGATGGATTAAGCACATAATGTTAGATTCGACACGTTCACAGCATCTCAGCGCACTTCAACATTTCCAATACGCGCGATGGCAGGCCAATCTCGAACAGATACTGTCTCGGATCAATGGCGCTTCGCCCGACTTGCTCTCCTACGAAGAAACCCGCAGGCTATTAAGAGCACGTAATACAAAGGATCGGGGTTTGCGCGATATCCCCTTGGATGCTATTGTCGGTAGTGTGGGCCGATACACCGATTTCACTCGCAGTTTTATGCCATTGCGAGATAGCGACAGACATCGCTGGGCTTCTGTTGAGGTGGGGATGACCGGCCCAACCGGCTTACCCCCCATCGAGGTCTACCAGATTGGTGATGTCTATTTTGTAAGAGATGGCAATCATCGCGTATCTGTGGCAAGACAACTTGAGATGAAATCCATCGAGGCCTATGTTAGCGAGGTCCAGACTAAATTCCCACTCACGCCAGATGTAAAACTGGATGATCTGATCATGGCCGCCGAATATATCGAATTTCTTGAACGCACCCGCCTCGATGAATTGCGGCCGGATGCCGATCTACGTGTGACACTTCCCGGACGGTATCAGGAGATACTCGAACACATTGACCTTCACCACTATCTATTAAGCGATGGCGAACCTGAGCGGATACATTATGAAAAGGCAGTGCTGTACTGGTATGACGAGATCTACACGCCAATTGCCGATCGAATTGAAAGACAAGGTATGTTACGAGATTTTCCGGGACGCACACCCCTCGATCTGTATATGTGCTGAAAACTCTGGAAAACTCGGTTCATAAAGCAAAGTCCAGAACATCGTCCCAGTCGGAAGGTCTCAGTCGCGTTTTTTCACGGAACCATTCAACTTGTTGATGAATAAGTAAGTTCCTGAGACCTTGAAGAAAATAGT
>JAAENG010000049.1 GCA_024224665.1 Chloroflexota bacterium | reverse complement strand
GTGTAGTCGGTTGGTCGTGTGGCCGTGTAGTCGGTTGGTCGTGTGGTCGTGTAGTCGGTTGGTCGTGTGGCCGTGTAGTCGGTTGGTCGTGTGGTCGGTTGGTCGTGTGGCCGTGTAGTCGGTTGGTCGTGTAGTCGGTTGGTTGTGTGGTGTCCTTGACAGGGGTTGCGATCTTTGGTCCACATCTGGTGTCAGGGTACCATTGGGTTACGATGTATTCGCATACACTCGAAGGAGTCGATGATGTCTGAACTGCAAACGCTATTTGAAGCCGCTACTGCCGGCGCTCAGAATCTGCCCGAACGACCTGATAACGAGACCCTGTTGCAATTATATTCGCTCTACAAACAGGCAACGGCCGGCGATGTTGCAGGAAAACGGCCCGGCTTCACCAATCCAGTCGGCCGTGCCAAATACGATGCCTGGAAAAAACAGAAGGGTTTGGGCCAAGAGGATGCTATGCAGGCGTATGTTGATCTTGTAGATAGCCTGAAAGCCTGAGGTGAGAAGGGGTCGATTTTTCCCAAGTTTATCCCAAATATCCCAAACAGCCGACAGCATCTCGCCATGTTCGTCAGTATACCACCAACGATGAAAGTGGTTTGAGAACTATCAGTCCTTAGTTGGAGTTATCTTCGGAATGACAGACAACACTTTTGATTTTCGATTTTTGCCTTTTGATTTTCGCACCGACTAAACTTATCCCAAAATATATCCCAAATCACTTGGGATAAGTTGGCTTTGTCCCTGATAGCTGTACCGGTGTCACCGCAAATGACGTCCTACGTTCGGGTGATGAGACAAGCTCCAAGCCGGCACAATGCGTTCACGTAAATTGGGGATCGGGACATAACCTGAAGAAACCTTATCCCAAGTTTATCCCAAATATCCCAAGATCAACCACGTTTCCGCCAGTTCTCTGTGGTCGTCGTCAGCCGCCGGTCGGTTTGCGCTTTAGAATATAATAAGTCCCACGTTTCTCGCCGATCTTGAGGAGAACACCTTTGTCGACGAGATCGACGAGATCCAGGCGCAGGGTTTCGGCGCTGACATGTGGGCAGAGATTTCGATAGTCTCTGTTTGTGATCCGACCTTTTTGCTGAACGAATTGCAATGCCTGCATCTGCCGTTCGTTCATGTCGTGCTCCCACTGTGGCACAAAACCGGGCTGACCTACCTCGCGCCCTTTTCGCAAGGAGACAGAGAAGGCGTGGGGAGAGGCTTTGAATTCAGGGGGAGGGTGACCTTCGGCCACCATCACCTCGATCATCTTATCGACACCCAGCCCTAGCTCCTCGATATAACCCCACTGCATGAGTCCATTGACCAAGCGGGGATTACGACTGAAATGTTCGTCCACGATATTCTGGATGGTGATGTAACCGGGTAAACCACCTGGTGAGGTCACTTCCAAACGATCTCTGAACATCAGCACTTCGATGCGGCGCCCGCTAATACGATAGTCGCGATGTGCTGCAGCATTGACCAGCGCCTCGCGCACGGCAACTGCAGGATATTCGGTCTCCTGCTCACGCACCAGGCCCCGAACCACCGATTGCTTCGACATCTCTTCCCAGACAACGCGCCAGGCACGTTCGATCACACGCGCCAGGGGCCCGGTGATATCTTCGCGACGGCCATAGCCGATCTGCCCGTGCTCACCCCGGCGATCACTGCCTGCGAATTTCACAAAAGTAAGCCCGCACTGAGGCAGAAAGATCTGAGGTTCCTCACCAAAAAGCACCATACCCAAGGCCGTAGCCGTGCCACTGGCTTTAAGCGCGCCCATCTGTTGCAGGAGCGTTTCAGTAGAACCAACCAGCGCCCGCGGCGAGCGTTCTCGCCGGCGCTCAAAGTACTCTGCTACCACTTCTGAATCGAAGTCGTCGAAGCTGGCGCCAAGCACTTCCTCTAACTCGAAGGTACCGCTGCTACGGCCAGAGGCGGCGATGGTGAGGGCAGGGCCGCAGAGGACCTGATTCTCGCTGCCGCGCCGGGCCAACACCCGCCCATCGGCCAGCGAATGCAGATCGCTACTGCGAGGCACCTTGAAAACCAACACCGTGCCCTGGGGCAACTCGTAGGGTTCGACTTCAAGTAACAGGGGTGGACGCACATCGACCATGGCCAAACGAACCATTTCATCAGCGTCTTCCGCCTGAAGACCGGCCATCACCCGGCCATTAGCGTTAGCTCCAACGACAATCTGTCCCCCCTCGCTGTTGGCAAAGGCGACGGCAGTCTCTACAATGACCCGAGGCTCAAGCTCAGGAGAAAACTCGAGTTGTAGACCGGGGTGGTCTTTAAAGAGATGGCTGATGCTCATGGTAGCGTTTACAGAGTAGCTTCGGCGGGGGGTTCTACCACATCAGCGACAGATTCAAGCGGCGCTTCGATGTCATCCAAGTCACCATTTTGGGTATCAACCTGTTCTTCTTCCTCTTCGGTCTTGATATCGACCACACGAGCGGCCGATACAAGAGCGTCACCAGGTTGCAAACGCACGCAACGCACGCCGCGTGTACTCCGACCCAACAGGTTGATATCATCGACTCGCGTACGCATGGCAACACCGTTTAGCGTCATAAAGGTAACATCATCGCTTGACAGTACAGAACGGGCGACAACGATAGGGCCGGTTTCTTCAAGACGTGAATTGTCGGTGATCCAAACACCTTGGGTGTACCGCCCTTTGACCGGCAGATCGCTCACTTCAACCCGTTTACCCCACCCCTTTTCGGTAACGATGAGCAATTCTTCATCACCACTGACTGCAGCCATGCCGGCAACCGTGTCATCGTCGAGCAGACGAATGCCCATAACACCGGCAGCGGTGCGGCCCATGGGGCGGAGCGCGTCTTCATGGAAGCGCAGCGCCTTCCCCCGGGCTGTGACAATGATGATATCCTGGGTTCCGGTTGTCAGTTTCACCCGTACCAACTCATCATCCGGGGCGAGATTTACGGCGATGATACCTGATGGGCGTACACGTTCAAACTCACTCAGGGGCATGCGTTTGACCTTGCCCCGTTTGCTGCACAGCACGATATATTCGGAATCACCAAAATCTTCCACTGGTATCAGGGCGGTGACGACCTCCCGTGGCTGCAGATTCAACACATTGTTGATATTGGCGCCTTTGGCGGTGCGGCTGCCCTCAGGGAGATTATAAGCCCGCTCCGAGTAAACACGGCCGCTGTTGGTAAAGAAAAGCACATGGTCGAGTGTGCGAGCAAAGACCGCCTTGACAACCGCGTCTTCTGATTTCGTTTGAATGCCGCGCACACCCACCCCGCCCCGCCCTTGTGCGCGAAAAACCTTGACATCGGTGTGCTTGATGTAGTTGCTCTCGGTGAGCGTAACAATCACGCCCCGCTGGGTGACAAGATCTTCTTCGCGGAAATCGCCACCGCCAAAGGGGTTGATCTCTGTACGCCGTTCATCCGCGTATTTCTCTTTGACCTCGAGGATGTCCTCTCTGACCAATGCCAGGATCTTAGCAGGATGTTCGAGCAAGTCGCGCAGATAGTTGATTCGAACCATGAGTCCGTCGTATTCATCTTCGATCTTCTGCCGTTCCAGGGCAGCAAGGCGACGAAGCTGCATGTCGAGAATCGCCTGCGCCTGAATCTCCGAGAGTGCAAAGCGTTCTATCAAGGCGGTGCGAGCATCATCTACCGTGTCACTCTGGCGGATGGTGGCAATCACTTCATCCAGGAATTCCAAGGCAATACGCAATCCCTCGAGGATGTGGGCGCGATGTTCGGCTTGGGCCAGTTCCCATTGTGTGCGGCGGGTGATCACCTCGACCCGATGCTCAACGTACACTTGCAACGAGCGTTTGAGTGTCAACAAACGAGGCTGGTTTTCGACCAGCGCCAGATTGATAACACCAAATGTGGTTTGGAGAGGGGTGTATTTGAAGAGTTTGTTCAGCTCCTTCTTGGGTGCAGCCCCCCGTTTTAGCTCGATCACAATGCGCATCCCTTTCCGGTCGGACTCATCGCGAAGGTCAGAGATAGAGGTCATGCGGTCGGAGCGGGCGAGATCGGCAATACGCTCGATCAATGTCGTTTTATTGAGTTGGTAGGGGATTTCTGTGACGATAATGCGGAACCGATCCCCCCTCATCTCCTGGATTTCAGTCTTGGCTCGCACGATCAACCGGCCTCGACCGGTACCGTAGGCCTGCTTGATCCCATCCATCCCCATGATGATGCCGCCTGTGGGGAAATCAGGCCCTTGCACAAACTGCATCAGAGCTTCGATTGTCACTTCACTGGGGTCTTCCCAGTGATCGATGGTGTAGGCGATGGCGTCTGCGATTTCGCTAAGGTTGTGAGGGGGCACGTTGGTTGCCATGCCTACAGCAATACCGCTGGCGCCATTGAGAAGAAGATTGGGCAAGCGAGCGGGGAGGACATTCGGCTCTTGCAGAGAATCGTCGAAATTGGCACTCCAGTCGACCGTATCTTTGTCGATATCTTCCAGCAATTCACCGGCAATACGTTCCAGACGCGCTTCTGTGTAACGCATCGCCGCCGGCCTATCGCCATCAACCGAGCCAAAATTGCCCTGACCATCGACCAAAGGATAACGCAGGCTGAAATCTTGCGCCATACGGGCCATAGCATCGTAGACGGCCGTATCGCCATGCGGATGGTATTTGCCCAACACTTCTCCAACAATGCGGGCGCTCTTGCGATGGGAGCGGTTGTAGTGCAGGCCCATATCATACATCACATAGAGGATACGGCGATGTACCGGTTTCAAACCGTCTCGTGCGTCGGGCAGCGCCCGCGAGACGATCACGCTCATGGCGTAGTCGAGATAAGAGACTCGCATCTCCCTTTCGAGGTTTATAGGTTGTACGCGACCTGGATTCAAGCTATCCCAGTCCTCGCTGCCATTTGTCTCGTCGAATTCAGAATCGTGGCTTCGATCTTCCGCCATAGGGTGTATTCTAACTCCATACAATAGATGTGTTTACTAACGTATTATTATACCAGTTTCGTACCAATAACACCACGTCTGCAGAGCTGTATCAGCAGTTCCAAATATGAACCTTCTGGGGTGTTTCCGTCCCTAAAAATGGGCAATTTCTCACCCTCGGTGGGGAACTGATCGCAATCTCACAGCTAAACCGAGGTTGTTGTCCCTGCAAAATTACCATATTTGGAATTGCTGGAGCTGTATCGGCGTGATTCAGCTTCATGGCAATTCCCACTTGGATGGGTCTAGCCGTCGGCCCCGGATCCCCGACCGCCCATACACTCAAGAAAAAACCAGCCGCCAGGATTAAACCAGATTCCGAATCTGCCCGTTGCTCTATTTGTGGCAACCGCAAAAAGACCACATTCCTTTCAAACAGCGTGCAAGCTTACATCGAAAAGACTACATCCCCTAAATATGCACATTGCAAATGTCAAATAATTATGATATAATAGCGGAACGATATTCTCCCTACTTTTGGGGACAGAACGCTTGCATCTGTTGGGTTAAGCAGAATCGATGGTAAACAAGGCAACATCTCACATTTCGGGGTGAACCATCAGCAGGCTTCTCTGTCCCGCTTAAACGCCATCACACACACCTCTGGAGGTATATGGCTCATGAGCGGACGCAAATCACTAAAATACATCTTAGGACTGGCAATCGTGTCAGGGCTCGTATTGCTTTTGGCCCTGACGGGGCTGGCGTCGCCAGGTGATACAGAGACGTCATTGGCGCCCCAATTTACGCCAGTGCCGGTGCTGAATCAATTATTCATGCCCTTTGCCGGAAATGTGGTGATCGTCAAGTTACCCAGGGCGGATTTGGGTGTGTCCTTTTTGAGTTAGAGCGTGCTCAGGCGACCTGCTGATTTGTGCTGGAGATAGGCTGTAGGCGCTTGTGCTTGGCGGCCTGGAAAGAGATTATATTGTCGGAGGGTTGTGAGGCAGGATCGAGAGCGAC
>JAAENG010000048.1 GCA_024224665.1 Chloroflexota bacterium | reverse complement strand
TTGCATCCTTCGACATGGAGGAATCGGATCCAGCCGTGCAGGTTTTCCCCTCGGGTGAATACTACCAGGTGGACTGGCGCACGTGTGATTATGATTTAGAAGATGACAAAGATTATAAAATTACGGTGAAGGCTTATGATAAGACGTTGGGTTATGTCGTAGTATCTCTTGCCACCCTTGGAGATTTGAAAAACACCGATACAGAGGATCTCATTCCTTTAGAAGAAGATCGGACACTACCGATTAAATTTCGCATAGAGCAAGGCATCGTTGCCCCGTGCGACGAGACCGAATATGTGCAGCAACCCGGAACCAATCTCTATTGGCTGCGCTGTCCGCTGGGGCAGGAATGGGACGCCGCGGAATGCGGTTGCACAGGTGATCCCACGGAGATGAGCTGGTGTGAAGCCATGGGTCTCGATCCTGACGATGTTCCCGGCCAGTGCTGGATTCATCCAATACTTATCCCACAAATGGACTTATGCATGATGACGTACGGAGACCCGGGGTTGAGGTTGCCTGATGTGGGAGAGTTTGAAGCTTTGCTTGCGACTTGTCCATGCTACATATCCGCGTGTCCATGCAATGATATGTTTGGAGACGACCAACATTCGTATTGGTCGTCGTCGTCGTTCAATGACAACGAGGCATGGGGCGCGTACTTCGCCAGCGGCCTCACCGGCTACGTCACTAAGGGCTACGACAGCTACGTGCGATGCGTGCGTTGCGAGCCATCAGCTGAGGTGTGCGACGGTTTAGACAATGACTGTGACGGTGAAACCGATGAAGACTATGTCCCATTACCTACGAGTTGCGGCGTTGGTGCCTGTGCATCGACGGGTGTTACTTCCTGCAACAACGGCGCTGTGGTTGACAGCTGTAGCCCAGGAACGCCCGCAGCCGACGAAGCCACTTGTGACGGTGTGGATGATGACTGCGACGGTGCAACCGATGAAGACTATGCCCCATTACCTACGAGTTGCGGCGTTGGTGTCTGTGCATCGACGGGTGTTACTTCCTGCAACAACGGCGTTGTGGGTGACACCTGTGTAGCGGGAACAGCTGTAGACGAAGTGTGCGGGAACGAACTGGACGACGATTGCGATGGCCTCGTCGATTGTGTACTTGGCTGTAAACTTGATGGTGAATGCTATCTACCGATGACAGATTGCGCCGAAACCGAAGGTAAGTACGATCCCAACAGTGACTTGTGCTGGCAAGAATCGCCGAGTGAAACTGATATGAACTGGTATGTTGCGGCGGGAGTCTACGATTTAAACCGAAACGTCAATACATATAACTATTGTGTCGACACCCTGGGATCCGGCTGGAGATTGCCGAAGATAACTGAGCTGCGTTCATTGGTTCGCACCGTTAAGGGTGGGAATTGGTGGTGCTCATCATTAGAGTGGGACATGAAATGGAATGCAGTGCCAGAAGGTTACTGTGGGGTTTGGGATGAATGTTCAGATTACGCCGAGTGCGGGGGTAATAGCATTTGTGCACCGGGCTGCGTGCAAGGTTGTAACTGGGATCCCGCGTTGGGTGACGAAGCTTACTGCGAATCTAGGAGATTTTGGTCGGACACCGCGGAAAGCAGCGGAACCATGTGGGTGATAACTTTTGATTCTACCAGCGTGTTTCATGATAGCGTGACCAGCCCTAACCACGTGCGATGTGTACGTTCCGAACTGTGATTGATGATTTGGTAATTTGACGCTTTGATGATTTCTTATTGGGTCTGGGCAAAGCCCAGCGGACCACAATTTTTGCCACCCCAAACCCAACCAACCCACCGCCGCACATA
>JAAENG010000047.1 GCA_024224665.1 Chloroflexota bacterium | reverse complement strand
GCCCTGCCCGATGGATTGATCACTCGCCCTACCCTGGTTTGGATGGTCGACGCCGGGGAAGCGGGTGTCCACAACAGCGAGATCGCCTATCTTACCAATGGCCTGAACTGGAAAGCCGACTATGTTCTGGTGCTCGCAGAGGATAACAAGAGCCTGGACCTGAATGGCTGGGTGACGCTGGACAATCGTAGTGGGGCCACCTACAAAGATGCCCGCCTCAAACTTGTGGCAGGCGACATCAACCGTGTCACTGCCGGCAGAGGTGGGGCTTTCGCATTGGACATGGATGAGGCCGTAGGTATGCGTGCAACCCCCACCCCCACCCCCCCATACGTCGGGCAACGAGAATTCTTCGAATACCATCTGTATGAGGTGCAACGCCCGGTCACGGTCAAAGACAATCAGACCAAGCAGGTCGAGTTTGTTACCGCTTCTGATGTCGATGCCCAGAAGGAATTCGTCTATGATGGATCCATTCCCTTTATGGGTTACGGCCCCATCTACGATCCTGGTTACGGCAGTACGGGCAACTCCAAGATAGATGTACAGTTGTCCTTCAATACCGGCGAAGAGGGTGTCGACGCCCAACTCCCGCGCGGTACCGTACGCATGTACCAGGCCGATATCGCTGGCTCACCCCTGCTGATCGGCGAAGACAGGATCGATCACACGCCGAAGGGTGAAGATGTGACCTTGGACATCGGCGAAGCCTTTGCCCTGGTCGGCGAGCGCAAACAGACCGATTTCAAG
>JAAENG010000046.1 GCA_024224665.1 Chloroflexota bacterium | reverse complement strand
TTCTACCTCTGCAACGAAACGGAATGGGCCTGCCCGGCAGGCCCCTGTATATCGACCTGTCCCTTTAGGCGGTCGATGTGAGTGACCGTCCAACCAGACTGCTGCTCGCCTTCTTTCAGAAACGCCACGCGCCCGTCCTGGGAGACGGCCACATAGGTCGCGTTATCCCAAACGTCGATGGCATCGATATGAAATGGAGGGGTCTTGACGGGCCGGGGCTTGGACTTGACAGTTGGTTTGCGCTTGACGACCTTGAGCGCCCTGACCTCCTTGGTAATCGTCTCTAGCTGTGAGGTGGCTTCACTTACACGCCGACCGAGATCCTTGTTGCTTTCTCCCAGGTCTCTAATCACCACCTTGATCTCTTTGAGACCTTTGGCCATTACTGTGAGCTTGCGCTTTACATCCGAATTGTCGGTTTGTTGTGTCTGAAATCCCCGATCGATACGACCGGACATTGATACCAGCCTGCGGTCGACTGCCCCATATTCATCCTCACTTCGCGTGACACTCGATCCTTTCACTTCGGTATCGGCCTGAGCCTGAATATCAGGCTCCGTTACCATAGGATCGGTGGGTGGATTTCCTTCCTGGCGAATAACCAACAGCCACAGCACACTGATCGCGATGATGCCGAT
>JAAENG010000045.1 GCA_024224665.1 Chloroflexota bacterium | reverse complement strand
TCTGCTTCCTCATCTGAGCCGGCCAGGACAGCGCCGAGGGCTACCGCACCGGCAGCAGCTCCAGCGGCGACATCCAGGGCTCCCACACCCTCATCCTGCTCGCCATCGCCATCACCTGGCACGACGCCGTCGGCTTCTGGGGCTGCGATCTGCTCATCCTCCTCAATTCCATCTTCTGCTTCCTCATCTGAGCCGGCCAGGACAGCGCCGAGAGCTACCGCACCGGCAGCAGCTCCAGCAGCGACACCCAGGACTCCCACACCCTCATCCTGCTCGCCATCGCTATCAACTGGCGCTACAAGGTCGGCTTCTGGGGCTTCGATCTGTTCGCCCTCCTCAATTTCTTCTTCTGCTTCCTCATCTGAACCGGCCAGGACAGCGCCCAGGGCTACCGCACCTGCTGCAACCCCAACAGCAACGCCGCTCACGCCAATGCCAGCTTCTAACTCATCGTCTGTAAGGTCCTCAGCTAAGTCCAGGGTTGCCGATCGTTCTGCTCCATCGGTGTCCTGCTCTTCCTCTGCTGCTTCCCCATCCGTACTTGCTGCCGCCGCCGCCACCACCGCAGCACCTGCTAATACATCCGCGGCGTCAATGCCATCCACCTCATCGGCCACTGCCTCTTCGATCTCACTGCCATCAAGATCGGCTTGTTCCAGGTCGGCAGCGGCGTCAGATATGACTTCCACATCCGGGCCATCGATCTCATCTTCGGTCTCAGGTGATTCCGCCACTGAGACCTGCATGGCGTCATGGTCGGCCTGCAAAGATTCCAGTTGCGTTTTTTTCTCCGCAATTTGTGCATCAGAGGCCTGAAGCGATAGATCAAGTTCTTTGATGCGTTTCTCATTTTCGTGTTTCTTACGCACAAAGAATCCCCGATCAATCAGCCAGTTCAACAAAAGCCCCAAAATTACACCGATTAGTAAAATGAGCCAGGGGTTCATAGTCACATACTCCAACACGAGAAGCGATAACGGTAGTGAGTGATTTTATAAATCAAAGCCTACACCTACATTCTAACCCAAACTTGAATTCAAGACTAGTATAGGCGAGATCGGGTTATCTAGTAGCGCTATTATCCCTGGCTCTTCATAATCGTTGGTACGCCACTATCTGCTCAGTATTATCTCCTCGATCGGTCGCAGCCATTCCAACTTGCCAGATTCGATTAATTTCTCGGCCATGATCAGGGCTTGGGTCAGTTCCAGGGTATGTTCTAAGGGGATCGCTTCCTGACCTGTCTCGATCATGTTCAAAAACGCCCTTAGCTTGCGCCGGTAGCATCCTTTGCCCACGGTGCGCACATCGGCCCAGTCCATATCCCCATAAATGCGGATGTTATAGTGAAACGGCAAGTAGGGCGGCACAATCGTAGCCGTGGGCCACAAAATACGGGGTGGTCGATTCTCGTAAGCGTCGCCTTCCGCCGCGTCTGTCTCATCTTCCACCATCAGCATGGTGGCAACACGGCCGTTCTTCCAGCGGAGTACCAATCCGTAAGCCCGCGGCGTTTGGGCCTTGCCGACCACCACAGACGTCTGGCTGGGCAGCGCAAAGACCGACTCGATGCCAGGGCCAAACGGTACATACAGGGCTTCCAGGATATGGATGATATACCATTTGAGCGTGGCGACGCCCGCGCCAATCATACAACTGGCGCCGGAGATGTTTCCAAATCCACCATCATCTACCACTTCCTTCAGTCCGGTGATTTCGGTAGCATAGCGCATAGCCGAAAAAGACATCAGCATAGCTCCGTTGCTACGAGCCAATCGAACCATTTCAATGGCGTCCTCTAACTTGTCGGCAAAGGGCTTATCGACAAGCACCGGCATCCCTTTTTCCAAAAATGGCCGGGACAGGCGCAGATGATCGTCCGGTTCTTCGCCCCAAATGCCATCGCCCGTGGGCATCCGCCGTCCACCGCCGACGAGCACGGCATCAACTACTCCGACCATCTCCTCCACGTGCTTAACCACGCCAGGGATATCGCATTGTTTCGCGTAGTCATTGGCCCGATCCAGGTCATAATCCCAGGCACACTCCATCTTCACCTCCGGCATCTGAGCCAGCACCTCAGCCCACGGCCGGCCGTGAGGTTCAACTGTGACCATCCCTAACCTTAACGGTGTTGCTGAATTTGACACTAGAATTTCTCTTTTTTGGCCGGTCTGATAGGGTTTCCTAAACTATTTTAATACGACAACCTTCTGTGTTGGAACGGTGAGTCGCTTCGATAATTCGCCAAGCTGCGACCGCTTCTTCACCTGGAACCGGTGAACTCTGGCCGGTCTGGAGAGGTGTTATTAGTTCTTGGATCAATTCGTGGTGGGCCGGGCCGGAGCGTGCTAGCTCAAATAGTTCTTGCTCCTTGCCAAAGCGAAACAGCTTCAAGCGTCCGGCTGACAGGGGACTGGCCACTGTGCGTCCGTGTGTGCCACAGATGTCAACGTCGTTAACCCCGACACGCTCTTGCCAGGTCGAAGAGAATGACACGAACGCCTCTGTCTCGGTGCGCATGATGGCAACAGCAGTGTCCTCTACTTCAAAGCCTGCGGTTGACGAGCAATAGGCCATCACCTCGGTTACCTCTCCCAACAGATAGCGGATCAGGTCGACCCAATGGCTGCCGGCATTTGCCAAGGCGCCGCCACCTGCTTCTCTCAAAGAGGTGAGCCAAAGACGCTTCGGGTCGCCGTCAAAATAGTCAGCCAGTTGCACCCGGGCGGACACTACCCGACCAATGCCGTTCTCGGCCAGTAACGCCTTCATCTTCTGCACAACCGGCCAGAAACGACGGTAATAGGCCACGGTCAACGGCACACCAGAGGTTCGGCACACATCTACAATGCTTTGCGCATCATCTCGGTTGGTCCCCGTCGGTTTCTCACACAACACAATTATACCGACCAGGTAAAAGTCACACGATCGCCTGTAAAATCGTCGAGCGTCACCCCAGCCTTTCCATCGATCAATATCATTGGCAAAGCGGACGGAACCGGGCTCAATTGGGCGGTCACGCTGATCTCTCTACAATTTCGGAGGGCGTGCAATCTATGCTGGCATCGAGAGTATGCAGGTCGACCCTCCGCACCACATCGACAACCCATCCGCCTTGATCTTGCCCCAGAGCCAGCGGGCGGTAGGGATCGTTCTCAAGTTGAAGCGGAACGGGGCTTTGATGGTACAGTGGCGACCGTTTGATGATACTGATGTCCTCACCGGCGCTGTTCAAGGCGTCGTAGAGGGTATAGAGCCAGTGGAAACCCGCTTCTCGATCTGCATCCTGGGCCAGCAATTCCCGAAGTGTGAAACTGTACGATGAAGACGCATGATCAGGATTGGTTTTCGTAAAGAATTGGCACACAATTGCGGAGTATCAGTTCGAATTTGGGTTTGTATAGACCTTCAGATAATCTTTTGGACAAAGTAGCCTCCCGACAAGCGTAAGAATCAGCCAAAAAGTCAAAATCTTTTGGGTGTGTCCTTTTTGAGTTAGAGCGTGCTCAGGCGACCTGCTGATTTGTGCTGGAGATAGGCTGTAGGCGCTTGTGCTTGGCGGCCTGGAAAGAGATTATATTGTCGGA
>JAAENG010000044.1 GCA_024224665.1 Chloroflexota bacterium | reverse complement strand
TTAGTCAACCGGTTTCGAAAAGAAACCAAGCTCGTTGCGTGAAATCCAGTGTCATTGATTTTAAGGTTTAACGCATGCTTCCACCCCAGATGCAATCGCACATCCTCGACGGCCTTACGATCAGGTGCAGATTCCATGAACTGAAGCAGTGTTACGCCAGCCATCAAAACAGGTTCAATCCCAGGACGACCATTATCCTGACAGTATAAATCGCATAGCTCACCCCGCATCGCTTTTAGGGCAGGCCAAACCTTGGACCGAAAGATTTCGTACCGATCCTTTGCATCAAAAAGACCCTGAGCCAGAAATGTAGCATCAAAGAAAGTGGCCTGGAGATCTTGTTTGGGAATGCTCATGATGTTCTCCGTAACAACGTGTTGACTACAAGAACAGTCTACATTAATGTGTCACGAAGTCAAGTTTTAAGCCGGTTTTTGAGGGGGTTTTTCAGCGGAATCTATGTCCAGGGCTGACCCCAATCTCAGAATCTGCACCCTACGGGTTTGTGAGGTCACAGCGATCAGGTCAGTACTTACGAATTCCGATCAGCCGCAGGGTATGCGGCTGTAGAGCTTTTGCTGAAAGCGCGGCGTTGTGGAAGTCAAGTGCTGCACCGGGCGACGTGTCGTCGGCTTTCCACAAGTCACGAACACCGATGAACTCCTGCCACGGGAGCTGCGGCCTCAGGTCGAGTCCGTCGAGGTCGACTTTCAGTGTCACATCCTTCGCTTGCTCGCCGTTGTAGTTGTACACACCCAGCATGATGCGATCGGGAAGTTGCCATAAAGAGACAAGGATTTGCTCGTCCTCTGAGGTGACATACGGATTGCGCCAGTACGGATGGTAAACGGCCTGCTCATCGTTGATGCCCCAATCCAACACGCTTTGCGGCATTCGCTGAAGCTGCGGGATGTAGGGATTACGCCAGGAATCGTGCATCCAAACCCATTGGCCCTGGATGCGTTTTGCGGCATCGGCTCTGCCAGGAACCTTTGAGTGCAGATTGGCCATCCAGCAGATCGCCACGCCCCAACTGTGCGGGCTGGACATGGAACGCATCCGCTCGATGGGCATACTATCGACCCAGTCCAGCGGGCTCGTGTCTAAATCCGTATCGAGTTCACCATCGAGTACGGCATCGGTCCAGGGCATGGCTATTGTCAGATAGGAATTTGTCGAGTGGAAACCGTTGCCGCCGGGTACGAGGCCTGCGTCGGCCTGCATTGAATAAAGACGCATCATGAAACGACGAATGTTCCAGCCGTTATAACCTTGCTGTACCCTTCCGTCGGGTAAACGATAAGCCAACCCGTTGAGCAGATCGTCAAACGGCATCGGCATGGCAATATCCCAATATGTGTGTCGCACTCCGCCATTCTTAAATGCCGGCTCAAAGAGCGTCATAGCGTAGTCGGTGTATGTCTCGTTCCATGTGTCCATTCCTCCGGATTCCCACTCGGTACCGAAGTAGCTGTAAACGTGATCTTCCAGTGACTTTTTCCCGTAGCCCATAATCTGGAACGACATGTGTGTGAAGTTGCAGCCTGAGCGTGCGTTATAAGGATCGCTCCACTGGGTGCTGTGGGCATGGTTGTCGGCCAATTCCTTCTGCTCGGCCCACAGTTCGTCCCATTCCTCCGGATACCGTGACTCGGGGTGGATCCAGTTGACGTGCATGAGGCCGCCCCCAGGATTCTGATACACCTTCTCGCCGGTTTTTGAGTCCTTGCGCAAATTACGGAACGGCGTGAAGAAAGTGCCATCGTCGGTAGTCTGAGTCATTCGCCAACCTTTAGGCAGGGGCTTGAAAGGAGTTGCAATATAGCTAAACTTGATATTGCGTGGCTTGTTCAGTTCGGTCGGCTTGGCAACGATGTTATTTACCAGCACAACCTCGCCACTGTTGCGCACAGCCTCGTGCGCCGGCACGTCGTTGTCCTGTACCCAGCCTCGGTCGTTGTCCGCCCACCACAATAACCCACGGTGATCATTGCCTATCCAGACTGTAGGGTAAAAAGAACCGATGGTCATCCCGCTGCCAGAGATACCTGTTTCCAACGTGGACCAGATTCGGCCGGATTTGTCTTTTGGCAGAATCTTAGTGGTTCGGCTGGAATAGTTTCCACCTGGACCGATGCATACGAGGCACTCGGAATCTGTCTCGCTCAGAGGATACTCGATACGCATCGAGTCGATCTGCACCGGTGCCTTACCGGAGGGACCGTAGGTCAATTCGACATAAACGAGCCCATCCTGCTCCAGCCAGCCGGCAGCTTCGAATTTCATTGATGCACCTTTAGCTTTGCCCTTGAAGTTCACTCGCCAGTCCTTCGATTCCGTGATTTGAGCCTTGCCGATCTTGATCCTTTTTTCTTTTCCATTTACTACAACGACGATTCTCGCAGGTGCGGCACTAACGGCGCCTGAGCGAGAACTGATCGATGCAGGCAGACCGAGCGCATTAAGCTCATATTCGCGGCCCAGACACCCGACTACATTACCCTTGCGAGTTAACGCTGTGTAAGGAGGGATAACTCGCTCGATGTCACCAACTTTTTTGCCCCACCAGCGGGCGAATTCCTTCGCTTCGTTCTTCTTCACAAACTCGCCGGTCATCGGACCAAGCTTTTTACCTCCGGTCAGTTCCATTGTTGCTTGCACAATGTATGTCCCCGGCTCCAGCATCGGAAGCTTGATCAAATCCTGCAGGTAGTACTCGGCATTGAGTGTGATTTGCCCCTCGGAGACTAACTTCTCTGTCTCTTTGGACACGACGCGATAGCGCAGGGCTCTTGCCTGCGACGGATCATCCAGGTAGTACGTATCACCCTTGACCAGCAATAGCGAACGAACCGGATTGAAGCGAGTTTGGAAGTTGAATTTCGTCTTGTCAGGCGGCGTAGCAGGGCTCAAAATCCCCTTTTGCGAGCCTACTTTAAAAGAAACCGAATAACGATACAACTGGCGGTCTCCCTGCCTGACCTGCATGAACATCTTGCCGGACTTTAACGTCTCAGGCAATTTCTCATTGAGAACGAACTCAGCGGATTTACCTGGAGCAACCTTGAGAGTTTCGACTATGTTGATTGTGTCAGCGACATTTACTTCCAGCGTCAAAGCTGTCGCCGAAGCCGTAGGATTGTAGGCGCTGACCTTCATTGTTGCGGTGCCATCGGTAGTCGGGTTGGACAAACTCTCCATCGTCATCTGCACAGCCGGTGTATCCTCTACCAGAGTGACAACATTGTGACCGAAGGGATCGCGATACGAACCGTTACATGGGATACGAGCCTGCATCCAACCGGGCATATGGTTCATACCAAGCATCACCCGCCACTTATCGCCGGCCTTGTGTTTGCCTTCCAACTCGAAATCCTCAGGTTTCGCACTCATCTCCATCTCCCACCAGCGACCTCCATTTGGCGCAGTTCCGGGTTCGGTCAGACGAGTTTTGATGTCGAACTTCGGATTCCAGCTCTTGAACTGCTGACCCAGAGCGTTGCGTGAGCAGTCACCGATGAAGCCCAGGCAGTTGAGGAACCAGTGGTAGGAATTTTTCTTGTTCCCGGCCGGCACATTCGAGCCCATCGGTTTGAAGTTCAACTCAAGCCCATCGTCCCACACATACGCCAAACCCGGGGACCGACCGGCTGGTACATTCGGCTTTTGACCGGCCCGCAAATAGGCTCGGCAGGCGAAGTACATATGATCAGGATCCCAGCAGAGAAAGAATGTAGTGGGCCGTGCAACAAGCTCATCGTTCTGCCAGTCCCCCACACCGCCGACTGCAGTTGCCTCGCGCCACTCCGTCTGATCGATGACGCCGTCGATCTTGGGCGGCACACTCGTGCGAGGCACAACAAAGGACGGGACTTTCTCAGGCGGTAAAGCATACTCCTTCGTCCCGGCAAAAACGGACGAGCAAATAACATATGTTATGGCCAGCACCAACAATTGGGTCATATCACGGTTCGGATAAAATTGCATCTAGCAATCCTTTTCAATCCTTAATGGCTATTAGTTAGTTTGGTTGGAAATACCTTTCGAGCAGTCGCGCGACCACTTGCCGGCCGCGGACGTTGGCATGTGTCTGGTCCCTCATGAACCACATCACATTGTGCTTCTGTGTCGCCACGGCCATGTAGTCGTTCCACAGCTTTCGAAGAGGTATGAATTCCACGTTCTCTTGCTCCGCAAGATTCTTGACATTGGCGAGAAATGCTTTGCGAATCGCCGCCGCTTCTTCGATAGAGATATTGTTGTTTTTCGCGTAGCTGGCGATCATCAGCTTATCCTGCCCAATCGGGCCGGTCGTTACGATGATCTCGGTGTCACATTGCTTGCGTATCTGGCGTACAACATTGCCGATGGCTTCGGCATCGTGACCGTGACTGATGGCAATGATCATGACAAGATCGGGCTTGTAACGTACTACATACTCTTCTACACGGTTCTCATGCTGGTAATACTGACAGCCGGTTCCGCCACGAATGGAAGTGATGATCTCGACATGGCTTGCCGGGTATTGCCGCTCGATCAATTTGTCGAGGGGCGAATTGCCGGTGTCGTTGCCAATACTGTCGCCGAGGATGACAACGCGGAGTTTCTCGCCTTTCTTGAGCTTCTCGATCGAACGGGGGATCCGCGACCACCGGTCAGGCAAAGGCTCATATTCAATGGGTGGCATCGTGGCGTAAAGGCGGTCCGCCCAGGCGAGAACCTGCCGGGAATCGGCCGGCAACAAGCTCATGTTACGCAGGAGGATATTCTTGCCCTTTTTCACGGATGTTGGATAGAACCATAATCGCGCGGAAACGGCATTGGCCTTGCCCTGAAAGAAGAACTCGTTGTCGATCCACTCATCCGAGAGGTCGATGCCTGAGTTGTGGTCGGCCTGGAGCATTTGACCATCGGCGTCGTAGAACATGGCCGCCCAGTAGCCCGGGACCTGGGCGCGTGACTGGAACGAAAGGCGATAGTATTGATGCGGCGTCACGTCAAATAGCGGTCCCTGCCAGTAACCATCTTCAACACTCAGAAAAGAGTCGCGTTTTTCAGTCTTGCCGGCTGACCAATGGCCTTTCGCCGACGACTGCGCCCAATCGAACTGAAGCAGTTGCCATCCTGCCTCTTTCGGATCTGATTTGAAAGAGTGATTCAAAAGTATCGTTTCGGATTCATGGGGAAAGACATGGCACTGCTCGTCCCCGGCCCCCGTGGCGTAGACGGCAAACTGGCGAATCTGAGGTTCGGCCACGCTCTGGATAATCCGCAGTCGAACGCGGCTCAGCCTACCTGGCGTCCGGAAGCGATCGATCTTCTTGTTCCCGATGGCTGAGCCCACGGCAAGTTGATGCCATTGCGATCCAGAAAAGCCTTCCACGACGTACTCACGCACGCGCTCGCCCTGCAAGATGTCCTCGCGGAGAATCACGTGGTTGATGGGTGCGGGTCGCTTCAGGGAAATCTCCAACGTGTTCCCGGCGCCCGACGTCTCGGCCAATGGCGTGCCAAAGCGGCGCCGGATCTCGTCGCCCAGCTGCTTGCCCCGCGCCATGGCTGCGGATGGGATCAAGCCGCTGCGATCCGGCGCTTGATTCAGCAGTAGTAAGCCGCCATGACCGACCGAGCTGTAGTAGACTTCCAGCAGTTCTTCCAGACTGCGCACCGTCGATTGGGGATGCCAGAACCAATCGTCCGAGACAAACGTATCGACCTCGATCGGTAGCCACACCTCGCCATCGGGATCGCTGTCAGCAGCCGTAGCCACATGCGTGTCGGCGGCTTGCTGCGAGACGGTATTCCAGGCCGGATAGGGACAGATGCCCTGCTCGTTGCCCACCCAGCGGATGGTGGTATGTGGCCCCTGAAAGATCATTGCCTGTGGGGCGTACCGCTGGAGGATGTCGCCCACCGGAACGACGATGCTGCCGTCGAACCACACCTCAATCATCTCGCCATAAAGGCTCAGCACCTCGGTCAAGTGCTGGCGGTAGTAGCGATTGTACTGCTCTTGCTTCTCAGCTGTGTCGCACCTGCCGCCGTTACCTGCGCCGAATTGATCGTCTCTGGGGCTGAGATAGACGCCCAGTTTCAAGCCGCGTTTCCGGCACGAGGCAGCCAGATCGGCCAGCACATCTCCCTTGCCGTCGCGCCACGGGCTGCTCCTGACGCCGAAGTCGGTTGTCTCGGTTTGCCACCAGCAGAAACCGCTGTGGTGCTTGGCGACGAAGACGATGAATTTAGCCCCCATGTCTACGGCGGCCTGAGCCCACTGGTCCGTGTCGAGCCGATCGGGATTGATCTCCGCAGCGGGGATGTGGATGTAACGAAAAGTCCGCCCGTACTCGGGGTCCCAGGTGTTCGTCGACAGGTGGAGAAACATGCCGATCTCCATATCCTGCCATGCCGCCTGTTGCGGGGTTGGGCGTGCCAGTTCCACCGCGGTGCCGCTTTCTTCCGGCTTCGAATCAAATCCCTGAAGCAGCAATCCAGGTTTTGCGTCTGAAAAATCTTCGTTCTCTCCGATTTTGTATCCGTCTCTTAGCACCTGCTCTATTCGGTTCATGGCAACAACTTCCGAAAACTGCTTCACACCGTGTTTACGGCACAACGCGAAGAATTTCGTGAGCCAGGGCTGTGCGGATTTGGCTTTTTGAAGATTGAGGGTAAAGGGCTTGCCGTTATCACGGCTTCTGATTTGGTTCTTGATCTTGTCGTTAGCGAGTGATGTAACGGGAGCCACTAAAACACCGTAGCAGCCGACAGTCTCTTTTTCCAACCGTTCCCGAATGGCTTGGTCGGCGGTGGATGCCATGGCCTTTTCAAGTATCCCCAAGGCTTTGCTCGCGACTTCGGTGGTGATTCCATACTCCCAGGGCCAGCCTTGACAATTTTCATGCAAATCAGAAGCTTCGGCGGCATCATGGATTATTTTAATATATTGCTGTATTGCCTCAGCCTGGTTGCCATAATGCAGTTCCAGGAACTCGTCGGTAAGCTGCTGTTCGTTACGCGCCGGATCCCACAGCATGTTGCAGATAATGTAGTTGCGCAATCCTCCGAGATTGGCCCCTGATTCAGGACCCTGGGTGAAGATTCCCTTGACGTTGTTTCGCAAAAACAACCGTATGTTCGGGCCGATCGTGCGCAGCAGCGGCAACGGGGTGTGATAACTCTTGAAGCTCGCCACATAGCACCAGATGTTGACGTTGTTCGAGATCTTGCCCCATTCAAGCAGGTCTTTGTGAAAAACAGTGTTCTTTTCGCACGTTGGGTCGCCGATGGGATGAATCAGGCAGGTTTTGTAGCTGCACAGTTGAATCTGAACATTCGGTCGCGGGACCGTGCCCGCCGGCGCCTTTCGCGAATACAGGTATGACAGCGTTCCCACAAGAACATTGGGATGTTCTTCGGCGACAGCGTCTGCGACGTCATTGACAAGCGCAAGCAGCGAACCCATATTCGACCCGGCGGCATCGTCGAGCCTCTTGCACTGTGGGCACGTGCAGAAGTTCCGGTTATCGTTCTGAGAAACCGAGATGTTGCCACGTCCGGGCTGATCTTGCAGGTCCTTAAGTACGCCCTCAATGATCAGCTTTCTAACTTCGGGATTGGTCGTGCATAGTTGAACGCCCGGACC
>JAAENG010000043.1 GCA_024224665.1 Chloroflexota bacterium | reverse complement strand
TGACCATCATTAGATGACCATCATTAGATGACCATCATTAGATGACCATCATTAGATGACCATCATTAGATGACCATCATTAGATGACCATCATTAGATGACCATCATTAGATGACCATCGTTAGATGACCATCATTAGATGACCATCATTAGATGACCATCGCTGTACAGAGCGCCAATGCGGTAGGAATACCTCACTACCGCATCGATTTACCGTTAGAACAAAGCATACAAGACTATCGGTCATACGCCATAGTGCCAAAGGTCATATTGTCGCACAATGACAACGATATCTAACATGGTTGCCCTGCCCCTGCGCTGCGGTGGTGTGCAGCGCAGGGACGGGGAGAGATATCTCACTTAGGCCCCCAAAAACATGAAATGCCACCCTCGATGTTCCTGTTCTACCCCATTTACCTGGCCCAAAAGTTTTGACTTCCTCGCTTTTTGAACTCGGCCAGTCCACAGAGGGCCTGTGGTTATGTAACGCTCATGTGCTCCAGACTCTTTGCCAACGCCCGGTCGATATTCTGTTGAATCACTGTTTGTTCGTCACCACTGACAGCAACGATCTCTGAACCGAGGATGTCACGAGCGTTTCTCAAAAGATCAGCATCTGTTTTCGAGAGACGTTTACGCTGTTGGTGCCAGGCCAGATCTCGGATAGCTTCAGCCACGCTTCTCGCCAGGCCGGAATGGATTTTGCCGCGGATATCTGTCTGGCGTTGTTTAAAGTCCTCGGGTAAATCTTCAGGAGGACTCTGCAACGTAGCCATTATCTCTGCCAACATCTCTTCGGAAATAGCGGGGCGAATGCCAACCACATCGGTTTTCCGAACGGGCACCTTGATGGTCATATCCTTTGCCGGGATATCGATGATATAGTAGTGGACGAACCCCTCGACCAATTCCTGGTTCTCTACTGCTGTAATTACCCCGGCGCCATGATGGGGATGGATGACATGATCATTGATGGCATATTTCATTACGTACTCCTGTACAGCAATAGATCCTCGGGGATCAGGGCCAGCGCCATCTGCTCAAAAAATATTTCCATCGTCTACGGTGCTGGTCACACGGCGCCAAGGGTTCAGAACAGAACATAGATCAGTGTTCTGTGAAGCGAGAGTGTTCTGTCTATGGTCATAGGACGGAATTTGCCCTGCATCACAAGGCGTGGCGTCCTGGTCGATTTCGTAGTCTCACCTAATTATACCACACATCTGGGAGTTACGTGGGAGTGTGGCTGGCCCAACGTGTAGGAGTCGTCACATTCTGATAACCTTGTGGAAAGCGAACACCTGCCGAGCGGTTCGAGGCTGGGAGGGTGATTGGCAAAAAAGACCCCACCAGGGGAATCAACGCTGGTGGGGCTCAGATGTGGATCGGGATTGTGATCAGTTTGAATCAAGCCTTGCGCCGGTGTAGGAGCAAGTAGATACCGGCGGCCAGTAGTCCTAAGGGCCAGATCAGGCCGGCGATTTCCAGGAGTCTGAGGCCTGCATCACCGTTGAGTAACAATGCGCCGACCGTGGCGAGAATTCCACCGGGAATCAACGGCCACCACTGGAATCGTTGTTCGGTGAACACCGACAATGCGGATATTAGCACCCATCCCGCAGCGAATGCCAGGAGGAAGAGACCACCTTCGGCTGTCTCGCCGTTGGCGAAGGGCGTCAGTTCGATGAGGATTGCCCCGACGCCGATACCGCTGAGGATTCCACCGGGGATTAGTAGACCGAAGCTGCGATTAACCAGACCCCAGGCCAGGAAGATGAGGCCGAGGGCGAGGGGGATAAGGACGCCGAGCTGATCGATATCTGTTAGCTGTGCGCCGAGGGCCAGGGCGCCGATGGCGATAAGGGCGGCGCCGCCGACGGCGCTTTTGCGGGCGTTGCTGCTGGGGGTCGTAGGGTTCGTTTGCATGGACATGATTGCCTCCGTGGTGTGGCTGAAAATCGCCGATGGCGAACTGTGTTTGATTTCGATTACAGCCTCATGGTACGAGCGGGATCGTCATGTGACGTAGTGCCGGAGGTCATATCATGGGTCATATCTGTCGATTGGCAATCTGGGAGCATCCGCGCTGTCACCGGATACGGGAAACATTCTTAAGGCACGATGCGCGGGCGAATGTCTGCCGTGCCATAGTCGATTTATGACAATAGCCACCTATCTTCAATTGGGCGTGCTTTGACAACTCCACACAAAGGACCTACCATAGTTGCTGTGTCTTGGCCCTCCCTTTTTCCGCAGACTCATCGTTATTAATCGCTCGCTTTCGACGGATTCCCTGCGTATAACGCATGATCATCCAATCCCCAGGCGCACCCAAACATTTTATCGTCTTTCTGCCCGGCATGTTCGGCAGTATGTTGCGCGACCGTAATACGGGCCGGAATTCGTGGGCTGATTTCAACTCGTTGCCGGTCAAGCCTTCGGAATGGGATGAATGGTTTTTCGGGGTTATGGATGCGTTGAAATATCCAAATGATGCTCTACAAGCAGTGGGGCTGGTCGATGACCTGCAATTCCTCTTGCCCTGGGTGAAGCAGACGCCGTACAGACCCCTGATTCAGGCATTGCAGGCGATGGGCTACAAAGTTAATCCCAAGCGTTATCAAGAGAGCGACCGGGATCTCTATACCTTCCCCTATGATTGGCGACAAGATCATCGTGTGTCGGCCCGCCAATTGCAGACGGCCATCGAGCGCTGGCGTAGCACCCATCCTGGCGCCGAGGTCTGGTTGATCGGCCATGGCGCCGGCGGGCTTGTGGCGCGTTGGTATATCGAAAAGTTGGGGGGCGGCCAAGGGGTAGGGCGATTGATCCTGTTTGCCACACCTTGGGACGGCGCACCCATGGCCTTGGGCATGATCAAAGATGGCCTGGACATCCTGTGGCGACGTACCTTTAATGCGGCCGATGCCAAAGGGGAGAGCCAACGACTGCTCCAGACATTTCCCTCGATTTATGCACTGGTACCCCAGCAACAGCCCTTTCTGCTCGATCAACATAGCGAGATCATCGATCCTTTCGAAAACGATACCTGGCTTGATTCTGAACGGTCCCGCGCCCTGCTAGCCGATGGCAAGGAATTCAGTCAGGCATTGGCCCTCGAGTCAAGTGTTGAGACTCTTTGCTTTTACGGACGCCAGCGCTTAACTGTGAGTAATGCCACCGTGCATATCGGCCAGAACAACATTTGGGATGACATCGAATGGTGGAGCACAGAGATAGGAGATGGCACAGTGCCAGCTGCGAGCGCCACGCTGGCAGTTGCAACCGATTATCTGCCCTTTGTGGCCAGCCATGGTGATATCTATGCCAATGAGAGTGCCCTTGCCGTGCTGCGCCGGGAATTGTTCGACAAATATCGTGGGTTAAGCAGGGCGATGTTAGCCACATCACGCCTGGCACTGACTTTTGAGCCCGACAAAGATTTCTACGAGCCGGGTGAATCGATCCAACTTCGGGCCACTGTACACCAGGAACACCCTGAGTCCATGACTGTCCCGGTTACGGACGCCCGAATCGCAGTCGAACTGGCAAGTTATCGTTCGCTGCCAGGCGCAATGGGCCTGGCCAAACCCCGGGCGATTCCGGGCACCAATATGCGGCCGGATCCTGAGATGGAGGGGCGCTACCGGGGGACGCTCACCGCCCCCCTTGTCGAGGGCTATTACAAACTCTACGCCAGAGTGTTCGTCACGGGACAGCGACCCCTGCAACTTGAGGAGTTGATTGCTGTGGAGGCAATGCCCCAAGGATGAAAAAGTGCGAGGTTAGGTGCTCTTTGCCCAGCTACGTTCTTTATGAAGTCGTCAACCTGATTTGTAAATCTGCACCAACTGCATCAGCATATCGACGCAAGGTAGAAAGGCGTACATCATTTGCATGATTTTCAATCCGCGAAATGGCAGACTTCTGAGTCTTCAACTTGTTCGCCACTTCTTCCTGTGTCATCCCTGCCGCCTCTCTCGCCTGTCGCAAAATGACACCAATTTTGAAGTCAACGTAGCCTTCTTCAAAGTCTTCAGCAAATTCGCTATCGCGCTCAACGCGTTCTTCTATATAATGTTCTACATCACTCATAGTTCTTTTCTCCTTGCCAGGTATTCTTTCTTCCGGCGAATCGTAAGTGCTATTTACTGTGCTGGGATTTTCTGCATTTTCTTGGCAAAACCATTTGTCAGGACCAATAAAGTTCCGTTCGCCAAAAGCCCAGTAGCCGAAATATATTTTTGCCAAACTGTATTCGGACTTCCCAGATACCTTTGCCACCAACCAGTTTTTTGAAATACTGACGAGGAATTACATCCAACTCTTCAATCAGTCGCAACACCCACAAAACTTTTTTTGCTTGTTTACCCGTCAAAGAGTCTAAAAATCCTACGATGGGGTTTTTGCCATCTGGAAGACGATAAAATTCGATTGTCCGCATACACCGATGTTATCATATATGTGAACATGATGCAAATCATTATTCTCCAGCACGAAATTGAAGCTTTCTTCGCAGGATAGATTTCAGAAGACCACAAGGCTTCCGCATGTTGCTGTTCGCACTCTACGAAGCTGATTTATTTCGGAAGTTGATCAGCAACCCCATCATTCTATGCCGACTCTAAACTAAGCACCTAACCTATGGTGTTCCCCGCCCTCTGCGCACGTCGGGCGCCAGGATATCTCGCAGTCCGTCACCCAAAAGATTGAATCCGATGACGGTCAAGGTGATAGCCAACCCCGGGAAGAGGGCCAGCCACCAGGCCGTGTCCATGTAATCTCGGCCCGCCGCCAGCAGCGCCCCCCACTCGGGCTGTGGCGGTTGTGCACCCAGGCCGATAAAACTAAGCCCGCCGGCGGCCAGCAACACGGTCCCTAGTCGCAGGGTGATAAGCACGATCAAGGGAGAAACGATGTTGGGCAGGATATGTCGCCAGAGGATGCGGGTATCGCTGGCGCCGATCGAACGCGCAGCTTCAACATAAAGCATTTCCCCTGCCGAGAGGGTGCTGCCCCGAGCCAACCTGTAAAAGGAGGGGACGCCAACAATGCCGAGGGCGATGATCGTGGTGCTGAGCGAAGGCCCCAGCCGTGCGACCAAAACAATCGCCAGCAGGAGTCCCGGAAACGCCAACCAAATGTCGATGATGCGCGAAAGAACCTGATCTGTTTGTTCTCGCCTGTAGCCGGCGATGAGACCACCGCTGAGGCCGGGCAGAACAGACACCAGCACCGTTGCCACACACAGCACGATCGCTAAGCGTGCGCCATACAATACCCTGCTGAATAGATCCCGGCCAAAATTATCGGTGCCGAAGGGATGGGCAGCGCTGGGGGCCTGCAAGCGGTTGGCCGGTTCCATGAGTTCGGGGGGGCTCGGGGCCAGGATCGGGGCTAACACCGCCGCCAGGATCAGTATCCCCACCAGCAGTATGCCCACGATCATGTTTGCAGATACAGCCCATCGTCGCCTGCGCCCATGTGGTATTGCTGCTGTAGCGGCTGTACCTTCTCTAAGTGCGGGTAGGGCGATGCTGCGATTCATATGCCGATCACAGTGCCTTGTGCCCTACGCGAGGATCCAGAGCTGCTTGCGCCAGATCGACGCTGAGATTGAGGATCTGGTAGATTACGGCGATGAGGATGACCGCTCCCAGGACGATGGGGAAGTCGGCGTCAAGAATGGCCTGCACGGTCAGGCGTCCCAGGCCGGGCCAGCCAAATATGGTCTCGATAATAAAAGTGCCGGCCAGTAGATGGCCGGCGTGCAAACCCAGCACGGTGACGACCGGGATGAGACCGTTTCGCAAGATATGGCTACGCCATACGTGGTGTCTGCGCAATCCTTTGGCTCGGGCGGTACGTACAAAATCAGCCCCCTTGACGTCGAGCAAACTGGCGCGAATCAGGCGGGCGACAACTGCGATCAGGGGCAGGGCCAGACAGAGGGTGGGGAGCACGAGATGGGCGGGTGATCCGGCCCCGACCACCGGCAACCAGCGTAACTTCAGTGAGAAGAGGAGAATCAATAGTAACGCCAGCCAGAAGGTCGGTACTGATAAGCCCAGGGTTGTGATGCTCATCAGTGCTGCATCGAGATAACCCCCGGACCGAGATGCTGCCAGCATTCCGATGGCCGTGCCCATCAGTACTCCCACCAAAAGTGCGGTAACGGCCAACAATAGGGTGCTGGGGAAACGCTCCCAGATCAATGTGGTGACGGGCCGGCCGCTGATCAGCGAATCACCCAGGTCACCCTGAAAGAGCGCCTGGGTGAAATACTGAACATAACGTTGGAATAACGGTACATCGAGTCCCATCTCTTCGCGTACCTGTGCTAATTGCTCTTCGCTGGCAAAGTCGCCCACCAGCGTCGAAGCTGCGTCCCCTGGCATGAAATCCAGTAGGAAAAAGGTGACGAAGCTGACCACAAAAAGCACCAAGAAGGCGCCTAGCAGACGGCGGAGGAGGTAGGGTAGCATCTTCGGAGGTCGGAGGTCGGAGGTCGGAGGTCGGAGGTCGGAGGTCGGAGGTCGGAGGTCGGAGGTCGGAGGTTGGGGGTCGGAGGTCGGAGAGTAGAGAGTAGAGGTTTG
>JAAENG010000042.1 GCA_024224665.1 Chloroflexota bacterium | reverse complement strand
TTTGACCAGAATTCGGTCCTCGCCAGGCAATTTGTTGTCAACCTGCGTGATTTTTTATCACTGAATTCGCTCTGATGAACATCGCTTCACCCAGCGATGAGAATCCACATCCTGTATATAGTAGCTTGATAATTCGATATACAATATGTAGTAGGTAAGAGAATCTAAGAAAGTCAAAAAAATATGAGCGAAAGAACAGATGAAGTATCACCACACGCAGTTTCTGCCCTGCGTCAAGGCATTTCTCAAGGCGGCAATACGCAATACGCAACACGCAATACGCAACACGCAACACGCAACACGTTTTCTTATCCCCCCGCCTTCTTCGCCTGATACCCCATCTCCTTTAGTAATGTCACAATACGGTCACGATGGTCCCCTTGAATTTCGATGTTGCCATCCTTGACGGCGCCACCGGTCCCCAACTTTCCCTTCAGCGTTTTGCACAACTTCTTTTTGCCGTCGGGATGGCTCTGGATGCCTTTGATCACGGAGACCGACTTGCCCCGGCGCCCTTTGCGATCAAGAAAAACACGTACCTGCTCGTTCTTCTTCTTGGATGGTTGGGGCTGCGCTTTACGTTTGGGTTCAGGTTCCCAGTCGGGATCTGTAGAGTAGACGAGACGAGTGTTTTTGGAAGGCATGGGAGGGTCCCTCAAAGGATGTGGGATTGATTGATCCGAATAATGTGCAGGCTTGGCAGTGAGAAAGGCTCATCGTGCGTGGTGCGTGGTGCGTGATAGAAGTCAGTCTGCCGACTTCTGACCTCTGATCTCCGACCTTCGTTCGTCACTCACAATGACAGTAGAAAGATCGCTCAAAGCAACCGTTGCCGGCCGAATTCGATTTTCAACCAGCGGTATCCGAAAGGCGGGATTGTCATCAAGCCCTCATGCCAGGTAACATCGGCAAGCAGGTCCCAGGAGGTGGGAGCACGCAATTTGACACCACGCTGGCTGAGATTGTGCAGGCAGAGGATCGTTTCTTTGTTGTAAGTGCGCTCGAACGCCAACAAGGCGCGATCAGGGTGGTCCAGGAAGTTGAGATCGCCCAAAGCCAGGGCCGGCTGCTCTTTGTAGATGGCGATCAGCTTATGCATACGGTAGAGCAAAGAGGTGGGATTCGCCAACTGGTCGGCGACATTGACACGTTGGTAGCCATAGATTGGGTCATCTATGGCTGGGGTATAGGTGATGGCCGCTGTCGAGAATCCAGCATTGCGGCCATTGTCCCATTGCATGGGTGTGCGAACGCCATTACGATCGTGGAGCTGGATGTTATCGCCCATGCCGATCTCATCGCCATAGTAGATGATGGGGCTACCAGGCAGAGTGAAGAGTAGTGAATTGAGCAACTCGATCTTGTGGCGGCTGTTGTCGACAAGGGGCGCCAGACGGCGGCGAATACCAAGGTTTAAGCGCATTCTCGGATCAGGCGCATACTGTTTCCACATCCACTGGCGCTCCTCTTCAGTTACCATTTCCAACGTCAGTTCGTCATGGTTGCGTAAAAAGGTACACCATTGGGTATTGGCCGGTATCTCGGGCGTGCGCTTCATGATATCGACCACTGGGGTTCGGTTCCCACGTTTGAGCGCCATGTAGAGCCTGGGCATGACCGGGAAATGGAAACCCATATGAAATTCATCACCTGGTACCGTTGGGTCATCAGCGTCGCCACCGAAATAAGGGCGTACATCTTCAGGCCACTGATTGGCTTCACACAACAGAATAGCATCAGGGTACTCTTCATCCATCATCGCACGAAAGCGTTTGAGGTAGTCGTGTGTTTCCGGCAAGTTCTCGCAGTTAGTGCCCTCTCGCTCGATCAGATAAGGGACGGCGTCGGCGCGAAACCCATCCAGGCCCAGGTCCATCCAAAAGCGAGCGATGTCGAACAACTCTTCCTGCACGGCGGGATTATCGAAGTTGAGATCTGGTTGTTGGCTGTAAAAGCGATGCCAGAAGTACTGGCCCCTTTCTTCATCCCAGGTCCAATTCGAAGATTCGGTATCGAGAAAGATGATGCGCGCGTCCGCGTATTTATCGTCGGTGTCGCTCCACACATAATAGTCAGTGTATGGCGCTTCGCCACGACGTGAGGCCTGGAACCAGGGATGCTGGTCGGAAGTATGGTTCATCACCAGGTCGGTGACAACGCGTAAGCCACGTGCATGCGCCGCCTCGATCAGGGCTTTGAAATCCTCGAGACTGCCATAATCTGCATGGACACCATAATAGTCGGCGATGTCGTAGCCATCATCCACAAGGGGCGAGGGGTAAGTAGGTAGCAGCCAGATACAATCCACGCCCAAATCGGCGAGATAGTCCATGCGTTCGATCACGCCTTTGAGATCGCCATGCCCATCTCCATCACTATCTTTGAATGCGCGTACGTAGAGTTCGTAAAAAACCGCGGTTTGGTACCAGAGCTTGCGTCGTTTCACGTGGTGCCCTCCTGGAGCATGAACAGATTGTCTTCACCCGAATCGAAAATCAAAAGGCGGAAGGCAAAGTGCAAAAGGCAAATGTACCCTCCGTCTCGAAAATAGTTCCATGTGGGACTGCCAGTCCTTCTACCATTTTCATCGTTTGTGGTGAGCTAACAATCATGTTGACTGTTAGAAAAGTGTAGCATAGCCATTAAGTAGGGTACAATTGGGAGCACATGGCCTCAATCAACATCATCTGTCAAAAATACAAGTCATCTCAGCAAGCGAGGACGCACACTTTTGTTCGTCCCGCATGAGGGGCCAAGCCCAGCCCCAGATATTGTGAAACTATTTTAGATTACCCCTGAATTGGGAGGTTAGTGTGATACAAAGTCCGATTCGATTCCTTCTGCTGATCCTTGTTGGAACTTTAGGATTGCTAGCAGGTAGTACCGCTGTCATGGCCGGGCAAGCCCCTGATGATCCTACTGCATCTCTACGTTTGATGCCCTCTGCCTATTCCTCGACCCTGAACTACGTCCCCGGCCGCTTGCTAATCAAGTACAGTGATGCTGCCAGCGCACAGAGAATCACACGGCAAACCTATCCAGATGTGAGGTACGAAAGAATGATACCTGGCATCGATGTGGCTGTTGTGAGCGTCATACCAGGCACCGAATTGGAAACGGCTGCTGAATTGAATGCCCTGCCGGGCGTGGCCTATGCCGAACCTGATTACTTGCTGTATGCCATCGGCAGTGAGGCCACGACGCCTAACGATACTTTCTACGGCTCTTTTCAGTGGCAACTGCCTCACATCAATGCCGACGATGCCTGGGACACCACCAGGGGGCGTGATTCGATCACCATAGCCGTGATCGACACCGGCGTTGATCTGACGCATCCTGATTTGGCAAGCAAAATCGTCAATGGTCGTGACTTTATCAACGATGACAACAGTGCCAACGACGACGGCGGCCATGGTACACATGTCGCCAGCATCGCTGCCGCTGCCACCAACAATGGAAGAGGGGTAGCGGGCGTCTCCTGGGGGGCCAAAATCATGCCGGTTAAAGTGCTCGATGCCGCAGGTTTGGGCCCCACCAGTGTCATTGCCGATGGCATACGTTGGGCGGCCGACCAAGGAGCTGAAGTTCTCAACCTTAGCTTGGGTGGTCCAGGTAGGTCTGGAACCTTAGAAGATGCCGTGAATTACGCTTACGGCAAAGGATCCCTGGTGATCGCAGCTACCGGTAATGATTATCAAGAGGGCAATCCAACCTTCTATCCTGCTGCTTACGACCATGTGTTGGCCGTTGCCGCCACCAACGATACGGATGGACACGCCCGCTATTCAAACAGTGGTTTTTACGTGGATATTGCAGCACCGGGAGGTGATCCCGACGGCTCATCAGATGATGACAAGAGGCATTGGATCGTCGGCGCCTATTGGCGCGGCGCCGGCTTTGGTGACTATGCTGGGCTTTTCGGTACCAGCCAGGCAGCACCGCACGTCTCAGGCCTGGCAGCCCTGGTACTCTCCATGAACGATTCGCTGACAGCGGACGACCTAGAGAACATCCTTACCAGCACAGCGGTCGATGTTCAGGCTCCCGGTTGGGATGAGTACTCCGGCCATGGGCGGATTGACGCGGCCGCAGCCGTCGCCGTCGCCCAACCCACTGCCACGCCAACACCGACGTTCACGGCCACGGCCACGGCCACGCACACGCACACTCCCACCGCTACACATACCCCCACGCGAACACCCACCCCAACCAACACAGCGACGATTACACCAACCTCTACACCGACATCTACACCAACCCCCACCCATACACCCACTCCACAACCGGCCTGTGGAGACCGCATCAATCTGGACGGTGATACTGCAGTGCAGAATAATCCCGCCATTGCCATGGATAGTCTCGGGAATGCCATGACCGTGTGGCGCCATGACCATGGCGCCACAACGGAACTCTACTCGTCGTACATGTTCAGACCTGACGTAGTCTGGAGCGCCAACATCGCTATCACAGATACCATACAATCTTTGCTGGGAGAACCGGCCGTTGCCTTTGGACCTGATAGTAAAGTTACCGCAGTCTGGCACGATGGCCGAGATGGCGACGCCGACATCTACTACAGCCGCTGGCAAGCGCACGATGGTAGCTGGTCCCTACCCGGCCAGGTCAATGGCGATAGCCTGACGCCGGCCCAACAACACTCCCCTGACGTGACGATAGATTTACTTGGCAACGTAAACGTCGTTTGGGAGGACAATCGTTTTGGACAACCTGAGATCTTCTGGAGCACGCTTGTATCAGGGGCGGATGCTTGGACGCCAGAGGAACGCATCCACGCCGACGGCACCTATACCCAAACCCAAGCGGCCATCGTGGCGGATACTACGGGTAACCTCTTTGCAACCTGGGTGGACGAGAAGGATGGCGAAACCAAGATCATTGCCGCTCGCAAATTAAGTACAGAGTCGGATTGGGCGGCGGAGATAGTTGCCGGACCTTATCCGGCAGCAACCGATCTGGCTGATCCCACCATCGGTGTCGATCGGTTTGGCGCCCTCTATGTCGTTTGGGCTGATAGCCATATCGTAGAACGGGGCAGCGATGTCTATTACAGCCGCCGTATTGCCGGCCCCGAAGGCAATTGGTCTTCAGCGGTCGCCATCAACGACGACGCCGGCGATGCTGATCAATATGCGCCCAGCCTGGTCGTCGCGCCCGATGGCGGCATGGCGGCATGGACCGACGAGAGGCTGGGCGATCCCAGCATTTATCGCGCCTGGCTCTATGTGGAATCTGGCACCTGGGGCTCAAACAGCGTTGTTTACCCTGACAGCAACGAGACGTCGCAAAGCCAACCCCAGGTTGCAATCGACCACGAAAACAACGCCTTTGTGGTGTGGTCCGGCGAGAACACATCTGCCACCAGCCCAGATGTCTACTCCTGCTATATTTCGGCCAATGAACGCCATAGCCTGTACTTGCCGATCACACTGAAATGATACTAACCTGTCGCGGTTAACTTTTCTCTACGCTTCGGCAAACTGCACTTGCAACATAGGAATGAGCCCACCGGCATCAAGAATCGCTCGCAATGAAGGCGATAAGGGTGGGAATGAGTAGACGCCTTCCGAGCAATGAATCTGGTGGCTTCCCAAATCGACCTTGATTGCTTCGCCTGCCTGAATGGCCTGGACGGCAAGTGGAGAGATGATCGGCAGCAGGCCACTATTGACGGCATTTCGGTAATAAATGCGGCTGAAGGAGGCAGCGACGATCACCTGTACACCCGCTTCGGTCAGACAGGTGACTGCCTGCTCGCGACTGGAACCACAGCCCCAATTGATACCGGCTACGACGATATCGCCCGCTTGCACCTCGCTGGCAAAAGAGGGGTCCAGATCCTCAAGCGCGTGCTCTGCCAGTTCGGGACCACGAGCAATGGTGTAGGTGTACTTGCCGGGGAAAATCACGTCGGTGTTGACATGATCGCCGTACTTCCAGACGCGTCCGCTGAAAATCGTTGTTTGGATTTGGGATGAGCTTGAAGGCATTGTTACTAAAGATTGGGGATTAGGGACTGGAGGTTGATTGTATGTTAGACAGAACAGTTGTCAGAAATGAAACTCAAATCATCAATCAAGCTCTGCCGGATGAGTGATACACCCGGTAACGGCGCTGGCTGCAACGACCTCTGGGCTGGCCAGAAAAACATCGCTATCGGGCGTGCCCATGCGCCCACGGAAATTGCGATTTCCGCTACTGATCACGGTCTCGCCGGGGGCGGGAACACCCATGTGGTTGCCCATACAGGGTCCGCAGCCCGGTGATCCCACAATAGCGCCGGCCTCTAAAAAGGTCTGGATGTAACCGGCGGCGATAGCCTCCACCAGCACCTGACTGGAGGCAGGGATCACATTCAAGGGCACTGTGACCCGACGGACATGGCCT
The DNA here is from genome assembly GCA_024224665.1 of Chloroflexota bacterium. Taxonomy (GTDB): domain Bacteria; phylum Chloroflexota; class Anaerolineae; order J102; family J102; genus PIVW01. The sequence goes on along the minus strand of JAAENG010000042.1, from coordinate 1,159 downwards.
TTTTCGGCACGCAAGATCTCGGCTGCTGCAGCCAGGTCTGGGAGACGGCCATTGGTGCAGGTGCCGATAAACGCTTGCTGAATCGCTACTCCGGCGATGTCTGAGAGCGGGCGCACGTTGTCCGGGCTATGGGGGCAAGCCACTTGAGGCTGCAGTTGCGTTAAGTCAAAGCTGTGATCGGATACAGAGGGTGAATCGTGGTCGGGATAGAGCACATAGCATCGCACACGTGCAGCCGCTTCCATTGCATTGAGTCCGGTTCGGGCGGCCAGGCGCGGGGCAAGCCAGTCAAATACGGTGTCGTCGGGCGGTATGAACGCGTTCTTAGCGCCAAATTCGGCCATCATGTTGGCTAAGGTCATGCGCTCAGCCAGAGCAAGGTCAGCAACACCCTCGCCGCTGAACTCCACCGACCGGTAAATCCCACCATCCGCACCCAACTCGCCCAGGATCGCCAGGGCCAGATCTTTGGTTGTCACGCCGTGCTGAAAACTACCACCGAGTTCGATGCGCATGGTTTCGGGTACGCGCAACCACAATTTGCCGGTGGCCCAGATGGCCGCCATCTCACTGCGGCCCACGCCGGCGCCGAATGCCCCCATCCAGCCAAAATGAGGTGTGTGACTGTCGGAACCGAGGATAAGTTGCCCCGGCAAGATCAGCGCTTCTTCGCTGAAAACCTGATGGCAGATGCCACGGCCTACTTCATAGAAATGCTCGATGCCCTGGTCGGCTACAAAACGCCGGATTTCGGCATGATTCTGGGCATGGCGTCTGGTCGGGGGTGGCGCAGCATGGTCGAGCGTGATCGCCAGCCGCTCGGGATAACGCACCCGCTCGGCGCCGATATCGGCGAGTATCTTGGCGATGGCAGCGCTATTGTCGTGGCTGAGCGCCACATCTGGCTCTACGTCGACGATCTCACCAACAGCGACGGAGCTGCGACCGGCAGCGCTGGCAATGGCTTTTTGGGCAAGGGTTTTTGGCATGTTTCGTCGGTTGGTCGTGTGGTCGTGTGGTCGTGTGGTCGTGTGGTCGGTTGGTCGTGTGGTCGTGTGGTCGTGTGGTCGTGTGGTCGTGTGGTCGTGTGGTCGTGTGGTCGTGTGGTCGTGTGGTCGTGTGGTCGTGTGGTCGTGTGGTCGTGTGGTCGTGTGGTCGT
>JAAENG010000041.1 GCA_024224665.1 Chloroflexota bacterium | reverse complement strand
TCCGCTACCTGCTGCTTGAGGATTAGCTGATTCGCAGGGGGGGAGTGAACGGTTACTGGTAGAGAGAGTTTCGAAAGATGGGAACACCACCTATGTCTGGGCGGTGGACCAACCCATGGCCAGTTATCTGGCAACTGTGCACATCGGCGCCTATGATGTGGAAACTGACTCGACCCCTGGTGCTGTCCCTATCCGCAACTATTTCCCCACCAGCCTTTCTACAGACGTGCGCTCAGGTTTCGGCGATACCCCAGCCATGATTGAGTTCATGGAAACGCTAATAGCCCCCTACCCCTTTGACGAGTATGGCGTTGTATTGCTCACAGAGCCGACCGGTTGGGCGCTAGAAACCCAAACGATATCCACCATCGGCGCCCAAGGCGCCAACCGCCCCGATACCGTCATGCACGAGGTCAGCCACTCCTGGTTCGGCAACGATGTATCGCCGGCCACATGGCAAGATATCTGGCTCAACGAAGGTTTTGCCCAGCACTTCTCGCTGCTATGGCTGGACCACATCGGAGTACAAGCGCTGGACCAGGCCATGGCCGGTGTCTACACCACGATTAGCAGCCAGGGGACAGGTCCGCCGGCGCTGCCCGAAAAAGAGGATCTGTTCGGGTTGAGTAGCTATTTTAGGGGCGCGTATCCCTGCATGCCCTGCGTAAAACCGTGGGCGATGACCTGTTTTTTGATATACTGCGTACGTACTACCAACGATTTCGAAAAGGATCAGCCAGTACCGCCGATTTTCTTGCTGTCGCTGCCGAATTGGGTGGCAATGAAGCAGAACGTGTCCTAAGCGATTGGCTTTATGGCGAATCAGTACCCCATCCCATAGAATAAAACATGCACGTGACACTCAGTCCCCGTCAGGGATAAATCCATGAGTAACAACATCTATCTTCACAAATCACTGGCTGCCGACGAACTGCTAGGCCATGTCAACGAGGATGGCAAAGTCTACAAACACCGTTTTGGGCCAGACAAATATGTTGGGCGCGTCGATCTTGAGTCGGGTAAGGTCTATGCTTCAAAAGCTGGACCTGATAAAAAGCTCGGTTATGTCGAGTTGGAAAGTGGTAGGATTTATCGTAGTGATCTAGGTCCTGACGACCACATTGGCAACATCAGGGAAGATGGGCGCATGTATCGCGCAGTGGCCTGGGCCGGTGATGACTACATCGCCAGAATTGAAACACCCTTTGTCGTCACCCAGGGCGCCGCAGCCTATCTACTTTTGGTGATGCCCACCTTGGAAGAAACATCTACATGACAACCTCATTACGTGAAATCTCTGATACAACAGAACGAACTGCCCAGGCAATAACATATCTCACACCAAAACAACGTCGTGACACGCAGCTTGCTGCCATCGATGTCTTGATAGAATACCCTACGCCCGAAGCGCATGATTCACTGTTCAAACTCTACACCTATTACGCCAGTCACGGTCCCAAGCGTGATCCCGGCGCCTATATGCGGCATGCCATCTTGCGAGCGCTGCGTCCCGTTACCACCTTGTCTGACGTCCCTTTACTGTTGGATGCCGTCTCGACCTATGAACATCTCCCGCCCGGTTTCCAGGAAGAAGCCAAACTACTTCGTGCCGGCGCCATTGTCATCCTCAACGAGTTGGATGACGAGTTGGCTGCCTATCACGCAGCTCGCCTCCTGGTTGACGGCGAAACCGATCCCATGTCAGGCGAACCGGCGTTAGTCGCAACCAAGGTGCTGGCACCCCAGAATCAGATGGTCACTCTGTATGCCTACGCCATGCAGGCGACCGGCGAAGCCGTACCTGAAGTCGTATCAGAATGCTTGCGAAGCCTTACCAACTGTCCTGAAGCACTGCTACCAGGAATACTGGAACGATATCGAGAATCAGAGATCAACATCGTTCGCATCGGTTTGTTTGATCTGCTCATCCAACATGATTCAGGACCTTTGGCATTGGAGTATCTGGCTGATTCACTGCTTGGCGCCGACGATTTGGATGTCTACCAATATCTGGTTATCACCATGATCTCAGCTCGCCAACAAGCGTTGACCGATTTGATCGTTCAATCAGCAAGCGTCGAATACGACAGGCAGAAGTTAGATATACTTCGCGAGTCATTGTCATTGTACGATACGGACCCTCAGATATTAGAGCTGCTAACCTGGCTGGATTCAAACCGAAACTAGCCAAGTCTCAGCATCAGATTCATCATGACACGAACACGACCTCTCATCGTCGAGCGCGACGAAGCAGACACCTATTTGCTGATCTCGTTGGTGTCCTTCGCCGCCACCGTCATCCTCGTCCGCCTCTTTTTACAACTGACCGGCTATCCTCAACTTGGCAGCAGCAGCTTGCACATTGCCCATCTGTTGTGGGGCGGATTGGGCTTGTTTATCGCCATCCTGCTCGTTCTTATCTTCGACAATCCCCGGGCTCTGAGGATGGCGGCTATTCTCACCGGCGTGGGCATCGGTCTCTTTATCGATGAGGTCGGTAAATTTATCACGCAGAATAACGACTATTTCTTCCCCGCCGCAGCTCCCATCATCTATGGCTTTTTCCTCCTTACTGTCGTTCTATATCTGGTCGTGCGCAAGCCCGAGGCAAATGATCCTGAGCGGTCTATCATCAGGGCGCTAGAGGATATTCAGGAGGCGATTTACGGTGATTTTGATACAAGGGATCTCGAGCTACTCCATAGCCGCCTGGCCGATGCCTCTGAGGCGGAAGAGCCTTATATCGCCCAGTTAGCCGATGCTCTGCACTCTTATGTAGAAAAAGCCGATTTGCCAATTCGAGACCGCGAGCCAACATTCGTGCAGCGCGCAACTACACTATCGAGAACCTGGGGATTAAGGCTCGGACATAGATACCACAGGCTTGCCATCGTCGCCGGGCTGATTATAGTCGCCCTCAGTGCGATTACCGTCATTGCCGGCCTGTCCTGGGTGGTGATCGCACCTGCACAGACCACACAATCCTACCTGGCAAGGCTTGCCATACAAGCACTCAGCACAGATGTCACAGATGTTAATCTCTACTTTGTTCGTCTTGCTCTTGAGGCGGGCGTTAGCGTGATCGCAGTCCTTGCCACCTATTATTTACTACGAGGCAACGAGCGACGGGGGAGTGTCCTGGCCCTGGCGGCCGTGGTCTTGTCTTTGACAGCGATCCAACTTCTCACATTTTACCTCGACCAGTTTACGGCGATCCTGCCGACACTCTTTCAGTTCGGTTTACTGCTGCTTATTCTTAGCTACCGGCGCTGGTATATCTTGCCAACCAAGATCCTGCCCCATGCTACGGTCTAGACGGGGATCGAACAGTGTTCTGAGGATTAGAGATCAAAGATTTCAGATTATTGATTAAGGGGTAGGACTGCACTTCAACTGGGAGTAGGACACC
>JAAENG010000040.1 GCA_024224665.1 Chloroflexota bacterium | reverse complement strand
TGTAAGTCAGTATTCGTAAAGTCAATGGCGTATGATATTTCGGTGCCCCCACATGTTCTTTCTCTATCTACATAGACTTTATTTCCTTGCTCGTCCAACTCTATATTTACATCTTTTAGTCGCAAAGGTGTGTATGGGGCAGCATAATACTTAGGATCCATGCCGAAGTGACAATCAATTACGTTATTTTTTGGATAAAAGCCAACAATGGCCTCTTTACCTTCCGGCAACGCATCAAGCATGCCGTTCAGTGCCAGAGATTTCCCGGTCGCGTCTACCTTTTGCCACCAGACACGCTTCTGCGCACCTGCTGCCCAAGTATCCCAATCTGAGTTCCACCTGTAGAAGCCATCTTCATCAGGACTCCATTCCTGTACATAGAGCCCTGCAGGGTGGTCGTCTAGTGTAGGGCTTGATTGAAAAAGGGTTTCGACGTCGACAGATTCACCAACCGCAACTGCACTGTCGCCATCACGCGCATAAGTACTCATCACAACCAGGCTCAGTGCCAAAACCACCAGCATCAAGGCAACTGCAACGATGCGGCGGGTATTCTTTTGATGATCCTTTCCTGTAATCATGTCAATCCTCTTATCAGTTTATCGAGCAGGGCGACGTTGCTTGCAGCGGTGTTGCCTGCAGTGACGCGGCGCCCGGTGAAGGGTCAGTCGAAATGAATGATTGTGTTACCTATCACCATCATTTCCCCCCTCGCATGAGCAAAACGATCCCGCCATCTCCATCGGCAATGTAGAGATCATTTGCCAACATCGTCATGCCTTGCACCTGGCCACTTGTATCAAATAGCTCGCCGGCATCCTTCTTGTCGGTCTTGGCAGCATCGAGCTCTCGCAAGCGGTTTACCTGGCTGCGATTCCCCCACAACAAGGGGTCTTCTAGCGGCATATCGGCATAATGCAGCACGTCGTCACTGAAAACCAGGCCGTACATGTCGATACGCTTGCGCGTCAAGGGCTTCAAACCCTTGATCTCTGCCTGTCGCACACTGGGGTTGGGCGTAGGCAGGATTCGTCCCTGGGGCAGAGGTTCCGCCGGCTCCGGCTCACCCACACACAGATCGATCACTTTATCGCCCGTGCTCACATACACACAATCTTGCTTGCCCGCCGCCACATCGAGCACGGCGTCTCCGCTGACAAAGTAGCCGGTCTCCTGCGGCGCCAAGGGGTCAGAGAGGTCGATCATGCGCAAGCCGCCACTACCCGCCGCCACATACACGGTCTCTTTCTCGATATCCAGCTTGTGCGTCTCGCCCGGCAAGGGCAGATAGGAGATTTCCTGCAAGTGCTGCTCATCATCCACCTCGTACATGCGCAGACCGGTCTGCGACCAGCTATCACCCAACCACTGCGGCGCCTCGGCCACGGCTACAATGTACACCTTGCCCTTCTTGGGCTCGTGGGTCTTATCGACCGCCACATCTTCAACCTTGCCCTCGGTTTCGTACCTTGCCACGATCTCAGGATCCCCTTTCTTGGGTATGCGCATGGTCCGCAGGTTGTCGCCGGCGGCCACAACAGCCAGCACATCCCCAGCCTTCTCTTTGAGCACGGCGATGCCGTCGACATGCCCCAATGTGTCGAAATATCCGACCTGCACCGGCGCTCCCTCCTGTGTGTTTTGCCAGATACGCAGGCCATTCTTGCGGTCGGCCAGGTAGATCTGTTCTTCTGCTACCGCGACAGCACGGATATCACCGGCTGGTGTGATCTGCTCTATCAGTACTGGCGCCGCCGCCTGCGACACATCCACCACACTCACGCCTGCTTCGTCGCCGCTTACGTAGGCGATGTTGTCTTGTAGGACCACTCGCCGTGCATGCCCCGCTGTCTTTAGCACGCCCATTTCTGTGGGCGCCTCCCTGTCCGTCACATCCAGAACCAGCAAGCCTTGCATGTAGTCGGCCACATAGAGTGTGTCGTCGACCACCACGACATCCATAGCCGGGCCCGCTGTCATATAATGGCCTACTTCTTGGGGTGTGGCCGGATCGCTTACATCCAGTACCCGCACCCCGCCATCGCCGTCGGCCACATAGGCGGTGTCACCTGATTCGGCCACGCCCATTTCCCAGCCTGCTGTGTCATAGCTTGCCAAGAGAGCGGGGCTGGCTGGATTGCCGATATCCAAAACCTGCAAACTGCTGCCCGTCCAGGTGGTCCCATCCCAAACAGGGCTGTTGGCCACATAGGCAAGCGCACCCGCGATGGCGATATCTGAGACGAAACCGCCTGTATCGTAGCTGCCGACCAACAGGGGCTGCTGTACTTCACTGATGTCGAACACATGCAACCCCCCGCCCCCGGCGCCCACAAAGGCCTGGTCTTTGTCCAAGACCACACGACTGACTACTCCCGGCAGTACCTCCGAGCGCCCGACCTGAGTGGGGTTCTCGGGCTGTGAGGTATCGATCACGACCAGCCGTGGCCCCACACCGGCGTAGACATAGGATCCCTGTTCGGCAACATCGTACATTGCCCCGCCGAACTGCGTCGATAGCGATACCTTGTTTGCCGGCGCCTTTTCGTCCGGCAAGCTGGCGCCTGCGATATCGGCCACAACCGCAGCCGGGGCCAGGTGCAAAGAAAGGCCGAAGAGGCCGGCTACCGATAGCATGGCAACAATAAGTACCAATCCAAAGCGTTTCATAACAATGTCCTCCTGAGTGTATTTGCCGAGCGTTGTCGCGTGATTACAGAGCTATCTATTCTTCAAGAATAAGGTGATCGACTCTGATACGATCGTTGAAGAAATATATTCGACTCAAAAATCATGACAACATTGTATTCCAAAGTAGAACAATACGACAACCTTGTCAAGAACAAAATGTACTGAAAACTCTGGAATACTTTTTTGAGCTATTTTTTACCCCCGTTTACACAGGTGCGAACGAGCAAAACCCCCCTGTATACGGGGGTGCGAACAGCCGTTTTAGACTTTTCCAGAGTTTTCAGAAGGTGTATATAGAAATGTAGGTGAATGGCGTTGTCTCCCCAACATTCGACGGAAGTCGGCTCACGTAGGGGCACGGGCGAGCGGTATTTCCAATTATGGGGCGAGTGCACTCTCGTCACGGCCAAATTTGGCACTGCCGGGGCGCGGGTTTCCGCTTGACAGTCGGCCGATCAGAGGTAAGATATATCAGAATCAACTCGACAAAACGGCCAATCTTAGCGGAGTTGCTCGTCCGTGAAATGATGGCTTCATGTTTAGGCTTTCTTAATCGATTCGAGTCGATTGCTTTGCTGCCCTGATAGTGCTACCATACAAATCCGGGGCCGAGAGCAGCGTCGGATTTTTGTGCATGAGGTCCTTTGCGCATCGCAAAACGTAACGTCGTCTTGCCAGGTCATTATTCACGTTTTACATGTCACCTATCATCCTGGACCGGTGTCAGCCATACGAAATCCAATAGATTTAGAATAATATGATCACCAATAACTCCTGTCGAATCCTCTACCTAAGCACCGAAATCGTCCCATACGCTCGCACAGGCGGTTTAGCGCAGGTTGCATCAGCTCTGCCCAGAGCTTTGCGCCGGTTGGGCGACGACGTCAGGGTTATGATCCCATGCTATGGCCTCATCGATCCTCACAAACGGGGATTCAAACGAATCCTGGAGAGTTTCCCGGTCCCGCACGAAAATGATGTCGAGTTAGCGGGATTATGGCAGGCGCCTGATCCCGATCTGCCAATATATTTCATAGAACATGATCGCCTTTTTGGTAGCCGGACAGGCATCTACTCCTTTCCGGACGATGGCGAGCGCTTTGTTTTTTACAGTAGGGCCTGCCTGGAAGCAGCGCGGCATCTTGGCTGGCAGCCGCACATCGTACATTGCAACGAATGGCAGACGGCGCTTGTCCCCAACTGGTTGCGCACAATTTACGCTGCCGATCCATTCTTCGCCAAAACTGCCGTCGTCTACAATATTCACAATTTGTCTTACCAGGGCATTTTTGGGCATCGTGTCTTAGAAATGGCCGGCATCGAGAATTTTGGATTCATCGCTCATCCTGATGTCTCGACCAGCCTCAATGAAGTCGTGAGCATGGTTGCCCGGGGCATCATTTTCGCTGATGTCATCGTCACAGTTAGCCCCACCCATGCCAAGGAGATCCTCACACCCGAATTCGGAGAAGGGTTGGACCCGATTCTGCGAGATCGTCAAAATCGTCTTTATGGCATTCTCAATGCCATCGATATAAGTGATTATGATCCACGCCGTGACCCCAACCTGGCAACCTGTTACGACTCGGACCATACCGGGGACCGAAATCATTGTAAAACGGGATTACAAAATGAAGCCGGTTTACCCAGCCAGTTGCATGTTCCGATCATAAGCCTGACATCACGCCTCAACGATCAAAAAGGCTACGATATCCTCAGTACTGTACTCGAACCCCTTTTACGCTTCGTACCAGCCCAGTGGGTTATTATGGGCACTGGAGAGCAGCGCTATCATGATTACTTACTAGATCTGCAAGAGCGCTATCCCCAGAAATTGCGCGTGTTCCTGACTTACAGCGAATCCCTATCACGCCGTATTTTCGCCGGATCAGATATTTTTTTGATGCCATCACGTCACGAACCTTGCGGACTGGATCAAATGGTAGCCATGCGATATGGGGCGCTCCCTGTCGTGCATGCTACCGGGGGTCTTGCAGATACAGTCAAAAATCATCATCCCCCAACCACAGGTACAGGATTTGTATTCGACCACTATGACGGTATGGCGCTATTCGCCGCGATTGTGCGCGCTGTCGAGATCTACGATCACCAGGAGCTTTGGTCTGGCATCCGCCGACAAGCAATGTCCCAAGACCTTTCGTGGGAACGTCCGGCGCACGCTTATCGCGATCTCTACCGCCGTGCCTGGGCCCTTAAATTCACCGGTCTACCGGGGTAAATCCTCCAAGGCAACTTGATTCTGCTCTAACCGGATCGCCAGATCCGGCGGGTTGGCCAACCCGCCTGGAGCAGAGAAAGGGTATTTCCAAAATCTCGACGCACACTAAAAAATGCCTAGTTGCATTGACCACCTTGACACGTTGTGATATCCTACGCGGTGGTCTTACACAAATACATGAACGTATCGACTCGTAAACTTTTCTGGGCCGACGCCTACAGGCGCCGCTTCACCGCTCGGGTGACGCAGTGCCAGTAGGGTGAACGACCCTCTGTTATGCTCAATCGCACACTTTTTTACCCCACCGGCGGTGGTCAGCCCCACGACATCGGATCACTGGGCGGGGCAAAAGTACTGTCTGTCGAGCAAATCAACGGCGGGATTCGACATGTTGTCGACGCCCTCCCTGCGCATTCTGAGATCAGCGCTGAAATCGATTGGCGGCGCCGTTGGCGCCACATGCATCTGACAAAAACCTATTAAATCAACCTTACTTCACACCTTGGACGCCCTAAGAACTCGATGTATGAATTAGCCCCACAGACTTACGTAGAAACGAACTTCCACCACAGCAACCCTGGTTTTATTGTCACCGACGAAGGTGTTATCTGTTTTGACAGCCCCTTGATCCCACATGAAGCGCAAGAGTGGCGTCGAACCATCGATGAAATCAGCGGCGGACTGCCAATTCTGTATGTCATTGTCAGCGATCATCATCGAGGGCACTGTTTGGGAAGCCAGTGGCTCAGCGACACTGTAGTCGCCCACGAGCTGGCTTGGAAGCACATGCGCAATTACAGCGATAATTTCAAACAGCGCGTGCGAGATAGCTTTAAAAAACAACCTGAAATAAGGGCGGAGTTCGATAAACTGAAGATCATCGTTCCCACGTTGACATTTCTTGATAGAATGACAGTTGTTCGAGGTGAGCGAGTCGTCAGGATTATCCACGTTGGTGGGCATACTCCTGCCACAAGTATGGTTTGGTTGCCGGTCGAAAAGACCTTGTTCGCCGGTGATGTCGTCTGGGTCGATCAGCATCCCTTCATGACACAGGCGAATTCGGCAGATTGGCTGATAGCGTTGGAACGGGTACGTGACCTGCAGCCCACCTATATTATTCCCGGCCACGGCCCTATATGTAATGTATCGGCCCTGGATAGGCTTTCAGACTACCTCACCTTCTTGCGGCAGAGAACACTCGATCTTTATAATGCAGGCCGTTCCAAGCAAGAAACGGCAAGCCTGCTAATCCCCGAACTCAAACCCTGGTTCCCCATCCCTACAGAGCGTTCGCCCAAAATCGAATCTCAGATCAGATCTGGTATCGGACGGGTCTACGATGAACACCGTAGGGCGAAAGAATTGCTTGAGCAGCAGCACAACTCGATGGTTGAAAAATCCAAGAACGGCAAAACTGATTGCTAGTACCTTGCACAGAATAACGGCTGTTCACCTAACGGTGCAACGCACTGAGTTATTGTCGATACTTTGTTATGAATAATGAAAACGCTTCAGGTAAACTGCGGCCGGTCGAAGAACTACGTCGCTTGTTAGACGACAGTGAAAAACTTGCCGTCAACATCAAGGGAGCTGGCGCCGATCGCACCATTGAACTCCTCCATTGGCTCGATAAAATAGAGGCACTCTTTATACAGCTTGGGCAGGAGGGTACCCCACTGGAATCGGAACGAGGACGGTGGGAAGCTGTACAAGGCGCCGTACAACGTTACGAGAAAGGGATCAGACGAGAGTTGGCAGCGGCCGGTGGGTTAGACAAAATAAGGTCTGAGTTGCCCACAGAACCCGCTCAAGACCACTGGTGGTGGTGGCTTGACATCCGGCATCAAGAACGGCGAAAACAGAGTATACGTAAGACTGCGATCTCCGCAGCAACTATCATTCTCCTCCTGTTTGCGGGCTATTGGTTGTTTTCAACCCTCTTCCCTGTTGATCCCATCGTGCAGGAAACTTATCGACTGCAAATTGATGCCGAACGAGCGCTTGAGAATGGAGATATCGACACTGCCATTAAACGTTATGAAGAGTCCGTCGCCCTGGCGCCAACCGATGTCGATCCACGTGCTTCACTTGTCGTTCTCTACAAGCTTGCAGGACGCAACAGCGATTCTCAAGCTGTGCTTGAACGCCTCCTGGGGGACAACTCTGCAGACACGGTGTACACCGCTCTGGCGCAAGCTTATTTAGTAACCGGCAATTCTGAAGATACGCTCGATGCTGTCGAGCAGGCGCTCGATCATAATCCTGAAAATGTGGGTGTCTATATGCTTGCAGCCAGCGCCTTTGAACTGCAAGGTGATATCACCAATGCTATTGCCACCCTTCAGGAAGCCTCCGACATTGCAGATCGTCTTGAGCAGGCGGAATTGCAGGCCATCGCCCGCATCCGCCTGGGACAGCTCCTGCAAAGCGCGCCGCTTGCACCAAGTCCTACCGCACTGCCAGAATGATGTATAGAACACCAGTAAGGCTCAACTGGATTTCGTATGGTCCTGGAAAATCACGTGTTGCGTGTTGCGTGGTGCGTGTTGTTTGTGCTGACGACCACGCCTTTCTAGTTGGAGCCGCGCAAATTCCGAAAGAGCCACCCATAAAAAACGGCTGGAAGAGCCTATTCACTGCCCACCAAAAAACGAGCTATGGTTAATCCCGATCTTCTTACACCTTACGTCGTCGAACTTGCTGGCATCTCCCGGGCACTCCCCCGGGTAGAGATCGCGCCAGGTATCGTCATCGCCATTCTCAACATCCTTGGTGATACCGAACTAACCGAAGCTGTGGCAGTCGATATGGTGCAACGGCTACCTGACGACGCCGATATCCTAATCACACCAGAAGCCAAGAGTATACCTTTATGTTACGCGATGTCCGTCAAAAGCGGACTGCCTTATGTGGTACTGCGAAAGACTCGCAAACCTTACATGACCGGTGCTATCAGTGATGAGGTGGTAAGCATCACCACGGGCCGTCCCCAGACCTTGTGGTTGGATGGTCGAGATGTCGCAAAGGTGCGGAGTCGTAATGGTGTATTCGTGGATGATGTCATCTCGACAGGCAGCACCCTGCGTGGCGCCCAGAGTCTTCTCGAACAAGCCGGATGCAGGGTCGTCGCCAGTGCAGCGATCCTCACAGAAGGTGACAATCCAGAATGGGCCGAAATCATCTGCCTGGGAAATTTGCCGGTTTGGATCGATAAGGACTGACTCCAGCACCCCCTTGGCTTCCGCCACCACGTACCTCACACGTACACAAAGATGCGAGTGCGCGTTGCACTGTGCCGCTAGATTAACATGGAAGAAAAACTAAACCAGATCGAAAACCGATATCTTGAACTCGAACAAATGATGGCAGATCCGAGCGTCGCTGCCGACTATCAGCGCGTGACAAAATTAGCGCGCGAGCAATCTGAATTACGCGAAGTCGTTGAGGTTTACCGGCGATTCAAGCGCGTAAAAGATGAACTGAATGATGCGCAGGAGTTATTGGAAACCTCTGACGATGCGGACATGAAAGAGCTGGCAGAAGCGGAGATCGAGGAACTAGTTGCTGAAAACGAAGAACTGACAGAGCAACTAAGATTGCTGTTAGTGCCCAAAGATCCTCGTGATCAGAAAAACGTCATTGTCGAGATCCGAGCGGGTACCGGTGGGGACGAAGCGGGCCTGTTCGCTGCGGATCTGTCCAGGATGATCACGCGCTACGCCGAACAACGAAGATGGAAGACCCAGATATTGTCCAGCAGCCTAAGTGGTATCGGCGGTTTCAAAGAGGTCATCTTCGAAGTACGGGGCGAAGGGGCGTACAGCCGTCTCAAATATGAATCGGGGGTGCACCGGGTGCAGCGTGTGCCCGACACAGAATCACAAGGCCGCATTCACACTTCTACCGCCACCGTGGCCGTGCTGCCCGAAGTAGAAGATGTAGAAATCGATATCGATCCCAATGATATCCGTATGGATATCTACCGCTCAAGTGGGCCGGGTGGCCAGAGTGTCAACACGACCGATAGCGCTGTGCGCCTTACCTATCTGCCGACAGGACTCGTTGTGCAGTGCCAGGATGAAAAAAGCCAACTGCAAAATCGCTTGCGTGCCATGACGATCTTACGAGCAAGACTGTATGATGCCGAAGTCGAACGACAACAGGCTGAATTGGGCGCCGAACGCCGTTCTCAAGTGGGCACAGGCGAACGAAGCGTGAAAATTCGTACTTACAATTATCCCCAAAACCGGGTTACCGACCATCGCATTGGCATCAGTTCTTATAACCTGCTGGGGGTCATGGATGGCAAACTCGACGCGTTTATCGATGAATTGGCAACAGCCGAGCAAGTGGAGAAGTTACAGGCTCTTGGCAGCGAAGTATGATGGACCGGCCGTCGAAACCTCATTGAGAGGTGCTAATCTGCAATTGCGGGCGGCAGGTATCGAATCGGCGGCACTGGAGGCTGAATTACTGATAGCGCACGTTTTAGAGGTGGACCGGGCCCACCTGCTCGCTCACCCTGAACAACGACTGACAGCCGCCCAGCATCTCGAATTGACTTCGTTGCTCGAGCGCCGAACCACTTATGAACCATTGGCCTATCTCACTGGCAGGCGCTGGT
>JAAENG010000039.1 GCA_024224665.1 Chloroflexota bacterium | reverse complement strand
GACCTTGGTTTCGATTTCCGTCGCCAAACGATGCGGAACAGTTCTCGATGCCAGCGCAGAAGCGTTTCCGGTTGCACGATCAGCAGCGCTTGCTTCCAATACGGTGTGGCTCTTGCCAACAGCAAGAGTTTTACCCGATCGCGATTACTGAGCTTGGGGCGTTTGCTCTGTCGTTGCAGAATGATCAACTGTTGCCGCAAGAATGCATTCTCGGCGATGAGTTCGGTCTTGCTACGGGTAAGGTCGATGGCAGAACCACCTGCCATGGTAAGGCTACTCGGTTTGAGCCGGCGTTTGATGTGTCTCTCAACGGCGTCGATGTACCGACGACACAATTTGCGAAAGGCTGAATGCATTTTGCTGTGACTCCCGTCTTTGAAGTCTGAAATCGGGAGCTTAACAGCATGATTCCCGTAAATCAACCACCGCGAGCACTCAAATTAGCACGGATGAGCGAAGTAGCCAGCACGGGACGAGGTGTTCGAGGCCGTGATGGGATATTTGAACACGTAACAAGGTTGTACCCCGACCGTCCATCTGTGCTATTGGTCCCTCTGGAGATCGGGTACGATAGCCGGATGTGCTATTCTTGTACATAACGTCGGTCATTTGCAATAAGTGTTGACGTTATGTATAATTTCTGAATGAAACACACCGACCAAATCATTGCGCTCCTGCAAAAGCAGGAGGTGATCCGCCCGCAGGACCTGCGCGCACTCGGCATCTCTCCCGCGTCGCTTTACTGGCTTCACGAACAGGGCAGGGTCGCACGGATTAGCCGGGGGCTGTACAGACTTCCAGACGGCGATGTAACCGCACACCACTCGCTGGCCGTGGCATGCAGGCGGGTGCCCCATGGGGTGATTTGCCTCCTGTCAGCTCTTTCCTTCCACGAAATCGGAGCACAGCTGCCCTTTGAGATCTGGATGGCAATCGACCGCAAAGCACGGCTACCCAGCGTCGATTATCCCCCCATGCGTTTCGTGCGCTTCTCTGGCCAGGCACTGACAGCCGGCGTGGAGGAGCACCAGATCGAAGGCGTCGACGTGCCCATCTATGCACCGGCCAAGACGGTCGCCGATTGCTTCAAGTACCGCAACAAGATCGGCCTCGACGTGGCGTTGGAAGCACTGCGCGACTGCAGACGCCAGGCCAAGTGTACCGATCATGACCTTTGGCACTACGCCAAGATCTGCCGGGTCGCCAACGTCATGAAGCCCTATCTGGAAGCCACGGCATGAAAAGACAACAGCCGGCCAACCTGGCCGCCTCAGTACATAGGAGGCTGCTCAACTTGAGCCGAGCAAAAGGCGAGGACTTCAACTTCCTGCTGGTCCGCTTTGCCATTGAGCGGCTCCTGCATCGTCTGGCTCAATCTCGTTACGCTGACCAGTTCGTGCTTAAGGGCGCCCTTCTCTTCCTGGTATGGGACGTGCCGGTTCATCGACCCACGCGTGATCTCGACCTTCTCGGCTTTGGCGATGGAGCTGCCGAACAGTTGGCGAGTGTCTTCCGGGAGATCTGCCAGATGGACGTCGTACCTGACGGCCTTGTCTTTGATCCCAAGACTGTTCAGGTGAGGCCTATTCGGGAGGAACAGGCATACGGTGGACAGCGTATCTCATTGACCGCTCGGCTGGGCCGGGCACGGATCCCCACTCGCATTGATGTTGGCTATGGCGATGTGATCGTGCCGGCATCGGTCGAGACAACTTACCCCACGCTCCTCGACTTTCCCGCACCACAGATCCGTGTCTATTCCAGGGAAGCTGTCATCGCCGAGAAAGTGCATGCCATGGTCATACTGGATATGACAAACAGTCGGATGAAGGATTTCTACGATCTTTGGACCCTGGCGCGGCTTTTTCAGTTCGACGGTGATGTGCTGATGCGGGCAATCGCTTCCACATTCGAGCGCCGGCAAACACAGCTTCCCCAGAGCGTGCCGGTAGCTCTAACGGCAGAGTTTTCTGGAAGGCACGACAAGATCACGCAGTGGCAGGCATTTGTACGTCGCAACCGCATAGAAGTTGACGTTAAAGGCCTGCCTGGGGTTGTGGCTGAACTCAGCGTGTTCCTGAGACCCTTGCTCCAGGCTGCAGTCGAAGGACGCCCTTTCTCAGCAATCTGGGATCCAGGTGGGCCCTGGGCTGAAGTGAGTCAACGTTGACCTGTCGGCCGTCCGAAAGTTGCGCCACCTGTTCCCAGGCAAGATGGCCGGCTGGCAATTCGTCGCCAACTCCGTCCACTTGCCGGCATGAGCCATTGTGAGTATTCCTAACGGCAGAGATGCCTGCAATTAGCTAACCATGACTTCTGAAATCCTCATATTTCGCAAATCAATGACCAGGATCAGCGCGAAATTGTGAGTGCCCTTGCCCTTGCGGCTATTATGGGGATCCTGAACGCAATTGCACCTGCTCGAATGCCTCCGTACAGAATTACCAGAAGCGGATTTCCGGCCCTCTCATGGTCCGCATCGATATCCATGTGCAGGTACCGCGCCTCGATTACGACAAGCTCACAGATGATACGCGGGGCGAGCTTTCAGGGAGCATTCGAGATCGAGTATAAGACTCCACTAAAAAACTCTGATGAAACCTCCTTTTATATTTCGACCATTGTTTTGAGTGCCCAGGAGTTTTGTCAAGCCACCCGCAATCATTGAGGCATTGAGAATAGAGACCATCACGTCCGTGACGTGACGATGTGTGAAAACAAATCTCGCATTCGCACTAATCCTCATATCTTCGCCAAATTGAGAAGTTTCGCCCTCAAAATTTTGCGCAAAAACAAAGGTGAGAATGTCAGCCTTGAACTCTTTGACAATTGCATGAGCCTTGATAGGGAGCATATGCCAATATCGCCATAACCGCTGTTGCGATGACGGCTACCTCGAGCCCAACCTGCTCGGGAGATCTAACCCATCCCATCTGTGACTTACGCTCGTCAAATGGCCACTGATCTCACTCCCCGAATTCGAATCACCTTTATGTTATCAGCTTTTCCAATTTGTTCAATCTGGCCCGAAATTCTGCCGTGTTCGCCTTGTGCGTCCGTTCCTGTTCTTCCATGAGGGCCCTGAGTGCTAGAATCTGGTGGTGTGGGTCATCGTCAGCATAAACAGACGAATCGGCGTAACTGCGCGAATAACCTCTGTCACGCCTAAACCAGTCGGTAAGAAACCCTGTCGAGACACTGAAAAGAACCACGCCTGCCGTCACCGTGATCAGACCAATCAGCCTTCCCGTGTTTGTCACCGGTACCAGATCACCGTACCCAACCGTCGACATGGTAACATAGCCCCACCATAGCGCGTCGGAGGCAGTCGTAATCTCGGCACCGGGATTACCAACCTCGGCACGGAGAACCAGAATTCCGGCCAGTTCCAGGGCGACAACCGCCAAAAAGAGTGTTGTCAGAAAAGCGCTGCGTCCCTTTTGCCTTAGCGCCAGCTGCGAAGCCTCAGAAAGTTCCGATCTTCGCAGTTTTCTGACGTTCAGGATGCTCTGAAGGACGCGGAAGATGGCAATGCCAGGGATGGGCAAGCTCCCAATAAATGCCATCCACCCATGCCAGCGAATCAGGAAATCAAGGCTGACCCCGGTTTTGATGAGGGAGTAGATGAAGTCTAGCATCAGGATGACGCTGATTCCCCAAGTGATGATCAATATCAACCGATCTGCCTCTGGCAATGTAACCACAAAAAGCAGAAAGGCGTTGATGACCGAGAGTAGACTCAGTAAAAAGATGAAGACGACATAGCCTGCGTTGACGACGACAAATTCACGTTCGGTGTTTTGTTTCATAGGGCGATCTCAGCGTGAATGAAATAGATAGTATGGTATTCCTAGATGCTCCCTATTTCATAATGCTTGCGGGTTCCTGTCAAGTACTGGTAAGGTGGATCAAGGATCTTGTCAAGCCTTCTCTCTTCTCTCAGTAGAGCGGGCTGGCGATTGTCTTTGGATTCCTCTTCATGTGGCAGAACACAAAGATATTGTTAAGAACATGATAAACTATACCGAACGGCATCTTTACAGATATCCAAGCATGAGCAGTAATTCCAATTATGGACCGAGTGCAACGCATTCAGCACGCCAGAAGGCAAGTCTGATGGGCTCAAATGGGCCGTATCGGCTAGACCTGAATGCGTTGCACTCTCTTCACGGCCAAATTTGGAACTGCTGAAGCATGAGGTCCCAAAATGGATAGATCAATTCAGCAAGCGCTCAAGACCGAACGCACTATCGATATCACAACCATTGGACGTAAAACCGGCCAGCCCCGCCGGGTGGAGATATGGTTCCATAACGTCGATGGTCGCATATTCATCACCGGTTTACCGGGAAAGCGCAGTTGGTACGCCAACATGCTTGCGACGCCAAACTTCACCTTTCATCTCAAAGAGAGCGTACAAGCCGACCTCCCTGCCCGAGCCCTACCGATTGTAGATGAAGCGGACAGATGTATGATTCTCTCCGCCATTATCGGCAAGCTGGAAACAGATCGCGATCTCGATGAATGGGTCGCGGCCAGCCCTCTGGTCGAGATAGAATTTCGGTTGGAGCCGTAATCCGTCCCGCCACTATTTCTATTGATGTGAAAAGTTGTCAGATGTCAAAGTAGTTGATCCGTAGGTCATTCCGAGACTTCACGATCGCGAATGCCAATGAGGTATAAGAGCCCATCGAGCCCGACGCTGGAGAGGGTTTGTCCCGCCTGCTGGCGAACGATGGGCTTGGCATGGAATGCGATACCTAAACCGGCAATACTGAGCATCGGTAGATCGTTGGCGCCATCACCGACGGCAATGGTTTGTGCTAATGAGATACCCTCTGCCTCTGCGATCTGGCGTAACAGCGCCGCTTTTCTTTGTCCATCCACGATCTCTCCCTGCAAGCGTCCGCTCAACTTGCCGCGTTCGATTTCCAAGCGGTTGGCGTAAACGTAATCAATCCCCAAGCGTTGCTGTAGGTTTTTACCGAAATAGTCGAAGCCACCCGATAAAATCGCCATCTTATACCCCAACCGTTTTAGTGTTTCGATTAGATACTCCGCCCCTTCGGTTAATGGCAGGCTATCAGCTACCTGCCGGAGGGTGCTCTCCGAAAGGCCTTCGAGTAGCTTCACGCGCTGAATCAGACTCTGCCGAAAATCGATCTCACCATGCATGGCGGACTCGGTGATAGCGGCTACCTGTTCCCCAACCCCTTTTATGCGGGCCAGTTCATCGATTACTTCTGCTTGGATGAGTGTGGAATCCATATCAAAGCAGACCAGACGACGGTTGCGACGGTAGATGTCATCCACATGGAAAGAGATATCGATACCGGCACGCTCAGAAATCCGCAGCAATTGGCTTCTCATACTATAGTCATCTGCTAGTTTACCTGTTACCGTGAATTGCACACAGGCGTGGGGATGAGAACCTGTATCGAGCAAACTAACTCGACCGGAAAGACGCGTAATCACATCGATATTCAAGCGATTATCCGCTATCACAGAGGCCACACGCGCGATCTGATCCGCAGTGAGTCTGCGCCCCAACAGGGTGATGACGCGGCGTTCCTGTCCCTGGTCCGCGACCCAGCGCTCATACTTTTCCAAGGTTGTGGGACGAAACTTCACATCGACGCCCTGTTGGTGAGCGGAGAACAATAGTTCTTTCAGTACGGATGAGGATTGGTGCTCGGGAGGGATTTCTACCAAGATGCCCAAAGAAATAGTGTCGTGGATCACGGCTTGGCCGATGTCGAGGACTTTGACATCATGTTCTGCCAGGGCGCTCACCATTCTTGCCACGAGGCCTTTTTGATCGGGGCCGGTGATATTGATAAGGATGATCTCTTGCATGGTTGCTCACCCGCAGGTCGCTTGCATAGTTCCTAAGGAATCAGTTTTTCAGAGTTGCACGCAGTCTATGCCACTTGTCTTGTAGCTCCAAACTGTATGTCACAATCCTGAGCAGTATTTCCAATTATGGACCGGGTGCAACGCATTCAGCACGCCAGAAGGCAAGTCTGATGGGCTCAAATGGGTCGTATCGGCTAGACCTGAATGCGTCGTAGCCCGAACCGCCCTGGCTGTTCTGCAAGAAGAAAACCTTATGTCATTCAACACGACGAAATTGACTGGGCTATGAGAGGCATCGAGCGTGTGCTCGCAGGCTAGTGCGAAAGATCCTCTGGCGCTAACGAAACGCTAATTGTGCGCATATGCATATCTAATGTTAGACCGGTATATTGTATCTATCTCGGTCAGTCTGTCATCGAGTTTCACCGTATCGAAGCGGACGATGCACTTCCTGTTTTGACCAATGGCCGCAGATCAACTAAGATGAAGAGCCGAATAAATGAATCCCCTGCAAGATGGAGTTGCAGTTACATGCCGATCTACGAATATACTTGCGATACCTGTTTTGATGAATTTGAAATGCGCCGCTCCTTTTCGGAGGAGGGTATACCACCTTGCCCAACATGTAACGGCACAGGGCAGGTTCGACGTCGTTTTTCGACCCCTGCCATCGTGTTCAAGGGTTCCGGTTTTTATGTGACCGATTCACGAAGCAAGAACAGCACGGGTAAGCCCGCGAATCGATCATCAGATTCGTCTGGTTCTTCAGAATCATCCGGCAAAGAAGACACGAAGTCCGTCAAGCAGGAGCAGAAGGCAAAACCAACCAAAAAAGAAACGAAGAATACCGACTAGCTGAAGGCGATATCAATATGACTTCAAAACGGGCGCCTGCCACAGGCGCCCGTTTTTGTATCTTCACTGATCAATCCAATCATTGCGCACAAAGGGTCAGGCTGAATTACACAAAAACTCAAGTGTAGTTTTCAGAAACAAATCAGGCTGATCAAAGGGCAATGCATGTCCCGCATCCCGGAGAACACGTAATCGGGCTCGTGGCAATCTGTTCATGAGATCATGTGCGCAGCGTCGGGGCACCGTTGCATCACGATCACCGATCAGCACCAGAGCCGGAGTGGTGATCGTGTGAAGCTGGCTTAGCAGGTTTAAACGAGCGAGCGCTATCATGGTGCGACGCATGACTCCAAGATCGTTGCAACGAAAGCGCTGATAAACGATATTTCGAGCGGCTGGATCATCATACAGACTGGCAGCGACATACTGTGCCAACAAATCCATATCACGGGCTGACGCGTAAAGGCGGCTCAAGCGATGCTTCAACGATCCCAGACCAATGCTGCGCAGCTTTGCAAATGTGTTGACCAAGACCAGACGCTCAACTCTGTGGCCATGCGTGAGGGCGAATTGTAAGATCACGCAGCCCCCCAATGAAAGCCCCAGCATGCAGGTCTTCTCGATGTCCACATGGTCGAGCACCAGACCTACATCTTCTGCCATTCGGGAAACGGCATAACCTCCGTGTTCGGCCAAACTGCTCTGCCCATGACCTCGTAAATCGATGAGAATCAGTCGATAGTGGGCCGCCAACCCCGCCGATACCAAAAACCAGTCTGTACAGGAAGATCCCAAGCCATGTATCATTACCAGAGGTGGCCCCTCACCCAATGTGCTGTAATGGATTCTGGCGCCGGGTACGTCGACATATTCTGAAGGCAGTCCCAATAATGAGAATTGTGGAACCACAAGCTCAGTTACCATGTCTGGTCTCCCTTAATTCACGCTAGGCACGAGCCAATTCGACTACAAGAAGGTCAAGAGCCATGTTCGCTTCCATCTTTCCGGTTTTGATAGCTATGTCAGTCGCCAGAAGGCGATCATAGATACGGGCCAATTGTGAAACCGAGTATTGGCGCACCTGCTTCATCGCTTTTTCCGTCGGATAAGGGTGTAGTTTGATCTGTGTGGAAATCTCCTCTTTTCTCTTGCCCTGAAGTGAAAGGGTCTGTACCTGAATCATAATCCTGTACTGACGCACGATCATCGTCAGGAGATACAGAGGATGCGCCCCCTCGTTACGCAACCTGGTTAATAACCTAAACGCCTTCACCGTCTGTCGTTGCCCAAGTGCATCAACCATTTCAAATATGCTGGCCTCTTGAGCATAGGGGGTCAGCAGGCTGACATCCTCTTTCTGTATGGGGCGATTACCGGCATATAAGCTTAATTTCTCAATCTCGCTGTCCAACAGTCGCAAATCAGACCCGATAAATGTGGCGAGATCATAAGCGACCCCGCGCCCCAGTTGGGCGCCTTTTTGGCTAGCACGCCGATCGATCCATTTTGCCAGTTCCCCTCCTTTGGTCGAAGGAGCCGAAAACAGGTCCACACTTCCACGCTCTCCCAAGGCTTTGACGGCTTTTAATATTGCATGGGTTGCTTTGATACGCTTGCTTTCGACAAAAACCAATCGAGTTGTATCCGGAACCGTTACGACATACTCCGCTAACCAACCGCGAAAATCGCCACCTGTCTGACCTGATCCACTGCCTTTCACCTTCTTCTCTCCCAATCTTGCCAATAAGTCCGATACCAGGACCAAGCGATAATCGCCAAGAAATGGCAGAACGTCACAGTGATGCTGCAACTCCTGTCGATTCACTGTGCGGCCATCCAACTCTGTGAGATTAAGGTCGCCATATTCCCCTAAGTCCGCACGAAGTTCGGCAATACGTTCACTTTTGGTGAATTCATCGTCACCATGAAAAATATGAATCATGCCTGTATACTCACCTCAGAGTGCTGCACACTGACCCAATGCAATACTCGCTGTCCGATCTGCCGTCTCTGAATATCTAAGATATCAACATTTCCCAGGTCCGCGCAGGTCGTGATCTTTTCCTGCAGATTGGCGCCAACGAATTGCGCAACAAAAACACCTAACAGGGCGCCGAGTATGCCGGCCGGTATTCTATCCAGGGGATGGCGCCCTCGTCCAGCGCTAAAGACCAGTGTGGCGCCAGCAGTAAGAAACGCTGTAGTAACCAGATTTGTGCCGCAGTTGGGGTGAATTGCCAGGTGATTTTCACCGGCCTGCAGGCGCTCAATCGCTTCGGTCACTGCAAGGCGAACGGATTCTGTTTTGAGATCGCCATATAACACAAATCCACGGCTATTCGAACGACCTGCAATACTGGTCTGAGGTACCATCCGGCTCAGGATATGGATGGTGGCGTGCTCTATGGCATGATTGCGGCGGATTGCCGCAATAGGTTTGATGTCTAGAATACCCATAGCGAAAACGTGCTCACTAGAAAGTCTGATCTGTCGGTTAGATACAGGTCTATTGTAGCACAGAAACGACCGGTCTGGTGGAGCAGATCACAAAGGTCAGCCCCAGTACTACGCTGTTAACGGCCGATTCCCTTGCAGGAATCCGATCTGTCGTTCGCGCTCGTAGCGGAACTGGCGGGTGTACAATCGGTAATACTGCCCGCGCAGTCCGATCAACTCGGCGTGGGAACCTTGCTCGACAACGCGGCCCTGTTCGATTACAAGAATGCGGTCGGCTCGCTTGATGGTGGACAAGCGATGGGCGATCACAAAACTGGTGCGCCCTTCCATCATCTGATCCATGCCCTTCTGGATCAGGGCCTCAGTCAGCGTATCAACAGCGCTTGTCGCTTCATCCATAATGAAGATATCAGGTTTGGCAAGAATGGCGCGGGCAAGGCTGGCAAGTTGTTTCTGCCCGACCGAGAGTAAAACACCTCCCTCACCCACTTCCTCCTCATAACCATTCTCCAAGGCCATGATGAACTCATGAGCGCCCGCCAGCTTGGCTGCAGCCTCTACTTCGGCATCGGTAGCTTGTAGATTGCCGTAACGGATATTGTCGCGAATCGACCCCGAAAAAAGGTGCGGAGTCTGCAGAACGATGCCCAGTTGAGACTGGATAGCATGCTGCGAATAGGTGGTGTAGTCCCGGCCGGCGATACGAACGACACCCTGTTTGGGCTCGTAAAAACGGCATAAGAGATTGACAATGGTCGATTTTCCACCACCCGTAGCGCCTACCAAAGCGATTGTTTCACCTTGCTTGACGGTTAGAGTAAAATCT
Source organism: Chloroflexota bacterium (assembly GCA_024224665.1). Lineage (GTDB taxonomy): Bacteria > Chloroflexota > Anaerolineae > J102 > J102 > PIVW01. Next base: position 4,626 of record JAAENG010000039.1, on the reverse strand, counting down.
TGCAGCACGGGTTTGTCTTTCTCGTAATAGAATTCGACGTGATCGAACTCGATATCTCCGAGCATGTTCTCGGGTTCGATTGCGTTTGCCTGGTCTTGCACTTCGGGTACGGCATCGACCAGCGAGAATACGCGCTCGGCCGAGGCCACCGCGTGCTGTGTCTCGGCGTAGACACGAGCCAAATCCATAATCGGCCACATCATAAAGGTGATGTACGAGATAAAGGCCGAGATACCACCTATGGTCATCGTGCCATACTCGGCCTGCAAGCCGCCGACCACAACCACTGCACCCACAGCCATGGCGCTGATGAACTGCACGGCCGGCAAGAAGAGAGCCGACAACCAAGCGGCGCGGTAGCCTGCCCGAAAACGTTCATCCGAGATCTCTTCAAACTCTGTGAGATTGCCTCGTTCTCGACCCAGAGCCTTGACAACGCGAACTCCGGTGATATTTTCATTAAGTGCGCCGGTGATTTTGCTGTTCACCTTGCGCACGAGCCGGAACTCTACGAGAATACGCTTTTTGAACTGGATGGCGACAATAAAGAGTAAGGGGATGGCCATAAGTACGATCAACATCAGTTGCCAGTTGATGATCGCCATAAAATAGAGAGCTGTGAGAATGTTCGCCACACCCCAGACCACATCCAAAGCCCCCCAACTGACAAGCCAACCGATCCGTTCGGTATCGGAAGTGACACGAGACATGATCCAGCCTATAGGGGTACGATCATAGTAGGAGAACGATAGATCTTGTAGGTGATTGAATTGCTTTTTGCGCAGATCATACTGGACGCGCTCACCCAACAGGCCCGCCGCCCAGATGAAAGCGAAGATGGCGATGGACTGGATGACGATCAGGGCGCCATAGCGTGTGGCGATATCGAGTAGCACTTGCTGATTGCCGGCAACAATGCCCTCATCGATCATGCGGGCGCTAAGAAAGGTGAAGTAGGAGTCGAGGCCTGAGACCAATGCAATCGCCACCAAAAATGTCAACAAAAGAGGCCAATAGGGCAACGCCTGGGCCAGCATTCGTCTAAGGGTACTGCCAGTAAATTGTGTGGAAAATTCTTCCTCTTCAAATTCGTATTGATCGCTCATGATTGTCGTTGAATTATTGAAAAAGCAGAGAGATGAGTAATAAAATGAACTTATAGATGCGGTAAGCAAACACGAAGTGAAGACCGGAAATAGGCAGAGCCGGCGGCGGATGAGAAGTACTCATCTATACAACGGCCAATTCGAGATCCTGCTCCAACTCTTCTTCGATCTGTGACTGTATGTCGTAGATGTCTCGGTAGATGCCCGTTCGTGCCACTAGCTCTTCGTGCATACCACTCTGAACGATCTCGCCCTTGTCCAGAACCAGAATGAGATCAGCATTCATAACGCTCTGTATGCGATGGGCTATGATGAATGTAGTGCGTCCCTCCATCAAGTGTTGCAATGCCTTACGGATCGAACTCTCCGTTTCGGTATCGACAGAGGAAGTAGCGTCATCTAAAATGAGAATACGAGGATCACGCAACAGTGCGCGGGCAATGGCAATGCGCTGTTTCTGCCCGCCAGACAGCGTAACACCTTTCTCTCCCACTCGTGTGTCATAACCTTCGGGAAAGCTGAGAATAACCTCGTGAATGGCGGCTGCCCTTGCCGCTTCGTACACTTCCTCGTCTGTGACTTCATGGGTTACGCCATAGGAGATATTCTCTCGCAGACTACGTGAGAAAAGGAAGGGTTCTTGCTCGACGATGCCGATCTGGCTGCGCAGGTATTTGCGTGTATAGGAATTGAGTTCCACTCCATCGAGTGTGATGCTACCACTTGTGTAATCATAAAACCGCGGCAATAGGTTCACCAGCGAGGTCTTACCCGAACCGGTCGAACCCAGCAAAGCCACACTCTGACCGGGCCGACATGAAAAACGGATGCCTTTTAATACAGACTCTCCCCCGCCGTAAGCGAAATCAACATCATCGAAGATCAATTCGCCACGGGTGTGACCTTCGGGCGCGTGGCTACCTACATTAAGGGGCTCTTCATCCTCCTTGATGATCTCAGTTACGCGGTCGCAAGAAACCAGGCCTGTCGACATCTGCACGATAATACGGCCAAGGCCACGCATCGGCCAGATGATCCAGATCACCATACCGGCATAGGCCACGTAAGTTCCCACAGAAATGGCGCCGTTGATCGCCATGATAGCGCCCGCAACAAACCCGAGCAACATCTGGAACCCGGCCAGAATATCTGAACTCGGCCAGTAGAGTGAGTGCATGAGCACCAGGCGTTTGGCGCGAGCGTACTTCTCCAGATTATCGACCTCGAACTTCTCCATCTCGAAATCCTGTCGCCCAAATGCTTTTACAACCCGCACACCAGATAGATTCTCCTGTAGCGTCGTCGACAGTGTGGCATCTTGCTCCTGATAGGCTTCATAACGTTTGGACACACGTCCAAAAAAGAAGATCGAAACAATAAGCAGGAAGGGCACGACGATAACCGATATCAATGCCAGTTGCGGGCTCAAAAACCAGATGGCAATAAAATTTACTGTAAACAAGATGACTATACGCCCCAGACCAATAGCCTGGTCGGCATAAAACCGACGCACGGCTTCGACATCTGAGGTCGAACGTTGGATAAGCTCCCCGGTCTTCATGTTGTCGTGGTAGGTGAAATTCAGGCGCTGTATGTGGTTGAAGAGGTAGTTTCGTAAACGCAACGCGGTCCCTTCCGCCGTTTGTGCGGCCCATCGCCCACTAAGAAAGGTAAACCCACCTTCGAACAAGGCAAGAACAAGAAAACCGACCGCGACCAGCGCTAGCGTTTGCCAGGGGTAACCCTGACCGAGGATTTCGTCGATAAAGCGGCGGAGTAATAGATACGTAGCTGTCTTCGCCAAAGCGGCAACGCCCAGACCGAGGAGCGCAGCCAGATAGATAAGCCGGAAACCGGTCATCATCCGCCACAAACCGATCATTCGATTCTTGGAAATCGAATTCTTAAGATCGTAATTTGATACTGTTCTGGAATTTATCACGATGATCTTTATTCTGGAGTGTGTTTTGAGAAGACGAAAAAGCGGAATGTCATAGACCTGAACTCGTACTGAGGTAGACATGCACACGCCGCTTTGGACGGGTATAAGCTAACTGCCATTGAGTCAAACGCGCCATCCTCTATCTCCCATCGCTTTGAGAAGGGGCATCGCTCAAAGCTTACGGTGTTCCTGCCAATAAAGGTTGCGCCACTTCAAATGGGCGTAATAGGCTGCCCGTACCTGTATCGCTAGTGGCATTGATCCCGGTATATAAACCTATAAGCATACCCGCTTGATCCAGTGCCAAACCGCCGGCATGCTGCAGATTAAGCCCAATATCGCTCTGTATCCAGCTACGTTCGGCGTTCAGGCTGGAGTCGGGTAAAAACCCGAGGATACTTCCCTGCCCCAAAACGACGGTGCTGGAATCAGCCCGCTGCTCCGAGCCCATCCCTCCTTGATAGCTAATCACAGAAACAGGGCTCCCTGCCTGTGTTGGCGGCGGGACAAATGTAGCAGGGTGTAATCGAAAACTGTTTGGCAGAGGTGACCCATTTTCTTTGGCAAATATCTGGAGAACGGCAAGATCTCGCTGTCTATCTGCGCGCACCACCCGTGCCTGATACCAGATATCAGGGGGGGCGCCTGTATACCGTCCAGAGCTGTTCAGCCCGACCAAAACCTGGCTTTTACGATTATGGGGTCGATCTGTAATCGGATCGTATGCTATGTTATAGGCCGTAAGTAAGCGTCCGCTTTCACTCAGCACCACACCCGTACCCGCCACAGCATGGGTCGTGTTCTCGATAGGTGTGAGCAGGAATGCGATCGAACGCAAGGCATCGTCGTAGATATTGGCTTGCGCAGGCGTGGCAACCTCCGATACGAACAGATCATCGATGAGGGGGCGGACAAACACCATCAGCACCACTGCCAGGCCCACCAGCCCAATTGCGGCGCCGATAAGTGCCGCCTGCCATATGCCGGAACTGGTACGGTGGTCGGACGCGACACTACTCCTCGGGTCAGGGTCAAGGCCGGGTGTTTGCACATATTCGGCCTGCAAACGCGTCTGTCCCACCTGGATTACATCGCCGGATTGCAGCTCATGGGGCCCTGAGATCCTCCTCTCGTTCACATAGACGCCATTGGAACTCTCGCGATCATAGAGCCAGGCCATTTCGGCCTGAGTTTGTACCAGGGCATGAAATCGCGAAGCTTCGTCATCATTAAGAACAACATCATTGCCGGCAGCGCGGCCCATCCTGAGACCAACTGTGTCGACAGGATAGCGGTAACCAGAGCTATCGATAATAAACCAAGTCATAAGAGAAAATCGTGTGCAACTATAATACTTAGGACAGAGGTAACTACCAAGGTTGACTCATAGATCAGGAATCTCCGTAAATGTAGACCTGTAAAGAAGACAAGAAACAAGTAAATAAGGGAGTTCGGCATCTGTTGCATCAATTGTCTTGTCTACTTAGTACTACAACGAGACTTTGTCATTCTGACGAGTGCAGCGAGGAAGAATCTCGTCTTTCCAAGTGACGCGAGATGCTTCGGCGGGCTCAGCAT
>JAAENG010000038.1 GCA_024224665.1 Chloroflexota bacterium | reverse complement strand
GCCCTGCTGGAACAGGAGAATCGCCAGATCTTGTTTTAGCTCTTGGGGAGTCATGCGCGTGGAAGGGATGATCACGCGGGGAATTTCAATAGAAATCGTAGCAGACATTCCTGGTCACCTCCTTGAATTCGAGAGCGTTTGATACTGCCGATGGGCTGTTCCGAAAATGGATATTGGATACTGGATAGGCTCTTTGGGACTTCGCGTGACGATCACGAATTTCAGTCGATGATGCCCCCACACCTAGTGGCTGGTTGTGCCAGCGCCTACATATAGTGCGCGAAAAATCTGCACCACGCGAAATCCCAGAGAACCACTGGATATTAGGTAATCACCTCTCCTTGCGCTGCGGTGTCAGTCAATACCAATATCGAATATCCGATTGTCATCATTATTGGTGTACAGCCGCTCATGGCGTCTATTCCAGATACAGTATGACCTGGCTATTGACAAGAAGACAACGCCATGGCGACTCTATGATAGCTCCTAACCTTGCATTTGTCCATCACCTTTCTCGATCGGCATCTTCGCCTCTATGCTTGCCCCTGCCTGTTTCTTGTTCTGCAGTAGGATTTCTGCCACAGAATGACACAGATTATCACAGACTTCTATTTCTGTGTTTATCTGTGTCCTGTTTCTCTTCTTATCTGCGTACGAACTCAGCGTTCATCTGCGTCCTATTCTTCATGCAAAAACAAGGACCGCAATATCTCAATTTACTGGACGCTGATACACGCTGATTAACGCAGATATTAGTCTTTTTCCCATATCTGCGTCCCACTTCACCCTTGAAAGACCGGGCGGATAGGCGCCACGGATGCAGCGCTCATCTCCAGCTCTGAGGGCGGTTCTGCCCCTCTCCCCAGACCCACGACCGGCTCGCCAACGGTCTGGCATTCAGGGATCAAGACCTGCAACCTGGCAAGCATGGCCTGACGATCATCTTGGTGGGCGGCGGACACGAGTTCAGCGATCGCTTCATCCACTCATTCGGGCACGGAACCGCTGGCGTTGGACCAGTTGTTCATTGTTGGGGTCAGTACCTGGTGTTATTTGCTCCCAGAGATCAAGGCATAGGTCTGATCAAAGTACGACCACGCTAGCGAGAATTCATCTGACGGTACACCTACTGGCACTTTCTCGGAATAAGCAGGATCGAGTAAATATACTGAGGACTCGTCGATACCAACCACTACAATTGCATAAGGTGTGTCCTCGTTCCAATACGACAACTCGCACGTGCGCACAAATACAATAGGAGCGCTCCCTTCGGCTAGTTCTGCTGAAAGTTCGTTCAGAGAGCCCACGCCATAGGTGACTTCCACTCCCCAGGCTACCAAACGTTGAATGTTAGACGCTGGCACCCGAAGGATCGTGCTCCGATCTGACGAGCCGCGTCTTCTTGGAGAGTCGGCTGCCCCAGAAATGCCAACACCATCGCCGCACAGGCTGCTAGACAACTGCCTGGCTCATCCTGCGGTAGGTAAGGTACGTCGAGCCAGGTCATCTGTATGGGCGGCAATGTCATCTAGCGGTGTCTGATCGAAGAGCACCTCTCCCGTTTCTACATCTACATCTATCTCGCTTACCTTTCCAACTGGGCCGGTAGTCGGAAACCCAAGCCATACGGGCACCCGCCAGTAGAGACGATCCGCTACCACCAGCGTGGGTGCGTCGCCACATAGCAAGTTACTGACTCGATCTAGCATGAGTTTGCTTACTTTGCGCTGGGCGGTGAAGGAAGTGACGTGGATCTGCGTCCGCAATCTGATATGGATTTCCAGGTCGGCTGATGTTGGAAGTATGGGTGCTTGTAATTCGACAGTTGTCACCGATCTTGTCTCCTATGGCACGATGCCACTGCGTTAATTGTACTGCTGATCTGCCTGCACATCAAGTTAACCACTGTAGAGGGGTGCGTTCGAGGAATTACTACCTTGTAGGCTATGCAATGACCTACTCCATCTCATCCCTGATAGGCCGAGGATGGACAGGCACCACGAATGCGGCGGGGGGCTGCGGTTCTTAGGGCCGTTCTGTCCCTCTCCCCGGACCCACGACCGACTCGCCAACGGGCTGCCATTCAGGGATCAAGGCCGTGCAAGCTGGCAATCATGGTCTGGCGGCAATCATGGCGTACGGCAGACGCGAGCCCGTCGACCGCTTCATCCAGGCAGTCGGGCACGACACTGTTAAAGACCGTTAACCAGAGATCTCGACATGGAAGAGAGATTAGTGCTGACTGAGAGAAGAGCGAATACGGCGGCGGAGAGCACGGTAGCCTGTGCGGACCAGATCGCCGGCGATGTCGAGCCAGCGGTAGGGATAGGTGAGGGGTAGGAGCAGGGGATGGGCAGGCTTGTAACGGTAACGCATGTACCTGGTATCAGGAGCGACCATGCGGGCGACATAGTGCACTTTTTCGCGCATAGACTTGGTACGTATAGTCTCTATAACACCAACGCTGCGTGTGTGCTCAGGTGAGGAAAGACGGTTTACGATTTCATAGCCAGTAAGTTGGCAGGGATCTTGTGCCAACCACGTTTGCACTTCATGTGGTAGTGGGGTTGAACAATAGTCAACAGTAATCGTAAGCATGGCGTGGAGAGCTGCCTCCCATGACAAACGCTGAGCCCACGCTACTGTTTGCGCCCACATAATATCCTGTCCCCTTCGTCGCCAAAGCAAATCAACATCCCAGAGCCATGATAGTAGCATATTCGCCTTACCATGAGCCTGCATTGTGTGTGAAGATGTAGTCAGTAACATGGCTGTTGGCGATAAGAGGGATGCCCCAGAACCATCCCATTCCAATGTTTCGCATCCAGTCCATAGCCAGGCTAAAAAATCCATTTCATGAAGTGCAGGCAAACGCACAATTGAGTCATGCACTTCAAAACGTAGCGGAGGTTCTGAACCAGGCGCCAGAAAGTTGGTGTGATGAGATGGCCCTGTATCCAATCCTGATTCCAGATTGGGACCATATGGATAGCCATAGTTGAGCAGACGGTGCGCTCCTTCAGAGAGCCGATCTTTTGGCACAAGCAGATCGACGTCATTCATAAGCCGTAGGGCAGGATCAGGATAAAGGGAGATCGCGCAGGCCATGCCTTTGAGCAAGATCACCGGGATGGCCGGCTCCTCCGCAAAAATCGCCAAAAGGGTAGCCGTCTCAAGTTTACGCTGCAGCCAGGCGGCACGGCTTCCGACATAAGCAGCAGCTAAATGCGCACGCACGTCAACAGGCAATAACCCGCTATCCAAAGTCCGGTATGCCAGTGGCGTCAGTCGATTGGCGTCGAGCCAGGCCAGCCAGGCGGGATAGGCCAGGGGATCAGTAGGAGGGGTGAGAGAAAACATGAAACGGGCTGGAATTCAGGGATCAGGGCAGGCAACCTGGCAAGCATGGCCTGGCGATCATCTTGGTGAGCGGCGGACGCGAGTTCATTGATCGCTTCATGCAGGCAGTCGGGCAGGTGCATGCCCATGTGGTAAAAGATACCCAGGCGCACGGTGAGGGCCACGGCCAGGTGGAGAACCAGGGCTATGGCATAGGGGGCAGTACAGGGCGAACGCCTTGCCAGCACGCAGGTCCGGGGCCAGAAAATGGCGGTTACGAATGTTGAGAAGTCGTTCCAGCATGGTTACATAGTGTTTGCCGCAAACAGTGATCATGGCATTACTCACAGGCATGATCGGAGTGGCTCAGCAGGCGATTGGCGAGGAAGGTGCGGTGATCGGATGTCTGATTTGACTGCGGCGAGAGGAGGTAAAGGGAGGGTATGGTTTGAAATATGGCGATTGGGTACTACAGAGGAGAAAACGACAATTTACGACATGTTCAATTTGGCTGTGCCTGGAATGAAAGTTATTTATCGAGCACAGGCTTTGATCACATCCACAATACGCTCCAGGTCATTCTCGGTAAGGCTGGAACCGGAGGGGAGGCACAGGCCATCTCGAAAGAGCCGTTCTGATACAGCGCCGCCTATGACTTCGCAATCTGCAAACACAGGCTGCAGGTGCATGGGCTTCCACACCGGCCGGGACTCGATGTTCTCTGTCTCCAAGGCCAGACGAATGTCCTCCCGCGTGGCGCCGAACTGCTCTGGATCAACCGTGATGACCGTCAGCCAGCGCGTAGAACGGCCCCACGGCGCTTCGGGCATGAAGCGGATGCCAGACAGGTCACCCAGAGCCTGCCGGTAATAGTCGAAGATACGTCGTTTGGTGGTCACCCGTTCATCCAGCACCCGCAGTTGACCCCGACCAATGCCGGCCAGCACGTTGCTGAGCCGGTAGTTGTAGCCGATTTCGGAGTGTTGATAATGGGGGGCGGGGTCCCGGGCCTGAGTAGCCAGCTTGCGGGCGTGGGCGACAAAATCGGCATCCTCGGAGACAAGCATGCCGCCCCCCGAAGTGGTAATAATCTTGTTGCCGTTGAAGGAGAAAATGCCGGCCCAGCCCAGCGTGCCCGGTATCCGACCTTTGTACGTGGCTCCCAACGCTTCGGCGGCATCTTCGATCACGGGGATCCCGTAGCGTTGACAGATACCGAGGATGGGGTCGAGATCAGCGCTCTGGCCGTAGAGATGCACGGGTATGATCGCTTTGGGCAGCTTGCCCTGCCGGATTTTGCGCTCGATGATTTCGACGACCAATGCCGGATCCAAATTCCAGGATGCTCGTTCGCTGTCGATTAAAACCGGGCGGGCGCCCTGATAGATGACGGGATTGACGCTGGCGGAGAAGGTAAGGGTGGAGACCAGCACCTCGTCGTCTCGTTCGACGCCGGCCAGGATGAGGGCGAGATGGATGGCGGCGGTGCCTGAGCTAAGGGCGAGGGCGTGTTTTGCTCCCACCCTATCGCAAAACTCGTGCTCGAAGGCGTCGACATTGGGGCCGAGGGGGGCGACCCAATTGCTATCGAAGGCCTCTTGCGCGTATTGTTGCTCGAGATCGGACATGTGAGGTGGGGAAAGATAGAGGCGGCTTTTCACAGAAAAGCGATTACCCTTGACGAATGTGTGGGTTGGACGTATACTATCATTAGAAAAGCGGTATCGTAAGTCCTGGAAACCTTGGGTCTTCGTAGAAGACGCCTAGCTCTTGCTGAAATGCAGGGGGACAGACTGAAATCAGGGTCCAGGGAGAGCCGCTTTTACTTTTGTGATCGATGGGGTAGTCGTTTACCACAAGTGGTGTTGAATCGTTTCCTCGACGATGATTTTGTCCTGAATGATCGCGTAGAATCGTTCGTCATCCGCTTCGTATTTTTGGTAAATCGCCCAGGCGACGAAATCAACCGCTTGAAGTCCTTTACTATTGCGTGAGTCTTCTTGCCGTATCAAAACCACTTCTTGCGGCAAATGGACAACTCCTTCACGAATCACTAACTCCAGTTCTCGTCTGAGCGACTTCTTGGTATAGCGCTTGTCAAGAAATAAGTCTATACGGGGCCATCTTGCTACACAATGAGCTACCAGCCTGGCAACGGCCTCACGGTAATATCCTCCGGATCTTTTGGCGGACGCAGGATAGTCTGTTTGTCTACGACAACGGCCACGACTTCGACATCTTCGTCGGCGATGCTCTGTAGTAATCTGGTGATGATCCTTTCGTTTGATGAAGACGCCTTCGGTTCATCCACGCCAGTCCGGCGTCCCAGTATCTGACGAGCTCGTTTGACGTGAAGCTCAATCGAACGGGGAACATCGGTTATGAGCACGGCAACCACAAGAACATGACTGCCTGAGAAAGGGTCAACGTTGCCAGACTCGTCCAAAAAACCGACACGCATTTCAATTCACCGTCGTGCAAGTTGCACATTCGAATGCGTCGGCATTGGGGCCAAGGAGCGCGACCCAATTGCTATCGAAGGCCTCCTGCACGTGCTGCTATTCGAGGCAGGACATGTGGGGGGAGAAGGAAAATGGGCAACAGACAACGAACGGTCAAGGGTGGATTATTCATGGGATGTAGGCGATGGCGCCATTGTTCGGGAAATGAGATGATGGTATACTCGAATGAATCACCAGTAAATTCCCCGGAAAGAAGGAATTTGGTATCATGTCTTTATCCATCCGTACGGACCAATTGTTACAACAGGCTATTGCCATCCTGCCCTTCAGCGATGAAGACCTCATCTACAAGGGCATTGCAGTTGGTGCATCCGAGCGCATTTGGGAACTCAAAAAAGCAAGGCTTCGGTTACAGGAGAAGTATGGATCCTTAGATGGGCTCGAACGCAAGATCCAAGACGAGGGTGTCTCTCCTGATGACCACACACTTTATGTTGATCTACTGGAATGGCGGGCAATTAATGATGAGTTGATTGAACTCATGCGTCTCATCGATGCGTTATGATGATGTGGCATAGAACTGTTACCGACAAGCTGCATGCCAGCGATCTCTTCAGTGCAGTCACTCTCGTAGGCGCCAAGATTCGGGCTTCTATTGATGATGTCCGGTTCCTGGACATCTATTTCGATGCAACCAGCCATAGCTACTCTTATGCTTTGATCGACCTACGGCTTCCTTATCCTGGTGACAAACGACTGATTGGATGGGACGATTATCCTCATGAAGGGGCGGAACAACTCCGACAATTGGCCAGCCACCCACATCACTTCCAGAGACGGGCGAAAGATGGGAGTTGGATATTCGAGGACTCTCCCATGCGAGGAGAGATTGAGCAAGAAATCGAACTCGTCATCTCCGCCATAAAAGATCATTTGCAGAGGTGATGCACCGCCAAGCAGGGCTCCACTGTGGAATCAGTGCCAGCCCTCAATACGATGAGGATTGGGCAGGATCAGAGGTCGTGTGCCTTTCAACATAAACTCATATACGCCACTACCGACTCGCCAACCCGCTGCCATTCAGGGATCATGGCCCTGCGACCTGGCAAGCATGGCCTGAGGTTCATCTTGGCGGGCGGCGGACACGAGTTCAGCCGACCGCTTCATCCAGGCAGTCGGGCACGACACTGTAAAGATCGTTGGCCAGAGATCTCGACATGGAACAGGGATTAGTGCTGACTGAGAGAAGAGCGAATACGGCGGCGGAGAGCACGGTAGCCGGTGCGGGCCAGGTCGCCGGCGATGTCGAGCCAGCGGTAGGGATAGGTGAGGGGTAGAAGGATAGGATGAACGGACTGATAACGATGTCGCATGTAGCTTGGGTGAGGCACAAGTAAGCTGGCAGCATAGCTCAAGCGCTGCCTCAACCTCGACTTTGACCATTTACGATGAAGAGATACTGGGGAGACAAAGGCAAAACCTGTAGAATGTGAGTGTTAATAACCACGTTCATGGAGGAAGTCAATGTCACCCCCAGCAGCAGAGATTGTACAACTACTTAGCGTGTTTTCCATAGCATTCACAGCGCCCACATG
>JAAENG010000037.1 GCA_024224665.1 Chloroflexota bacterium | reverse complement strand
TCCAAGAATTTAATCCCTGTCTGTCATTGCGAGTGGGCGTAGCCCCGAAGCAATCCCCAAGTTACATATGCAAATAAACGTTGGGGATTCCTTCGGCACACGACATTAGGTCGTCCCTTGAAATGATACAAACGGGAAGCTGATTTTCGACAAACACTTAGTTGAGACCAACCCTCCAGCGCCAGCTTGTTTTTCAAATAGCATATCTTTTTAGCTCACGCCGGGTGCAACGGTTAGTAAAAAAAACCGGCTCTTTCGAAATTTGCGTGGTTCCTACTAGAAAGGCGTGGTTCGTTAACACAAACACCACGCAACACGCACCACGCAACACGCAACACGTGATTTACTAGGACCGCACGAAATCCTCTCGAACCAAATATCTCGACTCAAATAGGAAATGCCAATCATGACTCTCAACAATCCCACTGCAGCTAGTATGAGAAACAAAGATGACTTAATCGTCATCGCCGGCGCCGGCGGATTCATCGCCGGGGCTCTTACACAGCACTTTGCCGATCAGGGCTTTACCAAAATCCGTGCTATTGATAAAAAGCCTCTCTATAAATGGTACCAGTGGGTGCCCGGCGTCGAAAGCCTCTGTCTCGACCTGGAATATCGTGACAACTGCCATCGTGCTGTCGAAGGCGCTGTCGAAGTTTACAACCTGGCGGCCGACATGGGCGGTATGGGGTTCATCGAGAACTTCCGGGTCGAATGTCTGCGCAGCATCCTCATCAACACACATTTGCTACAAGCCTCTTACGAGGCAGGTGTCGATCGCTATTTCTTCTCCTCCTCAGCCTGTGCCTACAATATCGATCTGCAACAGGACCCTAATGTGCGGGCGCTTAAGGAATCGGATGCCTATCCCGCCAATGCCGAACGGGGCTATGGTTGGGAGAAACTGATGTCTGAGATCTTCTGCCAGGAGTATTGGGCTGAACGCAAAATGAAGACCTTTATCGCCCGTTTCCACAATGTCTACGGCCCCTACGGCAGTTGGGATGGTGGGCGTGAAAAAGCCCCGGCAGCACTCACGCGCAAGGTGATCGAAGCCCAAGAAAGCGGTGTCATGGAGATCGACATCTGGGGTGACGGTGCGCAGACCCGCAGTTTCATGTTCATCGATGATTGTGTCAAGGGCATAGACATGATCAGCCACTGCGATGAGTTGATCGCCACACCCATCAATCTCGGATCCAGCGAACTGATTTCAATTAACGACCTGGTGAGCATGGTCGAGGATATCGCCGGCGTCCAGTTGGAGCGCGAATACAAACTGGATGCCCCCATGGGTGTGGCCGGACGCAACAGTGATAATACCTTCATCCAGCAAGTGTTGGGCTGGGAGCCTGACCTGCCCCTGCGCGAAGGCATGGAACAGACCTACAACTGGATCCAACAACAGTACGCCGATCGAGCAGCCGGTTTGCCCACGCCCGCCGCTGATGAGAAGTAGTTGAGGATTGAGGATTGAAGATTTGCGATTGGGGATTGAGTTCGTGCAAGATACCCGACCTCTGACCTCCGACCCCCGACCTCCGACCCCCGACCTCCGATGAACGCACCCACACAACCCATTACCGACATCATAGGCCTTTTCCCCTACCGCATGGCCTTTGCGGGCGGCTGGATCGACCAACCTTTTCTCTCCCAGCACAATCTGTCGCCCCCTGGCTCGATGGTTGTGGTGGCGATAGAGGCGACCTGCCGTTTCATGGACCGCTGCGGTATGGGTACCAGTACCCGCAAGATCGCAGCAGAACTATGGCCGCAGGGTTTACCTGCAGGCGATCCAGCTATGCTGGTGCGGGAACTCTACGAGGCTGAAAACAAAAATCTGGCAGAGCCCTCCGGTTCTCAGGATATGGCAGGCCTGATCTATCCTGGTGTCAATCGCCTAGATTTTGATTACGAACACGAAGGGGGCTACTTCCCCGTTCACGTCGAATCCTGCAACAGCCCGGAGGTAGCACGATGGTTGCAGCGAGTGATCTACATGGTTCCCATCGCCCAGCGTCCGCCGGGATACAATCCCTTGAGCATCAAGAACCTGGATCCGGCCTGGATCGCGCGCCTGGGGCAAACGGGCAAAGATTGCTACAACGCCATCGTGCACATGGATGCTGCTGCTCTGGGCCAATCAATGAACGAATGCATGACATGCTGGGAGACCATTCTTCCACACACGGTACAACACCCGACCCTCTCGGTGGACCTCATCAGTATCCTTGGCTATTATCAGCGCCGCTACCCCGGCGCCATGTATTCCGGTTGCGGTGGCGGCTATATTTATGTGGTCGCCAATGAGCCAGTGCCCGGTGGCTTCCAGGTCAATGTTCTGGCCGCGCCGTAAAGGAAGCGGACTATGAAACAAGTTACTATGAAACGGATTGTCGTAACCGGCAGTTTCGATGATTTCAAATCACGCCACATACGCATTTTACAGGAGGCCTCCAGTTTCGGCCTTGTTCATGTCCTTCTCTGGTCAGATGAAGTCGTGAGGACCCGCACTGGGCAAGCGCCCAAATTCCAGGCCTCAGAACGCCAATACCTGCTCGAGTCCACCCGTTATGTCAACAAGGTGACGTTGATCACGAACGACATCGATGCCGACACCTTTCCCGTTCTCGATGCTCCCAAACCCGACATTTGGGTAGTTCCTGCGGAGGATGACAGTAGCAATAGACGGGCGTTTTGCTCAGCTAACGACATCGACTTCGCGGTGCTAAGCGATCACGATCTGGCCGGTTTCCCAGCTGCACAGGTGAACGGAGTGGAATCACACAACAAGAAAGTGATCGTCACCGGATGCTACGACTGGTTTCATTCGGGACACGTCCGCTTCTTCGAAGAAACATCCGAGCTGGGCGATCTCTATGTGGTCGCCGGCAACGATGCCAACGTACGTTTGTTGAAAGGAGAAGGGCATCCATTCTTCTCCGAGGAGGAGCGTCGCTACATGGTGCAATCCATCCGTTTTGTCAAACAGGCCTTGATCTCCAGCGGCAGCGGCTGGATGGATGCCGAGCCTGAGATCGCAGTCATTCAACCCGATATCTATGCTGTAAACGAAGACGGCGATGTGCCCGAAAAAAGGGCATTTTGCGAAAGCCATAGTATCGAATATGTTGTCCTCGAACGCCTGCCCAAAGAGGGCCTCACCCCACGTGAAAGCACCGATTTACGAGGTTTTTGAATGTATTACGCACTGATTATGGCCGGTGGCATCGGATCCCGACTCTGGCCATTAAGCCGATTGATGCGGCCCAAACAGGCACTGACATTGGTCGGGAACAACACGATGATGGAGCACGCGGTAGACCGCATCGTGGCGCTCTTTGGCTCGCAGCAGATTTACGTCGTCACTCGGGCCGAACATGTGCCCATTCTTGCCGAGCAGGCGCCCGAACTGCCTGATGGTAATTTTATCGTAGAGCCGGAAGGCCGGGGGACAGCACCCGCCATCGGCCTGGGCGCCATTCATCTGTACAAACAAGACCCCACTGCTGTGATGGCGGTATTAACAGCCGACCACTACATCGCTTTACGGAGTAACCCATAATGAACGGACGTGACCGTATCCTCGCGGCATTTCGTGGTGAGGAGGTCGACACGGTGCCCTTTTCGCCCAATCTCTACCAGTGGTTTTACTACCACCAGTTCAACGGCACCCTACCAGATGATGTTGCAGATGCCGAGCATCCCTTCGACGTTTTACGATATCTCGGCGCCGACATCCTCACACGCTGGGACACTTATTGGGCGACAAAAACCGTTTATCCAGAAGGGGATTTCAGCGAGGAGTATGTTGGGCAAACACATCTAGACATACCACTCGTAACCGCCTTCAACATCTATCCGCCCCATAAAAAAGAACTACGGCGACAGTTCGACACCCCATACGGCATGCTCACGCAAGTCTGGTCTTACACCCCCGAAGCAGGCGCCGACTTCGAATCCAAGTACTGGTGGAGCCAATGGGAAGAATTCGAGGCTATCCGATACATGGTGCAGGCTCGGGATTACGAATTCGATGCCGAGAACTACCACAGTTGGGTGCAACGAATCGGTGACGATGGTGTGGCCATGGCGAACATCACAGAATCACCCTTGAAGGCGTTGCACTGGCTGGCAGGACCTGAGAACGCCACGATGTTCATTCTCAAGCATGAAGCCGAAATGAGGGAACTGGCCGACATTCATGAAGAAAAGGCACTGGCTTATCTCGAACGCATCGTGGACAACGCGGATATCGACCTATTTGTGGCCATCGATAACCTGGATGCCATGTTCTATCCACCCTACTTCTACAAAGACTATTGCAGCAGTTTTTTCGCCAAAGCGGCGGAGATCATCCATAGTCGCAACAAGTTTTTTGTCGTCCATGCCTGTGGCCGCAGCAAGAAGCTGCTTTCGCTGGTTGGCGAATCGAAGATCGATTGCCTGGAAGGGATCACCCCACCACCGATGGGAGATGTCCAGCTGGGCGAGGTACGTGGTCTGGTCGGGTATGAGGGTTTCACCGTCAACGGCGGCATGACTGCCGCTCAACAGGAAATCAAAGTGGATGCAAAATCCAAGATACATGATTACACCCGTGCCCTGTTCGATAGCATGGGCGATAAACGACATTTCATATTCGCTTCCAGTTGCAATACATCACCCCTGACACCCTGGGAGAACCTCCTGCATTTCAGAGACGCAGCGCGCGCCTACGATCGCATGCAGTGAGCGTGCTGTCAACCGGGAGGGATAGAGGTAGAGCTTCGATTAAATAATGAATTTACTCTGGCCATTGAGGTGAAACAGACGTGAATCCCCTTGAGATCTACAGACTGAGGAATCCCATCCAGAACTACGACTGGGGTTCGCATGATGCCATCGCTGAACTACTTGGGCAGCCCGTGCCCTCAGCCAAGCCACAGGCCGAATTGTGGATGGGCGCGCATGCCAAAGCGCCCTCTGAAGTGCTGGTGGGAGGAGAATGGTTATCTTTGCCCGAGCAGATTCGAAGATCACCCGACGAGATCCTTGGAAAAGAAGTTGCGGACAAGTACTCCGGCGAATTACCCTTCCTGTTCAAAGTCCTCTCCATAGCAAGGGCAGTCTCCATCCAGGTCCATCCCAACATCGAACAGGCAGGCGCAGGCTTTGTCCGTGAGAATGCACTCAGCCTATCTCTGACAGCCCCCGACCGCAACTACCGGGATGAAAATCACAAGCCCGAGATCTTGTGCGCGCTTACACCAATCTATGGACTGAACGGCTTCCGGCGGATCGCTGACATGCTCGCACTTTTGCAACAGGTTGATTCGGGCGAATTGGCGACAGCAGTGAATGCCTTCGCCGCTCAAGCCGATGAAGCAGGTCTCGAACGCTTTTTTATCGCCATCATGACCTTGGATAGCGCTCGCCAAAAACGTGCTGTAGCTGAAGTTGTCAGTTATGCTGAGCAGCATCGGGACGAGGACATGGTATTCGAGTGGGTCGTCGAGCTGCAAGCGCAATATCCCCAAGACATCGGCGTATTAAGCCCGCTCCTCCTCAATCTGGTGCGTTTGGAACCAGGCCAGGCGATGTTCTCACAGGCCCGCCAGCTACACGCCTACCTGCGAGGCACGGGCATCGAACTGATGGCCAACTCAGACAATGTCTTGCGCGGCGGCCTCACCACTAAACATATCGACGTGCCCGAACTTTTAAGCGTGCTGGCATTCAAGGAATCTGAACCTGAGATACAGACGGCGCATCTGCACCCGGATCATGTACACACATTCTCGTCGGGAGCAGACGAGTTTAGTTTGTCGGTGGTCGAGATAGTCCCAGAGGTGGGGTTCACCAGTACCGAACATCGAAGCATCGAATTCTTGTTATGCACCGAAGGGGAGATGGCGATCACGAACGGGGTCGGCGGCAGCGTGCTTCAGGTGAAACAAGGGGATTCTTTTCTGGTGCCGGCGGCTGTTGCGAGTTACCGGATAGCAGGACGGGGTCTGTTGTTCCGGGCATCTGTGCCTTGAAATTGCTCGCCCTGGCAGGCTCTCCCACCTGCCAGGGCTACACTAATTGACTAATTCAGGGTCAGCGGCAAGTACAGCTTGATCCCCAGTGGGGGCCCCGTTGTCGCTGTCGGCGTTGCCGTGGCCCCTGGGACTGGAGTTGGTGACGCCGTGGCGGTCGGCTCTGCTGTGGGCGTGGCGGTTGGCTCTGTTGTAGGTGTGGCCGTCGCTAGGGCTGTCGGTGTGGCCGTTGCCCCAGGGATAGGGGTCGGTGTCAGTGTAGGGGTCGGGCTTGGTGTGTGGGTTGGAGTCGGCGTGTGGGTTGGGCCCGGAGTCGGGGTTGGCGTATCGCCGGGATCGAAACCAGGTGGTGGATCAAAATCAGCCGTTACAGATTTGGCATCCATGGTGACATGGCCGGCCCGGTCGATGATCTTGATCGATACCTCGAAGGTCTGGTGGTATGGATTTGAGCCGACATACTGCGCCGTTGACCAGGTACCGTCGCCATGTAGGGTCGCATCGATATAGGGTCCGCCATTGATGCTCACCTGCACGGTTGCCACGTTATTATCGCCCATCGTATCGGTGGCAACACCACTGAAACGCATGATGCCACTAGTCATGCCATAGGTATCTGACTCTGTCAGTACCTCGGTAATCAATCCCCCAGTCGGGGCCTCGGAATCGAACACGACATCGACGCCATCACCGGTGGTTACGGTGCCGTCCCAGGCGGTGGTCCGTACACCGATATCGTAGTTATTCTCGGCCGGGGCCGGGAAGCTAAGGGTCTGGACCGTCTGTTTAACATCCTCACTTTGATCGAAGGTAGCTGTATCAAAGACGTCGCCGTTATCCATGTTCATCACCGCCATTTCCTTCAAGGCGCCGGCCGATGCCGCCGCCATCTTTATGGTGATGGTATCGGTGATGGCAACAACACTGCCATTGAGCGGCCAGATGATGGTCGGCTCGGCCGTTTGATTCGCCGCTTGGGCGCTGAGCTGTACGGCCGAGGTATCGATCGTCAGCTCGACGTTGGTGCAATGTCCGTAGACGTCACAGGCCTGCGCCTGTTCGGTAGGATTGGCTTGCTCCGCCCAATCATGACAGGCGAGAGCCAGACTATCACGCATGGTCAGATCCGGGAAGAGTTCCTCCACCCAGGGTTCATCCAGATAGCCTCGTTCGATCTCGCCCCGACCCGTGCAGAGCGATTGGAATTGCTCGATGTCGAGGTGCAGATCTTCCGCCTCGAATTCGTATCCGATATCAACGACGGGATCGCCGGTGGTTTCATGGAAGTAAAACTGGCCGGTCGCTCCACCCATAAAGGCCACACGCGGGGGCAGGGTGTCGATGATGCCACGCCAGAGGTTCGTCAGTCGTCTACGATTGCCAAAGCTGTCGGTCGCGAACAGGTCGAGCTGATGGAAGCCTTCGAGACCGTCCATCTCGCCGCTGGGCACGGTGATCTGCCAGTCGGCGCTGTTATCGCCGGTGGGGGTCAGATTCACCGGCAGGCGGGAGCGTTGCGACGGATCGGCGAAGGACTGGATTTCCTTCCAGGTCAGTGCCCGGTTGATCAGCATGACATCGTCGATCAGGCCGTTGAAGCCGATACCGATTTCGAGAGGGGCGTCGTTGGAAGCGTCACCGCTAAATGAAGTATATCCAGATTCGGAGCCATTGAGATAGATCGAGGCTTCGCCACCGAAACTATCGAGATTGACCATCGCCGCCACGTGTGTCCAGTTGTCTGAGACGACGCTGCCATTCGTCTTTGCCGAGTAATAGTTACCCTGTTTGTCCTTCAGGTCGAAATTGAGGCGGCCGCTGTCATCAATCCAGAGCAGATAAGCGCCATCGTCGTCGACCCTGCTCAGAATCAGGCCATCCTTAACACCGGTCTTGAACCAGGCTTGAATGGTGAAGCTGCCGGAGCCGAAGGCATCGAGCTGATCATCGCTGATCACTTCCAGGGGGGCGTCGTTGCCGGAGAACTGTACAGCCCGATCGATCTTGCCGGGCTGGCCGGCAGTTGGGCAGAAGTCGTCCAGGCAACGGGCATCGTGGTCGCCGACGGTGGCATCATCAAACCAGATGTAGCCGGCCGGCTCGTCGAAAGGCAATGACAGGACTGTGTCAGAGAAGACCAGGATCTGGTCGATGGGCACGAAAGCTGCTTCAGCCATGCCGATACCTGTACGGCTGTGAAGTGATCCTGATAGGGGTTGGGCTTCAGTGATGGGGTCGAGATCAGTATAAGCTTCTGCGAGGGTGGCCTCCATATCGGGTGTGACCAGATGGACGACACCCACCATTTCCTCGTTCATGTTCCCTACATAGTCGGACGTGCGAATGGTGACGCTGTAGCTGCCGGTGGGATCGCCAATGCCGCTGGGCACTTCATAATGCATCGCCCAGAAGGAGTCGACAGACTGCGCTTGTAGAGCGGTGGGTATGTAGTAGGCGTATTGCCAGCCCAGTGAGACACCCTCTTCCGATTCAAGCTGTACTTCGACGAAGTATTCGCCGCTGCCGGGATAGATGTTCTCGATCATGGGATCCTCTACTTCAGCCTCAAGTGGCACAGCCCAGGCTCCGCTATGCGTGCGAGAGGTAAGGATCGGTTCTACAGGCAGGTCGGCCATGATAGTCGGTGGCGTGCCATCGCCATAGATTATGACGTTATTGCCGCCTGCTTCACGGTTGCCCAAGTAGTCAGTGGCGATGCTCCGAATGTCAATCGCACCCTCGCTCACGGATATGGAATGCGCCCAGATGTCAGTGCCGTTTGCAATTCCACCAAAACCGTTAGCACTGACCTCCACCGAGGCGACACCTACACCTTTGCCGTCACAGGTAGGATCGCCGTTCTTATATTGCACGGTGCCATCGCAAGCAAAACCGCCGATGATCAGGGTTTCGCTTTCGCCAATGGGTGGGGTTTTGATATATTGGCCTTCTTCCAGGGCGATGATCGATGAGGGGCGTTCGCTATCGACAGTCAGTTCGAGGCCAGCAATAGCGGTGACAGGTCCAGCCCCACGCGCCAGTTCTCGTTCCAGACCGATCTTGGCCCAGGGGAAACCGGTCGTAGACGCCGCGCCAAGGATACAGGCTGTGGTATTGGGTGTGTAACCCAGGTCGGAGGGCAGCTCACCCCGGTAAAGGTCATACACGGCGTCAAGCTCCATGGCCGAGCCGTAGATCGTGAGGAAGTCGAGTGCACCTTTGAAGGAGGGGACACCAGCCTGCAGATTGCCAAGGAAAAGGGTGGGTGAGACATCCAGGGGCCCTGGGAATTTAGAGTTCTGCCCGGCTAGGACCCCATCGACATAGACGGCAAAATCGCCGGCAGCGCCGCTGCGGGTGGCAACCACATGGTGCCAGCGGCCGTCGTTGACGGGAATGCTGCCGTTTAGGGAGGTGCTGAGATCGGCGACGCCGAACAGGATCTTGCCGTCGTTGCCGATGGAGAGTCCGAAGCGACGTGTTAGTCCCTGAACATCACCGTAGAGGATATTCCTGCCCTCCCACCAAAATCGGCCGGCGCCGGGCTGCGTGGTCTTGAGCCACATCGAGAGGGTGAAGTCGTCAGTCAGTGGCGTCTCCAGCCAGACCCGATCATCCACGCCGTCGAAGAGGAGGGCACGGTCGGTGCTGGGAGGCGTGCCTCCAACCGGTTTGTCGGTCGTAGCTCGACCCACACCTGCGATCCCGGCCAGTGGACAGGTCCCACCAGAGCAGTAGCCGCTGTAGTCGTTGTTGGCAGGCATAGCATTGCGGAAGCGTGTATCGCCGGGAACGCCTTCAAAAGGCAGAAGAATGACGGGCGAAGAAGCGGGGGCGGGGCAGGTTAGAGGGCCGGTCTGGCGCACGTTGCCGAAACTCAGTCCCGGCGTTGGAGGTCCGTCCAACAGGATCTCTGCGTCAGCCGTCAGGGCTCGATAGTTGATGTTTCCAGAGTAAAATTCTTCGGCAGTCACCAGCCAGCCCCCCGTCGCCGGATAGTAGGCGAGGTTGGCGCGCCTGGGAACAGTGATACCGGGCAGATACTGAGTCGTTCCCTTAAGGGTGCTGTCATCCTTGGCGTAAAGATGTGCGCTTAAGTCGCCATCCTTATTGATGTAAAGCACCATGAAGTTCTCGCGGACAGGATCGTAGGCCAATTGCGGCGGCTGATCTCGCTCTGTCGCAGCCAGGCTGACGAAAGTGCTGATCGTGTCGAGACTATTAGGAACGATGGAGCCGTTAGCATAGACATCCTGACTGATAAGGGTCTTCGCGTCGCTGCCATATAACTTCGACCAGATCACCCGGTAGCGGTCACCGGCCCAGACCACACTGGGGATCAGGTCGGCTTTGCGATCGTCCAATGGTTCGTCCCAATCATAGTACGTATTGGGATCACCAACCCCGTGGAATAAAGTGGCGGGAATGTGTTCTACGAGCGTATCCGAAAGAGCCATTTGTGATGTTAAGGGAGAGCCATTCCTATTGAATAAACGGGCCAGGATGGTTGATTCGATTCGCCACGCGGTGCCAGAAGAAAGTAAGGTACTGGCTTTGGCGTTCCAAACCACCAGGAAGTTATTACCATCACTGGCGACAGCAGGGGTAAAATCACCCGAGCCCGAGGCCGCTCCCCGGTCGAAAAGATTACCGGGGAAGCTGATTTCGTTCGTCTGGGGACCGACAATGGCGCCGGCGATGCGATGGCGAGCAAGTTCAGGAACCCTGACCCCCGCTCTCACCTTGACACCATAATTATCCCCGTCTTTGTAACTGGGACCGAAATCGAGGGAATAGGCTCCGCCATCCCAAGCACCGGTATGCCGATCAAGACGTATATCTGCCTTGCCCACTATCTCCACTCCTGAACCAACACCATCGCCCTCGGTCACTTGTATGAAAGAATGCTCGGGATTACCCTCAGCGCCGGGATCATATGGACTACAGAAATAGACTGGTGAACTGGGCAGGCCGTATTCGTCAGGACCGATAATGTCGCCCGTATCCAATCCTCCTAGTGACTCGTGGTCACTCCATTGCCACAGGGGATTCCAGTAGCCATCATCCGGGACGGGGTCAAAAAAGAGGTAGGGCTCTACGCCTCCGGTTTCGTGATCCTCACCCTCGTCGACGATCTGGAAGTACTTCAGTGTCAGAGAGTTGCAGTTTTCGATATCATCCCAGACCACCAGGCACTCACCGGTGGTGGTGCAGGCGGTGCTGGAGGGTCCGTCGGAGCGCAGGAACCGTTCGTCTTGGTTATCCTGTTCTATCGATGAATTTGTGGTTCCGCCGGCGCTTCCGGCGGGCAAAGAATAGGCGGCGATATCGCCACGTCCGCCACGACCATCCCAATTGGACTTCACACCGGAAACGAGATAGCCGTCAGGTCGATCATAGCGCGAGGCGGCGACATCGAGACCACGCGAATTATCCAGATCTTTATTGAGTCTGTCCCAGCCCGGCTGGAACCATGTCCAGGAATCATCCTGCGTCGAGGGTCCGCGGGCGCGAGCGGTACTGAATACCGGTAGCACAGTACGGTTAGGCGTGTTGAAGGCCACAGTCAGGTTGCTGCGCGCTGTGGTGCTGATCCCAATGGTATTGTTTTGTGGTATGGGATAGAGAAGAGGGCCGCCACCCAGGGCATCGGGCACCGTTACTTCGAGCACACCATCGGCGAATTTTTTGAGTCGTTCCACCGTGGTTGTGTAGGCCACCGTTTGCCCCGGTTTGACGTAACCATTATGGGCATCGGTCGCTACAAAGACCTGCAATGGGCTGGTGTTACGGACGTTGGGATTGTAGGGGTTGCCATCAGGATCGAGCCTCGCGTACCAATGAGGCGATCCATTGTTCAATGTTTCCATTGCCCACTCATACTCGAGGTCATCAGGGATACCGTCATCGTCTGCGTCGGCCTTTAAGGGATCGGAGGAGACCCAGACTGACACGGCCAGAGGTGAGGTGACCGCCGTGGTAATGGGCATGCCGCCAGGAGCGATCATGATCTCCAGGCCACCAACCCACTCGTTGGTGTACTCAAGCTCGCCGCCATTGCAGTTAATGACACGGTGACGGATCTCTTCGTTGTCTTTGAGACCGTCGTTGTCGCTATCACGGCTGTTTGGGTTAGAACCATAGTGGGCTTCCTGTACGTCGGGCAGGCTATCGCCATCGGTGTCGCAACTCAGAGGTGAATACATCTCACCCTCCTGGCGACGGGCAAGCTCAAAGCCATCAGCCAGGGTGTCGCCGTCGGCGTCCCAGTTGGCGTCATCCGGGTCGATGCCACCCTTGGCGCCGGAGCGCAATCCATCGCCGTCACCATCGGCCAGCGTGGGGAAGCGTTCGTCCCACTCGAGGCGACGGCCTCCATCTCCGGCATCGGTCATGGCCGCGAAAGCCGTCACCGTGTCGGGGAAGATATCCATACGCGGGCCGGTCACGAAACTGCTATTGGAACCATCTTCGCTACGCTGGTAGCAAATGGGAATGGCAGGGGAGGGGATGAGTAAGGGGTTAGGTAAAGTCCAACATTCGTAGGCCGGAATGGCATAACCACTGTTGAAGAAGTAATCGAGAGGACGGTTGATCATTCCATCGTCGGCGGGCAGAGGTGGGTAAGCCAGGCTATTGGCCTGTTTTACGGCGTAGCCGCCATACATCGACTTGCCCCAATGGGTATGATGTTCCTTGATGTCGCGCCAATCGTCCCGCATTTCATCGGTATCCACGCTCAGGGGGTTACGGGCATTGGTAATGCTGTAATCGAAGGTGTTCTCCTTGAGATTATCTACTGAGAAGAACCAGAGATACAAGGGGTTAATATGCCATTTTGTGGGAGATCGATGGAAAATGGTTGTAGTAACCGGTAGATTAACAGAAATGGGATTGGTGGCAACATAGCCACGGATAGGATCTGCCAGACTGACTTTTGGAGCGCCCTGTTTCATCAGGTTTGGATTCTCGTCGCCATCGATCTCCGTCATCAAATCATAGGAGTAGATCAGTTTGGTTACGAAACCGATGACCTCACCCGTGATGCTGAAACAGTCGCCCTGATCGGTGCCCTGAATGGCGCAAACGACGGCAAAAATCGCATCCACCAGGGCGAGGATACCGGTGAGGATGAGCCCGACCGGATTGAAGGCCAGGACAGCCAAAACGAAGATAACGATCGTGGTCGCAATCATCCCCGCCAATGCGTTGTTAAATTCGGGACTGCCCACCTTCGTGCCACTGGACCAGATCGAATGGATAAAGAAACCCCAGGCGGCAACCGCAGCCACAACAGCGCCCGCGATCAATGCTTTCTGCATGGTCCCCACCAACGCAGAATTCCCCTTGAGCACATTGATCAGTGCCGCCCCTTGCGAAATCTCGGCGGCGACAGCTGTTAACGACACCCACTTCGATATCATAAACATCGGCTGAATCACCTGTGTTACCACGGCAACGACGGCCAGTATGACAGTGCTTGCGATCTGTGCTGTCTGATTCTCGGGCCAGAGGAACCCCGCGATCACGCCAAAGGCCAGGGCGGCGCCAAGGATCAGTATTCCTGCGGCAAGCGGCCTGCCGACCCCCCAGTCTTTCGCCAGCGTCAGGCGGCCCTTTATTTTGCTGAGAAACGTGTTATTGACCTTGAACGCCTGGTGCGCCTGGATACTGCTGAATTTAACGCCGATGCCTTCCAGGTAAGTCACCCTTTGCAGATCGGTCATTTGGTCTGTCAAAGCTTTGTTTTTCATCAGCTTGGACACGGTTCCCCGTAGTTTGGCTTGATCGAAATCTTCTTTGATCTGCTTATCGGTGCGTGGAGCCGGACTTGCTAACTTGATACCATTTCCCTCCACGACACTTGTAGCGCCCTGCGCCGCGCCCAGGCCCACGAGCTGTACCATGGCGATGCTCCCTTGCTGCAATTCGGTAGAATCGCCTGGATCATAGGCTGAATCCCCATAGCGCTGCTCCATGTTATCCCAAATCTGTTCGGGAGAGCAGGCTTCCCACATGGCGGGTCCACTGGTGTTGGAAGCGCAGTAGGGCGTCAATTTGGCGGTGCGGGCTGTTGTGGGCTGCAGCGCCGGATAGCCGGCGGGGGCAAAGTCAATCTCCAGACCGCCGGGGGATAGGCTCATATAGCGCCCCCCGCTCTGAACTTCATCCAACCCCATACCACGATACTCTGCTTCTTGGATAAAGAGCAAGGCCGGGGTAATGGGGTTGCTCGTATTCCAATGCGGGCTGAAGTAGTCGTCCAAAATCTGTTTGGTACGGGTCATCGTGACGGTACGCGTCGCCATATCCTGCGAGAGATAGTCATCCCCACCATCCCGCTCAACCCGAATGATATCTTCGATCCCCCAACGCATATCATCAGTGACGCCGTTGTTGGTTGGGTGATTGAAACGGGCTTTGATGTCATCGACGCTCAGGCGATCTGCATCCGTCAGGAAAGCTTCATCCAGGCCGAAAAGCAGCGGCCACAGCGCATCATCGCTGTACAGGTCATTGTCTGTGGCAGGGTCTTCGAAGGCCGTGGCAGTTCTCACGGCGATATCTTCGGTCACATTCGCCCCGGTCAAATACCATTCATCACCATAAGATTGCACCACCTGCGGACGATTGTAGATCAGACCTTTTGCGGGATCTCCAGGCACGGCCATACAGCCCTCCTTATCGATGGCAGCCTGATCGTTGGGATCGCAGGGAATATCGGTCAGCACCTGCACCGACCAGACCATGCGCATTTCATGTGCGCTACCCCAGTTGGCTGTGGGCAGGTAAGGGATATGGGCAGAAAAGGCAACGCGCCCGCCGGTGGCGCTGTCACTGACCATAACCAAAGGCACGTAAGCCACCTTGCCGATCACCGGCGTGTGGGCGGTGCCATCCTGGGTCAGGTCGCTGAGAGAGATATTGTAAGCCTTTAATATGTCTAGTGGTGGCAGATTGGTATTCGTGCCATAGATGCGGATCTCGAGCATCGGCGTCAAACGCATGTCGCCATTATCTTCATTGACGACGGTGCCTTGGGTTACCTGATCGGCGAAGGTCTTGCCGTCCCAGTCCTGGATCTGACCTTCGTGATCGATGGGCCAGTCGAGGACATTATAGGCATACCAAAGATGATCAGGGTCGGTCGGGCGCAGCTGCAGGTCGAGGAAAGTATATTTGCCCGGGGTGAGGCCGTTCATCGTCACTTCAAAAGGTTTGTTGGCCGAGTATGGAGCATTCAGCCCGGCATGGGTAAAGGGCGAGAGATCGACACGGTCGGGGACGAGGTCATCGTCGTTGTCAGGATCGTGGAGATCGGGAATACCATCGCCATCAGTGTCGACGCCAGTTACGCCTTCCTGGAGATCAGATAGGCCATCTTTATTCGTATCCATCTGCAGTGGATCGCTGAACCATTCCTTCCCAGCATAGATGAATGGCTTAACTTCATCGCCATCCATGATTTCATCACCATCGGTATCGGCAGTGGTTGGATCGGTGCCGAGGCTGACCTCTTGAAAATCGGTGAGATGGTCATCATCGGTATCCGCATTGGCTGGGTCGGTACCGATGACCAACTCATCATAATCACTGATGCCATCACCATCGCTGTCGGCGCCTGTATCGACCGGGGTACCCCATCCCAATAACTGCACCGCATCGATCTCTTCCCAGCCACTGATCTGTGTATGCACAATCACTTCAGAGACAAGGTAGGGCGTCTGGCTGAAGCTCAGTTCAAAGTAGCCCGGACAGGGCGTCTCATCAAAATCGGTAGAGAGGGGATGCACCGTGCCATCAGGCTCCACCAGATCGAGGCGGCTAACAAACCCTCCTAAATTAGTCTCGTGGATGCGTACACCCGTGGCATAGACCGGCGTGGAATAGCGAAGCCGCAACCATTCTGGATCGGAACCATTGCTGAGAGGCGCCCAGGCGCTGCTTTGATCGCCGCACTGCGTGATATCAGGTGCGCCTGTTGCCTGAACAGCGCCATTGCCGGGATTGCCATATTCACTACTGGCATAGGCAGAGTCAGCCCATTGTGCCAACGCATCCGCCGGCGCTGTGTAATTCCAGGCCTCGGTGGGTCCGACTGCATAATCAGGTGACGCAACGGCCAGCGCTGTTCGTGTTTCAGCCAAATCCTCTGCTGTCAGGGGGCTGGCATGGGGATCGAAAGTGGATTGAGCCGACTGTTCCCGCACCGAGCGCACGGTCTCATATTCTTCGCGCTGGCTTTCCTGTGTTGCGGCCTCCGCCCTCTGCGTATCAAAAAAACCAACAGTACGCCAACTGCTTAAAAGTGGTGAGACAACGATCAGAAAAATCATTGAGAGTACTGCAGCCTGCTGCATACGTTTTCTTCGGCGATAATTCACGAGGGCTAATCCCAAAGCTGATATCGCAGCGAGTGCCGCCAACTTGTTCAATGCCGAAATACTATTTTGCAATAGACCTGCGGTGTCAATCCCGAACAAGCCAACCAGCGCCGCTTCGCCATACTCCTTGAAATCGACCGTGATTTCTGCTCTCACATGCTCCTGACGCTGTTCCGGAAACTGAAGTCTCAGTATCTGGCGCAGTGGCAGACCATCCTCTCCCACCCACAGCTCGCCATTTCCGGTCATACCTGCATAGTATGGCGATGGGCTTAACTGCATGTCCGGAGGCAATTCGCCACGGGCTTGCAGCGTGCGTTGCAACTGCATACGAGCATAATCGGCAAAAGCGGGGCCATCGATAGTAAAGTTGTATCGCGTAAAAGTAACCCCCGCTCTCGTTTCAGGCTCGTCTGCATTGACATCTCGCATGGCCGTCAGGTAGGCCAGGAAGTCACCCTGAGGCGCATAACCATCAACGAGGCCATCCTGCTTCTCCCAGGCCCCGTTGCCACGACGAACTCGCGTCTCGCCATCGGCGACTTGCACCTGGAGGCCGCTCGCGGGTACGAGCATGCTGCCCCCGCCCCCTTCTGACCAAAGTGTGAGGTCCATACTCTCCTCACGCAGGTTGGTCTCACCCTCAAGACGAAGCCGCTCTGAACTGCTGGAACGGCCGATATTGGCCAATGTGGCTTCAGGAATCGCCGTTTGCACGATATCGCTACTAAAGCTGTAGGAGCCTCGCTCCTGGACGCGTTGCCAGGCTTGTTCCACAGCTAATGTGGCATCGTCGGCTCCATCGCTAGTTGCCTGCAACAATGTCTGAGCCCCTAACGAGCCCAACAATGCCGTCAGAATGAATAATGCGATCAGTAATCGAGAAAACAAGCGATAAGTCATACGATATCCTCAGTGAATTCAGTGAATATAGAACGGCGGAACACAATAACAGATTTAGGTATAGCAATTTATATCAGACCCGGCGGAACACAATAACAGATTTAGGTATAGC
>JAAENG010000036.1 GCA_024224665.1 Chloroflexota bacterium | reverse complement strand
GATAGCCAGTAAACAGAACTCATCCTCGCTGCGGTACTTGATACGGTGCCTAATGTGGTCCTCTGTCCACACAAAGCTGCCTACATAGCGAGCATTGTGTTTGTTGTAGAGGGCCAGAACGGCGGCGGCGTCAGCGACCGTTGCCTCACGTAAATGATAAGGGCTGTCAGGGAGTTTCTGTATCTCATCAATCTTCAGTTCTCCGTACGTCAAGTCCAGCACATCGACATAATCCCAACGGTGGTAATAACCCCT
The DNA here is from genome assembly GCA_024224665.1 of Chloroflexota bacterium. GTDB lineage: Bacteria > Chloroflexota > Anaerolineae > J102 > J102 > PIVW01. Next base: position 6,877 of record JAAENG010000036.1, on the reverse strand, counting down.
GATGCCATCGAGAAACAAGAGGCCGTATTCTTTTTCCAGACCAAGTCGGATTACGCTATCCATGAGCGCCCTGCCCAAACCACGTTGGCGCTGTTCAGGATGGGTGACAACGGCGCCAACACAACCGCTCAGAATAGAGCTTTTCCCGTAACGCAACCTACGCTCGTGAACGATACAGCCGCCCAACAGTGAATCTCCATCATAGATGCCTAGAAACTGCTCCGAATGATAATCAGGATGTTCTTGATAGTACTTATCCCATGCGGGTGCGACATTCTCTGGCTCCTCATTGGGGGAAAAAGCTGCGGAGGCGAGCTTGTAAAATGCCAGGCGATCATTGGGAGGAATAGCACGAACGCTCAAATTCATGATGGACTCAACCATGTTTGTCAGCTATACAGGTCCTCTGACTAGTACAAAGCGGCATAAGGGAGGAGACAGTTTGTAGTAAGCGCTTTAGCGCTTTCGTGCACCTGTCACGGCGATGAATCGCCTACTACGAACCGCACAGCTACCTGCGCCACGATAAACTAGCCATTTCCGTAGGTGGCGACAATAGTATCGAACTCGTTTTGACTGAGGGGGCGAATTTGCCCGGCTGCAGCGGCTAGAAGGCAGATTTGGGCAGTTTCGTCGAGGTAAAGCGTCCGCAGCCGCGCCTGTGCCACAGTTTGACCTGCGATCAGCACGCCATGATTGCCTAACATAATGGCCGGGCTGGTTGGCAGAGTTGCGCTCACAGTATCCGCCAACGCCTCTGAACCAGGCAACAGATATGGCTTGCATTCCACCTGGTAGCCAAGGTAGAGGGCGAATTCTGGTGTACAGGCGGGGAGAGGTCTGCCCTGCATTGCCCAGGCGATGGCATGGACAGGATGGCAGTGGATCATCGCTCGGGCATTGGGACGGGAGCGATAGCCTGCGAGATGCAAGGGTGTCTCCAGTGAAGGGCGCGGTTGTTCGAGTGGGCGCCGGAAATGAGCATTCAGATCAACCGGCAGAAAATCATCGGGTGTCAACTGATCTAGTGGGGTGCCCGAACGAGAAATGTAAATGGTGTCGTCCTGGCGTAAGCTGAGGTTACCGCCGCTGCCCAAAACGAGACCACGGCGCACCAATTCATTTCCTAAGGCGATCAGGTCGTTGAAATCAGAGTTATATCTGGCCATCGTTTATCTCCATTCATGCCAGTCTTGAGAGAGGACACCTCGCTGGCGAGGTCCCGTCTGCAAATGGTCGCAATCGCACGATTGTGTAAGTTCGAGGTCGGAAGAGATGGCTGGTAGGGCTGCCAGAATGATGCGGTCTGCATCTCTAATCTCGCCACCCGCAGTGCTGGGCGAACGATCGGCGCCGTGGGCGATGACGACACCAACCGCGCCAAAACAGAGTTCCAATTCTTTGGCGAGATACGTTTCAGGCACAAGGTTCAGACCGCGTACATCTGCACCCCATTGTCGGAACATCCTGGCTTCAGCCGCGGTTTCGCGGCGCGGCCCCTCGCCACCGAGATAAACCACCCCTTTGGCCTCTGGCAGTTGTCGGGCGATCACAGCGCTGATATCAGGACAAAAGGGTGGTACTTGCGAAATATAACCAGCACCGGTTTCTTCGAAAAAGGTACTGGGTTGGTGTTTCGTCCAACCGATATAATCACGCGGTATGATGATCTGACCCCGGTCGAGATCATGATCAAGACCGATCACACTATCCCAGGCCAGAATCCGTTGTACGCCCAGCTCTTTCGCTGCCCAAAGGGTGGCCCGAGGATCGGTACGAGCGGGTCCCCCGAAATAGGGCAGGACCCAGACGCCATCACCACTCACAGGTTGCCGCAGGGCAAACGGCCCCGCTTCGCCGTAGGGCGTGCTAAGCGGCCGTTCTTCGGTAAAATCACCCAGGTTTTCCAACGAACGGGGCGGTAAGGGTTGAGCTAGAATGAGGAGGTGAGGCATTTTGAGGGCAAAAGGCAAAAGTTAAAAGGCAAAATGCGTGCGAGCAACTTATGTTTCAGCTGTCAGAGTTGTCGTCCTGTGGCGTGCAGCATCGAGGAGGATGGGTAGGCAGGTGTGAGCTACTTCGGGGCCGAATTGGCGTTTTTGGGTACGGTCGCCTGCTCGGCCAGTGGCGTAATTGCTAATATAACACAAACTGGCGTAGGCGATGCCAACTTCCTGAGCAAGAAACACCTCCGGGGAGAGGGTCATGCCCACGAGATCGGCGCCGGCACTGTGGTAGAGTGCGATCTCGCTGCTGGTTTCCAGCCGTGGCCCCTCAGTACAAACATAGATACCGGCAGCATGAATGGTAGGGGTTGAGGTTGCGCGGGCCGCGGTTTGAATAGCGGCACGAGCATCGGCAGCAAACACCGGCCCTTTAGCACCAACTAGATCTTTGATATCGAATGTGGTGATACGGGTGCGGGTAAAATCGAGGAGGTCGCTCGGGATGACCAAATCACCGACCTCCAGGTCGCTGGCGATTGCACCGGTGCCGTTCCACGAGAAAATGGTGCTGATACCGAGCGTTTTCGCCGCCCAGATCATCGCTCGATGATCCAGGAAAGCAGCGGAACGACTGAGTGTATCCTTGCCGTGGCGCGAACAGAAGGCAACTGCAGGGTGCGCTTCATTGGGCTGGAGATAGAAAATCGCCGGTGAGGCGCCGTAGGGCGTATCGACAGTGATTGGACCACCCAGAGGATGGTAGGGGGTTAGGTCGAGGCCATACGCGGCCGTGCCACCGATGATGAGGACGTGTGATGCGTATTGCGTGTTGCGTGTTGCGTGACTATTCACTAAGTTGTCAATGCGTCAATACGGCGGTTCGGCGGGGCCGTCGTAACCACACATGCCCACGCGCGGTGAGTTGAACAGGGGCATGGGGGAGCCATAATCATCATGAGGATGCGTTTCGGCGTGTTCGTCACATAACGCGCCCCCAACATCTTCTTCATACAAACATTCGATGCATAACCAATTGGCCGGTTTACCGCATTCGATACAGGGTGGTTGATCGAATTCATTGCGAGCCATGAGAGCGATGGGATTCGGGATTGTTGGCCGGCCTGTGCGCACATCGACGACCTTGACAAGGGTCTCGGACTCCGTACCGAAATCATAAATGTGGTTAAGTGTTAGCCCAGGTTGCAATATCCTTTTGGTGATGGTACCCATGCCAACTTCCCTGCCTCCCCAACCGCCCCCGACCGAAAACCTGCTAAGATGCCCGCAACATTCCAGCCAGATGGCGCGCAAATAGTGATCCAAGACGTTGAGTTTTGTTTCGCCGTTCATTTCCAGGTGCAGCCAGTAGTCGCCGCCCCAGGCGTTCTGCACTTGTAAGTGATAGATGTACTGCCTCAGACCTTGTTTCTGCTCATCGGCTGAAGCGATGGCTTGTTTGCGTTCGTTACAGGTTTTGAGATGGCGAACGAGTCCGCCTCGGGTCATTTCTTTGCCGCAGTAGACGCAGGCGCCACGGGTTTGCTTTTTTCGTGCCATTGGAGTTCTCCTCGAAAATGACTGTCAATAGGTAGACTCATCGAATAAAGTGCGCAAAACCTCGGCTTTGAATGCCAGTTCGGCGCTCTCGAAGTGATTGATCGCCTTGCGTGCGTCTGGTGACTCGCCAGGCAAGTTCGCTCTCTGAAAGATCCGGGTGCCTTTGTCGTTCGGTCAATCGAACGGCATCCAAAGCAAGTTGATAGGCTTGGAAGGCGATGCCCAGCCGTTGTGCGGGCGTCATACGCCGCCAAATCTGAATTTGTAAGGGGTCCAGGTCTCCAAGATGCTTATAGAGTGATGGTACTGAGGGAGTCGCTGTCATAGTTGCTAATTCCAATACTCTAACCTCTCAAGAACATGAATCACCAAGTCGCCTGCGGATAATTCTTCAGAATACTCTGGTCTTTTGAAAGTAGAAGATCATCACCCAGCCCGGCCTGCGCCACGATGATGCGGTCAAAAGAGTCGCGTGTCCAAGACAATGTCGTTGCACGGGTCACAATTGCATCAAACGATTTGTTGCATACCCGTAAACCGATGCGCTGCGCCAAGTCAGCCGTGATCGCTGAGCTATCGACCGTCACACGACCGATCTCATACAAATAGTGCATTTCCAAACGCACCATGGGGGAAATTAGTAGATCTTGTTCGTTGATGAGCGTTCTAGCTTGCTGGCTAAGTCGTTCTGTGAGCCCAGCATACAGCCATACAACTACATGCGTATCAAGGTAAATCAAGATTGACTTCCCACTCCATGTGGACCAGTTCGTCGGGGTCACCTTGAATGATTTCTGGTTGATAGGTCAAGTTATTGAGCTTGTCGACGCCGTCTACGGGCATGATGCGTAGTTTTTCCCCACCCTTTTTGACTTCGAGGGGCACGCCTGTAGAGAGGACCTCCTCCAGCAGCTTGTAGATATTTCCGCGTAGCTCAGTCACAGTTACTGTTTTCATGGTTCAATTCCATATCGAACGTACGTTATTCTAAACATGTACGTACATTGTATAATAAGACCCGGTGGCGGTCAATAGCAATTCTGGGCGTGGTTCAGAATCAGCGTCCCACATCTTACAAATTGATGTTCTGAGGATTCAAGATTAAGGACGATCGGCAGAAGAATCCTTAATCTTTAGTCATTGATCTTTGGTTGTGTTCGCAATCGCACTGCTTTATTTCTTCCAATACTGCCGCACCAAATGAGCGGGAAACACCCCCAGGTCGGTGACAATGCCGGAGATGAGATGGGGCGGGGTGATGTCGAAGGCGGGATATAGGGCCTCGATACCCTCGACCGCCGTCCTCTGCCCGGCCAGATAGAGCACCTCCCGACCATCGCGCCATTCGATCTCGATGCCATCGGCGGATTCGGTTTGGGGGTCGGGGCCGTCATAGCCCAGCACGTAGAAAGGGATGCCGTGATACTGCGCGGCCAGGGCGATCTGGAAGGTGCCGACCTTGTTGGTAATGTGGCCATCCAGGGTCACGCGGTCGGCGGCGCAGATGAATTTATCGACCATGCCCTGGCTCATGAGATGGGCGGGCATGCCGTCGGTGATGAGGGTAACGTCAATGCCCATCTCTACAGCGCTCTGGGCGGTGAGGCGCGCGCCTTGCAGGTAGGGTCGAGTTTCGGTGGGGATGAGGTGGATGGTCTTGCCCTGGTGTTTGGCGATCCACAGCATGTAACACAGGGCGGCCCCGGCGATGCAGTGCGTGAGCACACGGTCACCATCGTCTAAAAGATCGGCAGCATGCTGCCCGCAAGCGCGGCTGACCTGGTTGCCACGTTCGATCTCGCCGTTCACGTAGGCGAGAATGGCCTGTTTGGGATCATCGCCAGCCGTGAGAGCTTGCAGTGCCAGGTCGAGGGCTGTAGGGATGATGTGGTGGAGGTCATCGGCAGTTGGACGGGTGGCAAGCAGGCGCTCGGCGGCAGCCCGATAGATGGGCTCGGACGGTTCGGCCAGGGCCAGGGCCAATCCCGCGGCATAGGCCAATGGCGGCCCGCCCTGCACGATCATGTCCTCCACCGCCCGCGCCACCTCCTCGACCGATCGGCAGGTGACGTACTCCATCTGCAACGGATACTTGGCTCGATTCAGGAGGATGACGACATCCTGGTCGGGGTCGTAGCGCAGGGTGTTAAAGCGATCGCTTAGGATGGCGGGGCAAGGCGGAAGGGATGGTTTCAAGGTACTCATCCGGCTCGACATTGATTGACAGATAATTGGCAGCATGTAACAATGAGCCTTAGCCATGCCACCTATACAAGACTATCTTAGCCCCTTGCCAACTGTCAATAAAACGCCTGATCAATCCGTATGGACTACCTATGATCGAGAGGCAGACGTCATGTACATCAATTTCAAGAAGCCAAGTGTTGCTACCGATAGCGAACTAAGCGATGACGATGTGATCGTGCGCTATGAAGGGGGCGACGTTGTAGGATACACTGTTCTACATGCGAGCCAGCGGTAATTGCAGCCAGCGTTAACCGATGCGCACGGGTGATGTTGTGTCTTCAGATCATCGGACTGGTCAGGCTCTTTGGGACTTCGCGTGACGATCACGAATTTCCGTTGATGATTCCCCCACACCTAGTGGCTGGTTGTGTCAAGCGCCTAGATATAGTGTGGGAAAAATCCGTACCACGCGAAATCCCAGAGAACCACTGGTCATAAGTAACTTCCTCTATGCGGGTTCTTCAGCGGGCCCCGGCGCAAAACGCTGCTGGGCGCCGATGCGCTGGTGTAAGGCCACGTACGCCAGAACCGAAACAGCGCATAAGGCGCCGCCGCTATACCAGAGTAGATTAGGGTTGTAGTTGTCGAGAATGATGCCAGCAGCGCCGGGGCCAATAGTGGCCGGGACCATCCAGGTCAGGCTGAATGCGGCCATGTAGCGGCCGCGCATCGCTTCGGGTGCAAAGTTGGCGGCAAGCGCCTGGCTGATCGGCATGATGATCATCTCGCCGATGGTGATGACGATAATGGCCGAGACAAACAACCAATAGGCCGAGACAAAACCAAACAAACTGAACCCGACCATATAAAATAGCGTGCCAAACGCCATCATCAGGAAAGGCGGGGCGTGTTTGATACGGCGGGTCGTCCAGAATTGCAGAAAGATGACGGTAAGAGCGCTGGTTGTCAGCATAAAACCATAGCCCTGCGCACTGACGCCATGATTGTCACGCAAATAAACCGAAAGCGAGTTGTACATCTGTAAATAGGCAATACCGCAAAAGTCGGCAGGTAAACCCTTATTTTACGGGTAATTCGTCCTTTCGTCTTCCGCCTCCCGGCTGAAGCAGCAATTCCAAATACGGCAATTTTGCAGGGATGACAACCTCAATTTAGGTGCGAGATTG
>JAAENG010000035.1 GCA_024224665.1 Chloroflexota bacterium | reverse complement strand
CCCGTGGCGATGGAAGTTGGCGAGCGGTTTGCTATCCGAGAGGGTGGCCGTACCGTCGGCGCTGGCGTCATCACCAAAGTTATCGAATAGTAGATTTCTGAGGGCTGGGTTGCCCAGGTGGCTCATCCCTTCTAACGTCTCCCCACTTTCTGGAAGGTCATGAATGGCAAAACAGCGCATACGCATCAAACTCAAAGCGTACGACCATCGCGTGTTAGACAGTTCGGTTCGCGAGATAGTAGAGGCTGCCGAACGGACGGGCGCCCAGGTCGTGGGGCCGGTCCCCCTACCGACCAAACTCGAACGCTTTACAGTGATGCGCTCTCCCTTTATCGATAAGGATTCCCGAGAGCAGTTCGAAATCCGCACGCACAAGCGTTTGATCGATGTCGTGCCATCAGGCAGCAAGACAATTGACAACCTGATGCGGCTCAACTTGCCGGCTGGCGTCGATATCGAAATCAAGCTCTAGGGCTTAAGCTGCCGTCGCACACTCCTATACACCTGAAAAGGAGGTGGGGTAGCGGAATGATGAGGTGCTTTCATAATGCAGGCACTGGCAGTTCCCTCCCCAAACCTACATCTCATGATTGGTCTTATTGGACGTAAACTGGGCATGACCCAGATATTTGACGAGCAAGGTGTAATGATACCGGTTACAGTACTGGAAGTCGGACCCTGCTATGTCACTCAACTCAGATCACCCGCTACAAATGGCTACGCCGCCGTGCAATTGGGCTTCGGCGATGTCAAAGAGCGACGACTTAGCGGTGGCGAACGCGGACATGTTAAAAAAGCCAACGCCCCGGCACTGAAAAACCTACGTGAGTTCCGTATCCAGGATTCTGACCTCGAACATTACAAATTGGGCCAAAAGCTTGTTGCCGACCTATTTACCGAGGGAGAATTGGTGGATGTCACTGGTACCTCCAAGGGTAAAGGCTTTCAGGGTGGCATCAAGCGACATGGATTCAGCCGCGGGCCAAAGACCCACGGTCAGTCAGATCGTGAACGCTCACCTGGGGCCGCCAATGCTGGCTCTACACCGGGACGGGTGTTCAAAGGTAAGCGAGGCCCTGGACATATGGGCCATGAAAGGGTGACCGTACAGAATTTACGTGTTGTCAAAGTCGATCCCGAGCGTAACCTGCTGGCCGTTCGTGGCGCCATTCCCGGCCCCAAGAATGGTCTGATAACGGTCGCTTCCGCCCGGAAGAACAAAAGGTAGGTGACAGCGATGCAGGTATCGATTAGAAATATGGAAGGTAGTGAAGTCGGTTCGATTGATCTTTCGGACGCCATCTTTGCTGCTGAAGTTAACACAACTGTTATGCACCAGGCTTTGGTACGCCAACTTGCCAACCGCCGACAGGGCACGCACAAGACCAAGACGCGCAGCGAAGTGCGCGGTGGCGGTGCCAAACCCTGGCGCCAAAAAGGCACCGGACGTGCTCGCCAAGGCACCATTCGTGCCCCCCAGTGGCGGGGAGGCGGCACCGTTTTCGGGCCTCAGCCCAGGTCGTACCGCAAGCGTATGCCACGTAAGATGCGACGCGTCGCTCTGCGATCGGCGTTGAGTGTCAAAGCCAGTGAAAAGCAAATCATTGTGCTCGATGAATTGGCCTTGGATGCCCCTCGTACCCGAGATATGGTGGCCGTGCTAGACGCACTGGATGTAGATCGTAGTGCTTTGGTGTTGCTCCCTGAGTCCAACAGCAATATCGAGCTGTCTGCCCGCAATTTGCCTAACGTTAAGACCCTACGGGCCGGTTATATCAACGTCCGTGACCTGCTTGGTTACGAAACCATTGTCGTGCCCCAGCAGACGCTCTCCCTCCTGGAGACCTTCCTGGGGGATGAGCAGGCACAGTCTGATGTTGATGAACAACCTGTGGTTGAGGAGGCCTAGCATGCATCCGTACGAAGTGCTCAAACGCCCGGTCATAACCGAAAAAACTACAGATCTTCAGGACCTTGCAAATCAATATGCTTTTGAAGTGGATCGTCGGGCCAACAAACACATGGTTCGTGAGGCGGTCGAAGAACGTTTTGACGTCAAGGTCGTTGCTGTCAACATCATCAACATGAAGGCAAAGACCCGCCGCCGCAGCCGTAACGCCACTGCCGTCCGGGTGATTCCCTGGAAGAAGGCAATTGTTACACTTCAATCGGGCGATTCAATTCAAATGTTCGAAGGTGTGTAAACGCACCACATTCATCTACCATTCGCTAAGTACGTAGACGGCAAATCAAGCTTAAGTATCGTCTACGGTCGCCTAAGACTCAGGCGAAAGCTTACACAAGGAGTCCTAATCCCATGGGAATCAAGGTCTACAAACCTACTTCTCCTGGGCGCCGGGATATGACGGCCTCGACCTTCGAGGAAATCACATCCTCAGCACCGGAGAAATCCCTACTCAGGCCACTCAAACAAAAGGCCGGTCGAAATAATCAGGGGCGAATGACTGTCCGCCATCGTGGTGGTGGTCACAAGCGCCGTTACCGCCTGATTGATTTCAAACGAAACAAATTAGGTGTGCTCGCACGTGTTGCCTCGATCGAATACGACCCCAATCGCTCTGCTCGTATCGCTCTCCTGGTTTATGACGATGGCGAGAAACACTACATTCTGGCGCCTCTTGGCCTGCAGGTTGGCGATGTGCTCGATGCCGGACCTGATGCTGAGATACGCCCGGGCAATGCGCTGCCATTGATCAATATCCCGCTCGGTACCCTGATTCATAACATCGAACTACAACCGGGACGTGGCGGCCAGATGGTTCGTTCGGCAGGCGCCTATGCCCAGTTGATGGCTAAGGAGGGCGATTACGCCCAACTGCGCCTGCCCAGTGGCGAAGCTCGCCGTGTTCGCCTGAGCTGTATGGCGACAATCGGCCAGGTTGGCAATACCGATCATCAGAACATCACCCTTGGCAAAGCTGGCCGCAAGCGCTGGTTGGGCCGCCGCCCCGAGGTCCGTGGCTCGGCCATGGATCCTGCTTCTCACCCACATGGTGGTGGCGAAGGTCGTTCAGGGATCGGTATGCCGGGTCCCAAAACACCTTGGGGCAAACCGGCGCTCGGTTATCGAACCCGCCGCAACAAACGAACCGATCAATTTATCGTACGCCGCCGTGGCAAGAAGCGTCGTTAGTAGGAGCATATGAAATGTCCAGATCACTAAAGAAAGGACCCTACGTAGATCGTAAACTCCTGCGCAAGGTCGAAGATATGAACCGCAAGGGCGAGAAGCGTGTTTTGCGCACTTGGTCTCGATCTTCCACCGTTTTTCCGCAGATGGTTGGACACACATTGGCTGTCCACAATGGCCGTCGCCATGTCCCGATTTATATTACTGAGAACATGGTAGGCCACAAACTAGGCGAATTCGCTCCGACGCGTTTCTATCGCGGTCACATTCTTAGAGAAAAAGGCAGCAGAGTTCGCTAGTCGTTCCTGCCGCCTTGGTCGAAGAGGTTGAACAGATGTCTCTTTTAGTTCGCTCTCAGCGCAAATATGTTGGAATTCCAGCACAAAAAGTTCGATTGGTGCTTGATTTGATTCGTGGTATGCAAGCTGTCGAGGCTGCAGACATGTTAAGTCATATGCCCCAAACTGCCGCAAATGAGGTGCGCAAGACCGTTCAGTCGGCGTTGGCAAATGCCGAGGAAAACGAAAGCATGGCGCCCGAAGATATGTGGATCTCCGTGATCTACGCAGACGAGGGCCCAACGGCTAAACGCTTCCTTCCCGGTGCTCGTGGCCGGGTGAAGCCCATCCTGCGCCGTTCTTCCCACATAACCGTTGTGCTTGAAGAGCGCTAAGGAATCACGTTAAGGAGGCCTATTTTGGGTCGCAAAGTACATCCCACCGGATTCAGACTCGGAATCATCAAAGATCATATTTCTCGTTGGTACGCAGAGGGCGAGGATTACGCCGCCCTGTTGGCAGAAGACCGCGAGATTCGTGAGAAAATCGGCGAAGAATTACAGCGCGCCGGTGTATCCAAAATCGAGATCGAGCGAGCGCCTAAGCGAGTTCATCTCAAAATTCATGCTGCTAAACCGGGCATCATCATCGGTCGCAAAGGTGTGACGGTCAATGAACTACGGCGATCGTTGCAAGAAATGACCGACAAACGTGTCAAAGTCGATGTCGAGGAAATCAAACGCCCCGAATTGGATGCCAAACTTGTGGCCGAGAGCATTGCCGAGCAACTGGCACGGCGTGTATCCCACAAGCGTGCAATGCGCCAGTCTGCTCAGCGCACCATGCGTGCAGGTGCCAAAGGCATCATGATACGCGTCGGTGGCCGTCTCGGTGGTTCAGAAATGGCACGTGTCGACTCAGTGCGCGATGGCCGTATCCCCCGCCATACTTTACGCGCCGACATTGATTATGCTGATACGATGTCAGAGACCACTTATGGTGTTATCGGCATCAAAGTCTGGATCTACAAAGGTGAAATTCTGCCAGGCGAGCCCCTGTCGGTCTAATCCCGCAAAAATGAGGTAATTGATCATGTTGATGCCCAAACGTGTTAAATATCGAAAACAACATCGTGGCCGTATGCGCGGCAAGGCCTGGCGCGGCAGTAGTATAGCCTTTGGCGAATATGCCCTGCTGGCCACAGAACCCTGCTGGATGTCCAGTCGCCAGATCGAATCAGCGCGACGTGCCATCGTCCGATACCTCCGCCGTGGTGGTAAATTGTGGATTCGTGTCTTCCCCGATAAACCGGTAACTCAGCGAGCGGCAGAAACTCGCATGGGTAGTGGTAAAGGTGCTGTCGATCATTATGTGGCCGTGATCAAGCCGGGCCGAATTCTGTTCGAATTGGCCGGCGTGCCAGAAGAGACTGCTCGAGAAGCCATGCGCTTGGCATCACACAAGTTGCCTATTTCTACCCAGTTCGTCAAGCGGTCTGAGGAAGGTTGATGATGATAGCCCAAGAACTACGTGATTTGACGGAAGGCGAACTCATGAGCAAGCTTGATGAAGCTTATGAGGAAATGATGAACCTGCGTTTCAATATGACGATAGGACAGCACCGTGATTTCAACCAACTAACCTTTGTCAAGCGCGACATTGCTCGCATCAAGACAATCCTGCGTGAACGTCAGTTGGCAGCGGAGGTCGAATAACATGTCACAAGAACAACGCAAGGTTCTCACCGGAACCGTCGTAAGCAACAAAATGGATAAGACCGTTGTCGTGCGCGTAGAGCGCGTCCATCGCCATCCTCTTTATGGCAAAGTCGTACGTACGCATAAGAAGTATCATGCCCATGATGCAGACAATGCCTGTGATGAAGGTGACGTCGTTCACATTCGTGAATCACGCCCCATCAGTAAACGCAAGCGCTGGGTCGTTGTTGAGACCCCGGATGGCGCTCTTTAGACTCAACTGCCCGCGTTGGAGTTTTTTACTATGATTCAGCAAGAATCTCGTTTGAAAGTAGCCGATAATACCGGCGCCAAAGAGTTGCTTTGTATCCGTGTCCTGGGTGGTTCCATGCGCCGCTATGCTTCGGTCGGTGATGTCATTGTCGCCAGCGTCAAGCAGGCCGCCCCGGGTGGTTCTGTCAAAAAGGGAGAGGTTGTCAAAGCTGTGGTCGTGCGCACCTCCAAAGAAATTGGACGCAGCGATGGCAGCTACATCCGCTTTGATGACAACGCCGCTGTCATCCTCGACGCCAACAAAAACCCTCGCGGGACTCGTATTTTTGGCCCGGTTGCACGAGAACTGCGCGATCGTCGTTATATGAAGATCGTCAGTCTGGCACCGGAAGTGTTGTAGGAGGCTAATGATGAAATCCAAAATTCGCCAAGGCGATACAGTTGAGGTTATGTCCGGTAACTACAAAGGTGAATCGGGCGAAGTGCAGTCGGTCATTTGCAAAAAAAATGATCGGGGTCACGAGGACCCAAACAAGACCTATGTCATTATCGCGGGCGTGAATCTGATCAAAAAACATCAACGCCGCACCGGCAATGTTAAAACCCAGGTCGGCATCATCGAACGTGAAGGTCCGATTCATATCTCAAATGTGCGGCTTATTTCCTCACAAGAGGACTAGAAAACACCAGCAACGGTATGCTGCCGGGCATTAAGCCGCACCGGCCTGCCGCAGGAGTTGACGTATGGCAGCTAGGATGAAAGAACACTACCAAGAAGAAATTGTTCCAGCCATGATGGAACGCTTCCAATATAAGAACGTGATGCAAGCCCCGCGCCTGAAAAAGGTCTCGATAAATATCGGTCTTGGCGAGGCATTGCAAAACCCCAAGGCAATCGAGGCCGCAGTCGGCGATTTGACGACTATTACCGGCCAGAAACCTGTTGTGCGTAGGGCCCGCAAATCGATTGCCGTTTACAAACTACGTGAAGGCAATCCCATTGGCGTCAGTGTCGTACTACGTGGCCTGTATATGTGGAACTTCCTGGACCGGCTGATCAACATTGCGATGCCGCGGCAACGTGACTTCCAGGGCGTTTCCCCTGATGCGTTTGATGGACACGGCAACTACAGTCTTGGTCTTCAAGAACAGTTGGTCTTCCCCGAGATCAATTACGATACAGTCGATAAGATCCGTGGTATGGGCATCACGATCGTTACCTCTGCCGATTCGGACGATGAAGGTCGAGAATTGCTACGTCTGCTTGGCATGCCTTTTAAGCGCTAATAGTTGAGGAGAATCATTGAATGGCCAAGAAATGTATGAGTACCCGTGAACAGCGCCGAAAATACAAAGTGCGAGAGCGTAGTCGCTGTAGAATGTGTGGTCGACCACGTGGCTATATGCGGCGCTTTGAACTTTGCCGTATTTGTTTTCGCCATGAAGCCCTGCGCGGCAGACTGCCCGGCGTTGTGAAATCAAGCTGGTAACTCTGAGGAGATGCAACCCCTATGATGACTGATCCGATTGCGGATATGCTGACCCGTACCCGCAACGCCATTACGGCAAAACACAAACAAGTGACGATGCCAAGTGCCAACACAAAGGTGGCACTGGCACGCATCCTTAAAGATGAAGGATTTATCCGTGGCTACGATGTAGCCGATACCAAGCCGCAGGCAACACTACGGCTACACCTCAAATACGACGAAGATCGCAAACCGATCATCACTGATTTGCAGCGTGTTAGCAAACCAGGCCGCCGTGTTTATACATCCAGACACGACATTCCTTGGGTGCGGAGTGGCTTGGGCGTCACCGTCATGTCAACACCAAAAGGTGTCATGACTGGCCGAGAAGCGCGTCGCGCCGGTGTCGGCGGCGAGGTTGTTGCTTACATTTGGTAGTTGCTGTCAGGCCGCTGCCCGATTTTCCGCTTTAGTGCGGCAGGAGGATTGAGGTCATGTCCCGAATCGGACGTAAACCTGTTGTTATTCCAGAAAAAATTACTATCGATATTGCCAAGAATAACACCGTAAAAGTCAAGGGCCCGAAGGGCTCGCTGGAACGGACATTCTCGCCTGATATGACCATCGAAATCAAGAATGGCGAGGTCGTTATTAGCCGTCCCACAGATCAGCGCAATCATCGTTCAATTCATGGCCTGACTCGGGCTTTGCTGCAGAATATGGTAACTGGTGTGAGCGAAGGCTACACCAAGGATCTGGATCTGGTTGGCGTCGGCTATCGCGCCATAATGCAGGGCGACGCTATCGAGTTGAGTCTTGGTTTTTCACACCCTGTTATCATCCCTCCACCCGAAGGTATTACCTTTTTTGTGGAAAAGGGCGGACGCTCTTTCTCTGTCAGCGGTGCAGATAAAGAAGTGGTTGGAGAGACAGCCGCTAAGATCCGTTCTCTGCGCAAACCTGAGCCCTACAAAGGAAAAGGTGTTCGTTACCGTGGCGAGTTTGTCCGTATCAAGGCAGGCAAGAGCGCCAAGACGGTTTAGCCCCCATAACGGGCCCACTAGTTTCACCGGCCTTATTCTCAGATCGTTCGACCCAAACGCAAACATATCCAGACAGAATCATTATGAAGACCAATCCTCGGGCGGTAGCACGTCTGCGCCGCCACCGAACTGTTCGAAGACGCATTTCTGGCACGGCCCAACGGCCTCGCCTGGCTGTGTATCGCAGCTTGCGCCACATTTATGCCCAGATCATCGATGATGTAGCTGGCCACACACTCGTTGCTGCCTCGTCCCAGGATCCCTCACTCGGTGAGTTGGTTCAGGACAAAAATAAGAGCGATTCTGCTGCTGAAGTTGGCAAATTGCTCGGACAACGTGCTGTGGATGCCGGTATCGAGAGCATTGTTTTTGATCGTGGCGGCTTTCCGTACCATGGTCGGGTCAAAGCCCTGGCCGATAGTGCACGCGAGGCTGGGCTCAAATTCTAATCCTGGTAATTGATACCGACTGCTCTAACGCAGGAGATACTTGAATGGCTAACAGACAAGACCGTCGGCGTTCCCGAGAAGCGCAAGATGAATTTGATGAACGTGTCGTCCATCTCGCCCGCACGGCCAAAGTGGTCAAGGGCGGACGTCGCTTTGCTTTCCGCGCCGTCGTCGTCGTTGGTGACGGCAAAGGGAAAGTAGGAATCGGTGTGGGTAAGGCCCGCGAGGTTCCCGAGGCGATCCGCAAAGGATCTGAACAAGCGCGTAAAATGATGACGACTGTGCCCATGGTGGGTACGACGATCCCCCATGAGATCACTACGCGTTTTAGTGCGGCCAAAGTGATGTTGAGACCTGCTTCCCCCGGTACCGGCGTGATCGCCGGTGGTGGTGTCCGCGCCGTAGTCGAGGCTGCCGGTATCAAAGATATCCTCACCAAATCGATGGGCAGTGCCAATATCTTGAATGTGGTGAAGGCGACTTACCAGGCCCTGGGTGAATTGCAGTCCCCAGACAAAGTTGCGCGCCGCCGAGGCCTCCCAGAAGCTGCCAGCCAGCCGTACTGGATTCAGGATCACTTGGAGTAAGATCTGATGAGCGACAAATCTACTCAGAACAAATTGGTTATCACATATACAAAAAGCGTAATAGGTTACAACCAGCGCCAGCGAGGGACCATCAGCGCCCTGGGCCTGAATCATCTTGGCGATGTAGTCGAGCATGATGATACGCCTGTCATACGTGGTATGGTCAACAAAGTACAACATCTGGTAACGGTTGAGGAGCAAGCCTCATGAAATTACATGAACTTCAGCCGGCTGCAGGCGCCACGAAATCGCGTAAGCGCGTAGGTCGCGGCATCTCTGCCGGGAAAGGCAAAACAGCCGGACGTGGCGATAACGGCCAGAATAAACGCTCAGGCGGTGGTAAAGGGCCCTACTTCGAAGGTGGTCAGTTGCCCCTGGTTCGCCGGCTCCCACTTCTGCGCGGTTTCACTAACCGTAGCCGTGTCGAATACCAACCGGTGAACCTCGACCGACTGGCTGATCTGTTTGCAGCAGATGCTGAGATAACTCCTGACACCCTGGCCGCTTCCCGCTTGATCCGCTCTGGCGGTGAGCCTGTGGTCATCCTTGGTAATGGTGATGTTTCAGCGGCATTACATATTAAAGCGCACCGTTTCTCCGCCAGTGCTCGCCGAAAGATAGAGGCGGCTGGTGGCACTGTTGAGATCTTGGATCTTGGCTAGGATTCAGCGCTCCCGCCAACTGGCGGCGAATGGAGGCATTACCCATGCTAGTTGCCTTACGTAGTGCGTTTCGTCTTCCAGAGTTACGCCGGAAATTACTCTTCACCTTTGGTCTTTTGGTACTGTATCGCTTTTTGGCACAGGTACCAGTACCAGGTGTAGACACCGCCGCACTTGCTCAGTACTTCGAGCAGAGCGACCTGGCGAATCTATTTGATTTGCTCAGTGGTGGCGCCCTGTCCAACTTCTCTGTGATGTCGATGGGGGTGTACCCGTATATCACCGCCTCTATTATCATGCAGTTGCTGGTTCCGATTATCCCCAGGCTCGAAGAAATCGCTAAAGATGGCGATGCCGGACGTCAGAAAATCAACCAGTTTACGCTGTACCTGACCATTCCCCTGGCGATCTTGCAAGGTTACGGTCAGGCAGCCCTGATGTCAAGTGGCGCCTTCGGAGCGCGAGTGCTGCCCGAATTCGGATTTTCGGTCGCCCCCCTGCTCACGCTTGATGTCATCGTTGCCATGGTGGCAGGAAGTATGGTCGCCCTCTGGCTCGGTAATCTTATCACCCAGGAAGGTATAGGCAACGGTGTATCGCTGATTATTTTTGGCGGCATCGTGAGTGGCTTGTTCCCGCGCCTTAGCAGCCTGTGGGCCAGCACCAATGGTGTGCTTCTCGTCGCCATCTTTACGGTTCTCACCATTGCTACGATTTTCCTCATCGTCTACGTTCAGGAGGGCCAGCGACGAATTCCGGTTCGTTATGGCAAGCGTGTACGCACGATGCGGGGTAATCGCTTGATGATGGTAGGCGGCCAGAGCAGTTACATCCCCATTCGTGTTAACAGTGCCGGCATGATCCCGTTGATCTTTGCCAGCGCACTTCTGATCTTCCCCAGCACTATCGCCAGCTACATGACGGTTTCCACTGTCGCTTGGATTTCCAGTATCGGCACCTGGGTCGCCACATACCTTAGTCCCGGTGCGAATCTTTACTGGGTACTCTACTTCCTGCTGGTTGTTGCCTTCACCTTCTTCTATACCGATGTTGTGTTCCGCCAGCAAAATCTACCCGAGACACTGCAGCGTCAGGGTGGATACATCCCCGGCATTCGCCCCGGACGCCGTACGGAAGAGTATTTGAATAGTGTGGTTAGCCGCATCACGCTGGTCGGCGCGCTCTTCTTGGGCCTTGTCGCTATCATGCCCTGGATTGTCGGCTTAGTCGTGCGGCAGCCTGGCCTTGGCTCTTCCCAGTTGCTCATTACCAGTTCGGGTCTTCTGATTGTTGTCGGTGTTGTATTGGACACCATGAAACAGTTGGAGGCTCAGTTGCAGATGCGCCACTACGAGGGTTTCATTCGCTGACGCTCGCACCCCATGATCCGTTCATTACTCGTGCCGGCAAAACGGCCATCCGCTGTGACCTTGCGGGACAACCGTGAGATAGCACAGATGCGAGAAGCAGGACGGATCGTCGCTCGAGTCCACCAGGCCATGCGCGAGTATGTACGCTCTGGCGTGACCACCGCCGAGCTAGACGCGGTGGCTGTTGATATCATCCGCAGCCATGACGCCACTCCCACATTTTTAGGTTACCATGGCTTTCCAGCATCTATTTGCACCTCACTAAATGACGAAATCGTACACGGCATTCCCTGTCCACAACAAGTTCTTACCGAGGGAGACATCATCAGTATCGATGTCGGTGTCACCTACCAAGGGTGGGTTGGCGACTCTGGTTGGACCTACGCTGTCGGAGAGATAAGCGATGATGCTCGCTGTCTTTTAGAGACAGCAGAAGGAGCATTGTGGGCCGGAATCGACGTGATGCACGCCGGTAACCGCTTAGGCGACTACTCCGCAGTGGTTCAGTCCTACGTGGAAGAGCGTGGCTTCGAAGTCATTCGCGAGTACACCGGCCATGGTGTCGGACGTGAGATGCATGAGCCGCCCGAAGTGCTTAACTACGGAGATCCTGGCACCGGCATCCGATTTCGACCCGGCCTCACTCTGGCACTCGAACCAATGGTCACGACCGGCCACTGGTTGACCAAAGCCGATGATGATGGCTGGACCGTAAGAACCAGTGATGGCGCTCTCAGCGCACATTTCGAACACAGCATCGTCGTTACCAGCGGAGCGCCACAGATACTCACCCTACTGTAATTGTCGAGTTTTAGTTTTCCAAGCAGCATTAGCTTAGCAGCTGCAAGGAGTCATTCATTATGAAAGTACGTCCCTCAGTCAAGAAGATGTGCGACAACTGTAAGATAGTCCGTCGTCGTGGTGTAGTCCGTGTGATTTGCACCAACCCCAAACACAAACAGCGTCAGGGTTAACTCATTGTGATAAGTGAATCGAGTATTGCGAATCACGCACCTGCCCTGCGCAATGCTCAGGTCACCAGTCACCATTCACGGAGGCATTATGGCTCGTATTTCTGGTGTTGATATCCCACGTGATAAACATGTGGAGATCAGCCTCACTTATATTTATGGCATAGGTCGGACCTCGGCCAAAGAGATCTTGGCCCAGACCGGCATAGAAAATAAGCGCGTTCAAGATCTGACAACCGACGAAGTCGCGCGAATACGTGATGCCATCGATCGCAACTACATGGTCGAGGGTGATCTTCGCCGTGACACGCAGATGAACATCAAGCGTCTGATTGAGATCGGCAGTTACCGTGGCCGGCGCCATCGCCTGAATCTGCCTGCTCATGGTCAGCGTACACGGACCAATGCGCGTACCAGACGTGGCGCTCGTAAGACGGTGCCGGGTCGCAAGCGCGCTCGCAAGTAAACGTAGACATGTCTGAGCATATGATACGCTGGACATGTTCCCAGTAACATTTTGATCATTCGAACCTACGTCCGAAAGGTTGGAGTAACATAATTATGGCAAAACAGACTCGAAGCCGCCGAGCAGGCGCCAAGAAAGAGCGTCGCATCGTGCCCCGAGGTCAGGCGCACATCCGGGCAACGTTCAATAACACCATTATCACACTTACCGATCCGCAGGGAAATACCCTGTGTTGGGCAAGCGCCGGTAGTTCAGGTTTTAAGGGTTCTCGCAAGAGTACACCTTATGCCGCACAACTTGCAGGGCGCAATGCCGCACGGCAGGCCAGTGATTTCAGCCTGCGCGAGATCGATATCTTAGTCAAGGGCCCTGGCCCAGGCCGCGAGGCGGCGATTCGTGCTCTTATGAATGCCGGTTTGACTGTCACATCCATTACTGATGTTACGCCGATGCCGCATAACGGTTGTCGACCACCCAAAAGACGTCGAGTATAGATTTTCATTTATCTACTTGCCGTTGGGGCCGGTAGAACCCGCGTTTTGTGAACGCCGGAGGATAGAGTAATTAATGGCTCGTCACACAGATTCAGTATGTAAACAATGTCGTCGTGAAGGCATGAAGCTTTTCCTGAAGGGAGAGCGCTGCTACACGCAAAAATGCGCAATCGAAAAACGTAACCAACCGCCTGGTGTACATGGCAACCGCCGGATGCGTCGAAAGGTATCTGACTATGGCCGCCAATTGCGCGAGAAGCAAAAGGTACGTCGTGTGTATGGCGTATATGAACGTCAGTTCCGGCGTTATTTCCGCCAGGCGCTCAAAATCAAGGGCCTGACAGGCGCTACACTTTTGCAATTGCTGGAACAACGTCTTGATAACGTTGTATTCCGAATGGGTTTTTCCAGCTCGCGTGCGCAGGCACGTCAGTTGGTAACGCATGGCCACATTACCGTCAATGGTCGCAAAGTTGACATCGCCTCCTACTCCGTGCGACCGGGTGATGAAGTCGGTATCTACGAAACGAGCCGCAGTTCGGCTTATTTTAAGGATCGCGTTGAGCAGATGGGCCGGCATACGGCGCCCAAGTGGGTGAGCGTAGATGCCGCGACCCTTGCCGGTCAGGTTACAGGGCTCCCGAGCCGTGAGGATATCGACATCCCTATTAACGAGCAGCTCATTGTTGAATACTACAGTCGGTAGTATTCGAGCGTTCGTAAGGCGTCATCCTCTGCTCGCTCAGAAACGCTCTACCCCTGCGCCTTGCTGTTGCGTCTGGGGCTCTTACGGAGGACCAAGTGTTTAACCAGGATTTGCAACCTGTTCTACCCAAGATCGAATGTACGGCGAGTACAGAGCAGTATGCGCGATTCGAGATTGGTCCGCTGGAGAGCGGCTTCGGTATCACGTTGGGAAATGCTCTACGACGTGTTCTACTTTCCTCATTACCAGGAGCTGCGGTTACCTCGCTGCGCATCAATGATGTTTACCAGGAGTTTTCGCCGATTCCTGATGCACGTGAAGATACAACACAGCTCATTCTCAATTTAAAACAATTACGACTAATACTGCATAGCGAAGAACCCGTGCGCGTTTACGTCCAGGCAAAAGGACCCGGTTCGATAACGGCTGCCGATTTGAATGCACCGCCCGAGGTCGAGATCATCAACCCTGAACTCTATCTGCTTACGTTGGACTCGCCTGATGCCGATTTTGATATGGAGTTAACGGTGTCTCCTGGCCGCGGTTACCTACCGGCTGAAGCAGATGGCCGTCCCAAATTGCCAATTGGCGAAATGCCTATAGATGCCATCTTCAACTCTGTGCGCCGGGTGAATTATTCAGTCGAGCGCACGCGTGTCGGTGGGCATACAGATTTTGATCGCCTGATCATGGAAATCCATTGTGACGGCACCATGGCGCCTGAGACTGCTTTGCGGCAGTCGGCACGTACGTTGGTCGAGTTATTCTCGATGGTGGCAGGTGTCGAATTGGTAGAAGAAGAACCTGTTGTCGAAGAAGAAGGTGGCATCCCCAGCCGTATCGCCGATCAGCCGATTGAAGAACTCGAATTGAGCATGCGCGCGTATAACTGTCTTAAACGCGCCGGCATCACCAAAGTGGGCGAGGTCTTGCTCAAACTCGAGCAGGGCGAAAATGAGATGCTCTCCATCCGCAACTTCGGTCGGAAATCGCTGGTCGAGTTGATCGATAAGCTCGAAGAAAAGGAATATATGGAGTACATCGACTTTACACCCGGCGATGAATAAACCGCTGCGGATCTAAAGCCGCATGTATTGGAGTACTGACGACTATGCGACATAACAAACGAGGCCGCACATTAGGCCGAAAGTCTGGCCCACGTAAGGCCCTACTGAAAAACCTGACTACCGATCTGTTCCGGCATGGCCAGATCGAAACGACCGAGGCGAAGGCGAAGACAATTCGTCCAGGCGCCGAACGCTTGATTACCATCGCTAAGCGGGGCCATAGTGGCCGCATTAGCGAAGTGCATGCCAGACGTTTGCTTCGTTCACGCCTGGCAGATCCCGAGATGGTATCGGTCGTGTACGATGATCTTGCTATTCGCTTTGCCGATCGCCCCGGCGGTTACACACGCATCTTTAAGATGGGACAACGCAAAGGTGATGGCGCTTCCATGGCATTGATCGAACTGGTCGAGTAACTATTGGCCAATCAGCCACCTGATTTACCGTTGTATCGAGCCATTGTCGAATACGATGGCTCCGATTTGCTAGGATTTCAGATTCAAGCAGAGGGTAGAACGGTTCAGGGAGAGCTAGAGCGAGTCCTACTGCGTCTCTGCCAGGATCCGGTGCGTGTGATCGGCGCCGGCCGTACCGACAGTGGTGTGCATGCTCGAGGTCAGGTCATCGCTTTTTCAGCCGCCTGGAAACATTCATTACAGGATCTGCATAGAGCTCTAAACGCTCTACTCCCAGCTGATATCGCCGTTCAATCACTTGAGCTGGCGCCGCCTGGATTCCGTCCTCGTTTTAGTGCTACTAAGCGCTGGTACCGCTATCAGGTAGGTTTATGGCCACACCGTTCACCCATACGTTCCCGTTATGCTTGGGAACTAGGTCCTGGTTTAGATGTGCAAAGCATGAATGCGGCGGCAGCGCATCTGGCCGGTGAGCACGATTTCGCCAGTTTCGGCCAACCCACACAAGGTATCGTCACAGTTCGCACAGTTTTTAGCGTTTTGTGGCACCAGCAAGACCTGTACCTTTATTTTGATATCATCGCCAATGCATTTTTGCGCCGAATGGTGCGCAATGTCGTCGGCACACTTGTTGAAGTAGGTCGAGGACACCGCTCACCTGACGATGTTTTTTCCCTGCTTGAACGGCGAGACCTTTCTCTGTCGGCGCCGCCTGCTCCCCCACAAGGGTTATTCTTGATGGCGGTTACTTATCCGGACGACACTGAAACAGGTATTGATTCTAGAAGATTACGATCCGTAGCTTAGGGGCTGTTTGGCCCAAGCAAGGAGTACTATCAATGAGAAAAACATTCAGCGCCAAAGCTAATGAAATCGAACGCGACTGGTTTGTCGTCGACGCCGAAGGGAAGACCCTGGGTCGTCTGGCAACCGAAGTCGCAAAAGTCCTGCGCGGCAAACACAAACCGATTTTTACCCCACATGTTGATTGCGGTGACTATGTCGTCATCATCAATGCGGAAAAAATTCATGTGACAGGCAAGCGCCTGGATCAGAAAATCTATTATCGCCACAGTGGCTACATCGGTGGTCTGACTGAGACTTCGCTGCGTACGATGTTGGAACGACATCCCGAACGTGTTCTGGAGCTTGCAGTCAAGGGCATGTTGCCTAAGAATCGTCTGGGCCGCAAGATGTATAAGAAACTCAAGGTCTATGCATCACCTACCCATCCCCATGCTGCACAACAGCCGCAACCCCTGGATCTGTAAGAGAGGTCTGTGAATGTCTGAGCAAAAACACTATTACGAAGCGGTCGGCCGCCGCAAGAATGCTACAGCGCGCGTGCGACTTTATCCTGCATCTGAAACCCCGGAAATCGTTGTCAATGGTAAACCCGTTGCCGAGTACTTCCCCCGAGGCATGGATCAGAGCGCATTGAGCGCACCACTCCTATTGACTGAAACGCAGAGTCAGTTCAACGTTTCGGTGCTGGTCAAAGGTGGTGGCGTGACCGGACAGGCGCATGCTGTGCGTCTTGGCGTTGCCCGTGCACTTTGTAAGGCCGATGAGAATTTGCGCCCACCTTTGAAGAAGGGCGGTTTTCTCACCCGTGACCCACGCGCCAAAGAGCGTAAGAAACCAGGTCTCAAACGAGCCCGCAAAGCACCACAGTACACCAAGCGCTAAACCATCACGTGTTTCCGTGTTGCGTATTGCGTATTGCGTGTTACGTGATGCTTGTCTAGACAGTACACGCTTTTCTAGTGCGGCCACATAAATTCGAAGCGTTATATTTGTTGAACTATTCGAGAGGCTTTGGCGCCATATAAAAGGATTGGCGGTCTCGCAGTGCTATTTGCTTCGGCGTTGGGTATGATTGGCCCAACGCCGTTTTGATTGCTGCTTGGATCTGATACAATCGGAATTTGCCTTGATCAGCAGCGAAGGGAACGCAGGTATTGCCGTAGAGGAAAGGACTGTATGGTCGGTATTTTGACAGCTAGTGATAGTACCGCTGCCGGACAAGCTGAGGATGTTAGTGGGCCGTTGTTGGTAGAACTGGTGAGGGATCTGTGGCCTGAGGTGTTGCCTTTGCTGGTGGTCACACCTGATGATCGAGATCAGATAGCGGCCCAACTCAAAGCATGGTCGGATGTTGAGCGATTGGCCTTGATATTGACCACCGGGGGCACAGGATTCGCAGGTCGTGATGTAACGCCCGAGGCCACGAGATCGGTTATCGAGCGTGAGGCGCCGGGCATAGCGGAGGCCATTCGCTACGCCGGGCTTACAGTAACCCCACACGCTATGTTGTCGCGGGGGATAGCGGGAATCCGAGGCCATACGCTGATTGTCAATCTGTCGGGCAGTCCCAAGGCTGTGCGCGAACAGTTTGCCGTGATCGCGCCCGTTCTGCCACACGCCCTTGAATTGTTGAACCCTGAGGACGGGGGTGTTCGTTTCGCCAGGTCGGGTGAACACCAAAGGGGCTCGTAGTGTACGCTTTTGTGCGCTGTTCACGGCGCTAAAGCGCCCACTGCGAACAATGCTCAACTTGATTTAGATGCACATGTATTATGAAGTGCTGTTGGCCAGGGTTTCATGGCGCGACCGCTCTGTGTCTGCACGTTCACTGAGCTGGCGATGGAGGGTGTTGATATCTGTTGGTACCAGGTAGGCTGTAGCGGCCAGGAATACCGAACCTATCAGCCAGGCAGACACACAGATAATCAGAATGGCATCTTGCAACGAACTCTGAATGGCGATGAGCCCGGCTAGTGCAGGCGCCGTTGCTGCACCTATGCTCTCGATGAAATACTGGATGGAAAGAGCCGTGCTTCGAACTTCGGGCAATGTGATATCATAGACCGTTGAAATGACATTGGGTGAAGCAAAGGGGATGAATAAGGCCGTGATCATAAGTAGCGCCATGAATAGACCCTGGTTCTCTACCGGAACTGTCAAGGTGAGGAAGAGGAGAATTGCCCCCAATAGTACCGCGGCCAAGGCGACGAGGACGCGGCCACGCGGTGTGCGTTTAAATGCCATATCACCCAAGGCGCCACCCACAAAGTAGCCTGATGCCAGGATAAGCACTGCCGGCGCCATCGTTACCAGGACTTGCTGGGGGTTGTAACTACGTTCTGTTTCCAGGTAGCGAAAAAACCAGAAGGTAATGACCTGCCAAGGAAATACACCCACAAAACCTTGTGCGAACAGAAACCACAAACTGCGTTTGCGAAACAGCCCGACGGCGTGCTTCCATTGAAAACGGTAGATGCCCATATCCGCCAGGTCGGCTAACTCGGGTTCGGCCTGGCCGCGAGGAGTTTCTTTTACAAAGAAGAAGATAACGAAAGCGATAATGATGCCCAATCCACCTGTGATGTAGAAAATATTCCGCCATCCCAGTGTAGCAGCCAAGAGCAGTGCGGCTATCAGGCCGATCATATACCCCAATGGTTGCGTAAGCTGCAACAGGCCGTAAACCTTGCCTCGCATCTCAGGTCCAAAGAGATCAGAGATAAGGCTATAAATACCGGGATAACTGGAATCATCGATACCGGTCGTGGCCCGTGTTGCCAAGAAGGTGGGGTAGGTGGGGGCAATGGCGCTGAGCCACGTTGTCGAACCCCAGATGAAGGATGCCAGAGCCAGCAGCTTCGCACGCGCGTATCGATCATACAGAATGCCCCACAGCGGATACATGATAGCCCCCACCACTAAGGCGCCACTAAATACCAGCCCCATCTGCGCTTCGTTGATGCCGAACGTTTCCATGATGGGGGTTGTCAGCGGCCCGATCAGCAATTTGTCTGATTGGTGGAGTAGCATAAACACGAAGAATATGCCTACGACGGTCCAGCGATATCTTCCTGATTGTTTCATGGGTGTACCTCTCGGGAATGGGGGAAGGGGAGGTTGAGAACGACCTTGAACATTGTATCAGAAAATCCTTGTTTGTCTTACTTGCACAGCGCCAACGCCCTGCTAGACGAAACCAGTGGAAGCGGCTATCATGCAAGACCAGGAGGCGATCATGACTGAAGGCGTTACCTATCGATCAGAGTATGTTGTTGTCGGATCAGGGCCCGGTGGGGCGACGGTCGCGCGGGGCTTGGCCCAGGTCGGGCGCGACGTTCTGCTGTTGGAACGTGGCAAGGATCTGCGTAAGAGCTGGTATTACGGAACGTATCTCGGCGCTCTGTTATACAGCGATCGCATGAGTTTTCTCTATTCAGCGGAAGGCTTGAATATCATACGGCCGCTTATGGTTGGAGGGGCAACCAGCATGTACTGCGCCTGCGCGGCGCCACCACCCGCCTGGCTCAAGGACAGTTACGGAATCGATATCGACGAGGAAGTGGTCGATACCATAAAGGAGTTAGCGATAGCTCCTTTGGCGCCGGAGCTGCGCGGCAGAGCGTCGACGCGCTTGGCCGAGGCCGCTCAGGCATTGGGATACGATTGGCAACCGCAAGATAAGTTCATGCAACCGCAACGGGCACACCCTTTTCGCTGCAGATCGACTTGCATGTTAGGATGTCGTTGTGGCGCAAAATGGAACGCGGCAGAATATGTGGACGAGGCGGTACAGGCAGGGGCTGGGTTACGAACCGGCGCCGGGGTTGAGCGTATCCTGGTGGAGGATGGGCAGATCACGGGCGTGCAAGGGACCATGGGGGGGATGCCTTTCGCCGTACGGGCTGACCATGTGATCCTGGCCGCTGGGGGAATCGGTAGCCCTCGTTTGTTGCAGGCATCGGGTTTTTCGGCTGCCGGGGAGGGCATGACAATGGATACCACTGTCATGATCTATGGCTTTGTCAACGATCAAGGAATCGGCAACGAGCCGCCGATGACCTGGTCTTTTGAGCATGGCGAGGCCGGATTTATGCTCAGCAGCTTGATCGATCCCTGGCTGAACTATCCCCTTATCATGTCGCAAAAGGGGCTGAAGTACCCCCTGACCTGGCATCGTTGGAACCATATTGTGGGGGTGATGATCAAGCTGAAGGATGAGATCAGTGGTGGAGTGTACGCGGATGGCCGTATTAGCAAACCGATGACCACACGTGATCGGGAAAGGCTGGCCTTGGCGACCGCTGTAAGCAATCGTATCCTGGTCGAAGCCGGGGCCGAACCATCCAATCTGTTTTCGACCCCACTGCGTGGTACGCACCCCAGCGGAACGGTTCGTATCGGTGCATTGTTAGACAAGAACCTCGAATCGGAGACGAAAGGGCTCTACGTCTGTGACGCCAGCGTTTTCCCAGAGGCTCTGGGGCGTCCGACTGTGTTGACGATCATCGGACTAGGTAAACGTCTGGTCCGCCACCTGCTCACCGAGGATCAGGTAACCTAGTAGTGCTCATGGCTGAAGTACATGGGCAGGTGATGGCGCAGTTGGATCAGTTTCCCCGCCTTGTTCTGGATCAACTGCCAACTCCGTTGCTGCCCTTGCCCAACCTGAGTGCTGATCTCGCACGGTCGGTTTACATAAAACGTGACGATCTTTTGGGGCCGGCCATGGGTGGGAACAAGGCGCGTAAGCTGGATTATCTCATGGCTGAAGCGCAAGCACTGGGCGCTGTCAAGGTGGCCACTTTTGGCGGTCTGCAATCCAATCACGCCCGGATGACGGCGGCAGTCGCCCGACAACTAGGTATGGAACCCCATCTCTTCTTCTTCGAACATAGACCGCAGCATTTGCGAGGGAATTTGCTGATCAATCAACTGCTGGGCGCTCATATGCATTTCATACCCTTTGGCGGTGGAGGTGGTGCGAGCATGACGCTGGAAACCACCAACTGGTTAGTGCGCTGGGTGGCGCGAGCCCGTTTGGGAAGACACTACTTCATCCCCGTGGGTGGGCACAACCGCTTAGGCTGTCTTGGCTATGTTCGAGCCGCACTAGAGATCGAGAACCAAGCTCGTGGGTTGGGAATTGAAGATGCCTGGGTGGTGATGCCAGCGGGCACAGGTGGCACGCTTGCCGGCATCCTGGCAGGGCTGACGCTGATCGGATCGTCACTAAAACCCATCGCCATCGATGTCGGGAAATTGTGGAAAACATTTAGCAAGTCGATCGCCCACATGGCGACTGAACTATGTCTATGCCTACAGGTTAGCCACACAATTGCTGCGTCCGACATCCCGCTGATCGAGGGACGCTACGTGGGGGAACGCTATGGTATTCCTTCTGCAGCCGGTAATGCTGCCATCGAACGCCTGGCGCGTCTCGAAGGGATACTCCTTGATCCTATTTACACCGGAAAAGCATTTGCAGGTCTGTTGGATCAGGTTAAGCAGGGGGGCTTGGGCAGAGATGGGCCTCTTATCTTCTGGCACACCGGCGGCAGCCCAGGACTTTTTGCCTTCCCTGAACAGTGGTCAGATCCGGCTGGGGATATCTGGCTGGAGGTAGATCTTGGTTGACTACCGTGAACTTATGCGTCTGCTCTCTGTGCCTCGCCCCAATGGTAGCAGAGCCGAGCGAGAGACGTTGGTAGCACTCTGTACCTGGCTCGAACAGCGATCTATACCCTACCGCCGTGTGCCCTTCCGTCTATATCCCTACTTCATGGAGGCAAATGGGGCCTGGCTCATCCTCACGCGCACACTTTTAGCGCTGGCGATCTGGTTCAATTGGGGTTGGCCGGCCGCAGTTGTCGCTCTGGCAGGCATGTTTGGCGGTGTGTTGGATGTGGCCAAAGGCTGGCCGTTGGTCACTTGGATCGGGTGGCAAGAGGGCGAGAATCTTGTGCTAGATTTCGACGCTCCGAATCCTGAACGGCGCCTGATTATCAGCGCACACTACGATAGCAAAACGGAGATGTTCGACCATGATCGGCGGGCGTTCTTTACGCGTCATCTTCGGCTGGGGATGGCCCTGACCCTAATCTTGGGAATGTTAGGCCCTCTGAACGCCTGGCTAGAGGCTGGGGCGTTTCAAATCGTGACCTACTGGCTTGCGGTCGCATTATCATTGCCATTGCTTGTTTTGGCCTGGGGTCTGGGGCTTAATTTATTGCTGGGCAGAGTCGCCCAACCCAGTCAGGGGGCTGTTGACAATGGCGCAGCCTGTGCCGTCTTGCTGGG
>JAAENG010000034.1 GCA_024224665.1 Chloroflexota bacterium | reverse complement strand
TTGTTAATGTTCTGATACAATGATGTTCGGAACTATTTCAGATTGGTAGTGTGTAGGGTGATATTCATGCACTACTTCTG
Source organism: Chloroflexota bacterium (assembly GCA_024224665.1). Classification (GTDB taxonomy): domain Bacteria; phylum Chloroflexota; class Anaerolineae; order J102; family J102; genus PIVW01. The sequence goes on along the minus strand of JAAENG010000034.1, from coordinate 13,051 downwards.
ACGCAGTTCCTCCTTTTCGTCAACTTTCTGCTCAGCTCATACGATTCAAATTGTCAAAAGTCCAATAGGGGATAACGTCCAATTCTTTGCCCACCTTTGCAAACACATCCAGGCCAAAATCCAAGTCCTCGCGGGTGTGTGCTGCGGTGTTCATAACGCGGATGCGTGCCAGGCCCTGCGGTACCGTTGGAAAGCCGATGCCCATGGCGAATACGCCATTCTCGAACAGGCTGCGGCTAAACTGCTTGGCAATGCCGGCGTCGCCGAGCATGATGGGAAGAATGGGTGTCTGGCTGTTGCCGGTGTCGAAGCCCAAGGATTGCATACCTTGTTGCAGGTAGCGGGCATTCTCCCACAGTTTCTCGACCAAGATCTCACTTTCTTCTAATAGATCAACGGCAGCCAGACATGCGGCGGTGTCGGCAGGCGTGGTGGCCGAGGAAAACAACACAGGTCGGGCTTTCTGGCGAATATAATCAATGATCAGTTTTTTACCGGCAATGACGCCACCAATCACGCCGAATGCTTTCGAAAGTGTACCGATTTCTACATCGATTTTACCATGCAGTCCAAAATGATCGACGATACCTCGTCCCCCATGTCCTAATACCCCTTCACCGTGCGCATCATCAACCATGGTCAATACGCCATGTCGTTCAGCTACCTCGTAGAGTTCATCCAACGGAGCGATGTCGCCATCCATGCTGAAGACGCCATCGCTTACCAAGAGACCGCGGCGATACTGAGGGAGGTGTTCGCTGATCTTGGCATCGGCATCGCTGGGATCATTGTGCTCGTATACGATGATCTTGGCGCGGGCTAAGCGACAGCCATCAATGATGGAGGCATGATTGAGCCGGTCGGAGAAAATCACATCTCCTTTGCCAACCAAAGGCGCTATCGCCGCCTGATTTGCGCAGAAACCGCTCTGAACGAATAGGGCATCCTCTACCCCTTTGAATGCAGCCAATCTGCGCTCCAGTTCCAGGTGCAGCGCCGTGGTTCCGGCGATAGTTCGTACTGCCGCCGGTCCCACTCCCCAGATCTCGATTGCCTGTTTTGCGGTCTGCAACAGCCGGGGGTGATTGGCCAGCCCCAGATAATTGTTGGTGCAAAAATTGAGTACGCGAGAGCCATCGACCATCATCCAGCCATCTGCTGCCGACTCCATTGTGCGGATGCTGATAAGCAGATTTTCGCTTTTCAGGTGGTCGATATCTTCACGGATGAAGTTGTGCTTATCGTGTGTAGACATAGGGGCCTCGAAAAGTAGTGCGTGTTAGGCGAATTCCATGAAATAATGATCCAGAGATTTGCGCTATTGAGGAATTCGCTTGAGGCTTTTTCAGGTTGAATTGGATCATTGTTTTGCTGAAAAAGCCTTAGGTGGGAACGCCACCAGGATACATGGCGACCTTGCCACTTTGGCCGTTCTGCATGACTCGGATGGCTTTTTCGTAATTGGCGAGTGTGTATTCGTGCGTGATTACTCTAGAGAGATCGAGTCGACCGCTGCCCAAGAGGCCTCGCATGCGAAACCAGGTTCCCCAGATCTGTCGCCCGACAATGCCGTAAACAGTGGCACCTTTGAGCACGATATGATTGTTGATATCAAAGGGGATGGCCGATGGCGCCAGACCTAAAAGCGCAGCCTCCCCGCCGAAACGCAACAGACTGAAACCCAGGTCAATGGCCTGCGGCGCCCCTGACATCTCCAACAACACATCCACACCATCGCCTCCCGTATCCTCCATGATTACCTGAGCGGCGCGATGTTCTGATACATTGAGCGCCAGATCAGCACCCATGTCGCCGGCCATTCGTAGGCGATAGTTAGAGATATCTGTGGCGTAAATGCGTTTGGCCCCGGCAGCTTTTGCTACCATGATCGTCATGAGCCCGACAGGGCCGCAGCCGGTGACGAGTACATTGCGGGCGGTGAGATCGGTGGTGAAGGCGGTATGAACAGCATTACCGAAATTCTCTTGTAAACTGGCAACCCCTAAGGGCAGATCAGGTGTGTTGATCCACAGATTTTCCACCGGCATGACAATATAATCTGCCCAGCAGCCGTGTCTATCGACACCGATGATTTGGGTGTTCTGACAAAGGTGTGCCTGTCCGGTACGACAAGGGGCACAAGTGTGGCACACAATATGGCTTTCGGCGGATACGAAATCGCCCACTTGTACCTCCTGCACCATGCTGCCGACTGCTACCACGTAGCCGCAGAATTCATGGCCGACAATGACTGGAGGATTGATGCGGCTTCTCGCCCAGGGATCCCACTTGAAGATGTGCAGATCGGTACCACAGATCGACGTGGCCGCCACTTTGATCAGCGCCTCGCGCGCTCCAGCGTCGGGGATGGGCATCCTCGCCAGTCTGAGTCCAGGAGAACGGTCGGGTTTGATAACCGCCTGCATTGTGTTGTCGTCACTCATTGCACGCTCCATTGGATCAGATGAGATTACGCATCGAGAACAACGATCAGGACAAGTATAGCATGCGCTGTTCGAGTTGAGCACATCCTGGGGTAAATTGCTTGCGTTTGGTTTTTGTGTAAGGTTCGGGATCAAGTCGTTATCGTTTCGGAAATGGCGTGTTGCGTGTTGCGTGTTGCGTGGGGGAGGGTTGTCTTTTCCTGCAAATCCAGCAATTCCCAAATACAACCAACTACCAGCAAGATTTGATGTTACTGATGGCGGCAAATGTAGACTCGGCAGAATGAACCATGCCGCATTTTCAAACTGGCACGAAGGCATGTTATCTGGACTCGCCCCTTTCAACTACAAAGGGCCGAATTCTCTGGAACAGAATCCGACCCAACGGTTTGACACGAAGCTGAGATTTATCCCCAACCCTCGGGTGGGAAAGCAACCACACGCTCCGGTTTGATGTGCAGGATCAGTCGCTTCTCAGTACCTTTGGCCTCGGCCGGCATGACTGCACCATAGTATTCTTCTTGCCCGGTATAGAGAAAACAGTGGCGATTGATGTTACTGAGATCGGCATCCTCGGTGATCTTATCGACGGTACCCCGAACATCGATCCAGCGATAGGGGTTCTTGGCATCGATGGCGAGTACCGCCACTTTGGGATTCTTTTTGATATTTTCGGCCTTACGACGCCCATCAGTGGTGTTGATGAGCACGTTTTCGCCATCCCACGAACACCAGACTACGGTGTTTTCCGGTTGGCCAGAGGGTGAGACAGTTGTGAAGACAGTGTAGACGCCTCCGGATACAAGATCTTTATGTGATTCGGGAATGAGAGTGGACATGGTGTTTATACCTCCAGAGTGTTTTTTAGTTCAACCGGACCTCGTGGGGTTGGCATCGATTCAGGCTGACACATGAAACCACACGAAATCCCAAAGAACCTATTTTGTATGTTGAGAACTCTCAGTATAAACAAATGGAGGATGAGGGTATGGAACATTGCCGACACTGACAGACAACACGCCTTTCGAATCTGGCATTGTTCAGCTTAGATCAACTGAATCTACTCTGCATCCAGAATCTCTCCCATACCCATGCGCGGGAGAATCACCAGCAAGTAGTAGATAAAAATAAGAACAAATGCAAACAGCATGGACATCGCCCAAGTATGCCGGTGCAGGATAGGATGCATCAGGCGAGGCCAGATGTCCTGGGCCAAGGACAGAGGGCTGGTGACGACATCCCAACTATTCCAGCGCAAAAATCGGCCGAGATAGATGCCAAAACCGGACAACCCCAAAACCATTACGACAAATCCACGACTCCACCACACGCCGATGCGTCTTGCCACGGCCACCTGCATCCACCGCAATGAAACAAATCCCAACGTGATGCCGGATATAGCAAAGGTAAACAGCAATAGCACATCAAATAACACGGTGATGCCGTCGTCATATCGCAGATGCATGATGTCGGTGAGAATGTAAGGCGCGTTTGGGAAAAATGCTAACCAGGCCAGGGCAGCTATCAGGGCAAGCAAAGGGCGGCGGGGTAACGACCTCAGGCTGAGATAGGCAAGAAGCAGGGGTAGCCAGGCTAGAAACAAATTCCAGAGTAAAAAACTGTAAGTGATGCGTCCACTGTACAGGACACGGCTCAACAAGAGAAGGATAGGTACGGCCGAGACCATCAGCAAGCGCTGCAATGTCCATGTCAGCGATGACTGCGACAGGCTGATTCCAAGCGCGTTCTCATTCGTAGGTCGTCTGTTTAGGAACATATTCCCTCCGTAGTTACTTGACTGAGTTCAAAGCTGGGAATCTTCAAGTACTATCGCTGGATTGAGTCAGGACAGTTAGCTCGAAGAGAGGGTGACTGCGTTGATAATCGTGAATGATTCGATGACGCCCGGTGGCGTAGTGTGTCAGAATGATAACGATGTTGCCGCCGTTCGTGTTCCCAGTCATTCCGGCATACGGCGTATCACGACCAGCGTAAAGTCATCGAAGGCAGCGGTACCCTCTTCCCAGGTTTGAACTGCGGTGTGGATGAAACCGAGCATCTGGCCGGCTGTGCAGCCACGGTGTTGCTCGACGAGCCCTGCCAGTCGTGCTTCGCCAAAATCTTCTAGGGTTTTGTTGATGGCATCGGTCACACCGTCGGTATAGATAATAAGATAATCACCAGGGCCAAGTTCTGTCGTATGCTCTTCAACCACGATGGTGGGAATGATCCCCAGTGCTGTGCCGCGCCCCCGCAAAAATATAACATCTTGCTCTGTCCCTTGCAACGCCAAACCATGCCCTCCGGAAGCATACCTTACCTGATGGGTTGTGGAGTCTAAAACGGCATAGTAAATGGTAACAAACAGATCAGAGTAGGTTGCATCCAAGATCGCAGTATTGACACGCTGCAGCGCATTGGCCGGTGAGGGATCGCGGGTGGAGACAAGGCGCATGGTCGTACGACTTAGAGCCATGTACAGGGCTGCAGGAATGCCTTTATCGGCCACATCCGCCACGACAATGCCCAAATTCTCATCTTCCAAAGGAATGAAATCATAGAAGTCGCCCCCGATTTCACGGGCTGGCACCCACAACGCTGCGATCTCATATCCCTCGATATCAGGCAGTCGCTCCGGCAAAAAACCTCTCTGGATATTTCGGGCAACCGCCAATTCAGTGGCAACGCTCTGGCGTACGATCTCATCCGCTTGTAGACGTGCTCGCTCGATGGCAACGGCGGCCTGATTGGCAATACCCATAAGGATGTCGAGTAATCGTGGGTTATTCACCCGCTCAGCTTTCACCGCGTCCGCTATCATGGCTCCTACTATTTGACCATTGGCAACCAGTGGTAGGCCGATAGCCGCTCCTATTTTCAATGATCGTGCCATTCCGGAGGGGATGAGATCATCCTTTTTTGCATCAAAAACGATGACGGGTTCTCCGCTTGTTATGATTTTATCGAGCAACGGGATCGCATCAGCCTGCAAAAGTGCGCCGCTTTCGAACGGCGGAATATCGCGGGCCAATGCGTAGCTAAATCCCACTTCGAAATCAGATTCGGAGGAGCGACGCAGGAGGAGGGTGCAGCGGTCTAACCCTGAAAGCACAGCAGTCAGACGGGCGACGATGTGAAGGGTCTCTGCCAAATCCTGTTCCTGGCCCATCGCTTGCGCTACTTGAAGCAACGCTGTGCTAACCCACGCTTCTTCTTGTTGGGCAATGATAAGCTGGGCATTTTCAATGGCAGATGCTGCCTGGTCGGCAATCCCCTTCAGCAAAGGGGTGCGCGTTTCGCTCAATGGACCATCGGATTCCTCGACACTGACAGCCATCGCACCCATGAGATCACCTTTGGCGAATAAGGGTAACAATACGATGGCATCTTCAAGGAGCGTTTGGGCCACGATAGGGGCCAGTAGTTCATCTAGCTCGGGGGGGCGCAGAACCAGGGGTTGTTGGCTGCGCTGTACGATATCAAGGGCTGGATTTTCCTCTAGCAGAAGGGGTTGTTTATAAAACAGCCGCACCATTTCTTCATGAATACCGAATTGCCCTTTGGGTGTGAGCTGCGCCTGATTAGCTTCAGTGAGCCAGATCGCACAGGCGGTAACACCTGTCAGCATCGGTGTGATACGTACCACCGTATCTACGACTTCATCCAAATCTGTGAGACGGTTGGTCACTTCTGCGACCTCTAGCAGTGCTACCGTAACCCAGGCATCTTGCTGAACATGAGTATAAAGCCGGGCGTTGTCCACTGCCAGGGCAACGGTATCAGCAAGCGCATCCAAGACAAAGAGATCCTCTCGGTCAAAGGCGTTCAGTTGGTCGCTTTGCACATCCAACACGCCCAGCACCTCATCGTCTAATCTGAGGGGAACGGCGATCTCGCTACGTGTATCGGGCAAAAGTCGGGGATCATCCGGGATATATTTGGGATCAATCGAGACATCGGGCGCAACCAATGTTTCGCCATGTTCCAACACCCAACCAATGATACCCTCTCCTACATACGCGTATTTCCCCAGCTTTCGCCATAACTCATGCATTGTCGCCCCGCTCGAGGCGCGGAATGTGGCCCTGCTCTGCCCCTCTTCGGTTACAAAGACTTGTACGTGATAATAGCCAAATGCTTGTTCGATGACATCGACGACATGTGTCAGTAATTCATCTAGATCGAGGATCGAAACCACAGAACGAGAAACCTCTGCCAGGGTCTCGAGCTGGTTGGCGCGTGTTCTTTCAGTGCGCAATAGATGGCCGGCGCGAAACGCCGCCGCCGCCTGATTTGCCAGGATCTTCAATTGCCAGACATGGTCCGGCGTATAGACATCAGCTTCGTTGCTCTGGGCGGAGAGCGCGCCTAGAGCTTCATCGGCTACTACCAGGGGCACGAAAATGGCCGAGCGAGGAGGATGTAGATTTTCGTAAGTGGGTTTAGCTGGCAACGTACCCCAATCCCGCTCAAAATCACGAACCAAAAGAGACTCTTTGGTTTCGCGTAGCCATCCTAAAATGCCTTGTGCTGCCGGAGTCTCAAAATAGCTGGCAGGAAACGCTTCGCCTTCTCTGTTCCAGGCGAATAGTTTGGTCTGCCCTTTTAAGAAGAGGAGTACGTGGATGCGGCCTGGAGGCAATAGTTGCCGTACCTGCTCCTGGAGATGGGTGAGGATGCCTTCCTCGTTGGTACGTGCTCGCGCCAGAGCCTGGCTGGCAGCTTGAAGTTCAACCAGCGAAGCAGTTACAGAGTCACTGATCGATGTAGGCTTGCTCATGGTACTGCGCTTCGCTTTACCATGAGCAAGCGGTTGCCCGTATCCCCAGATTCGAAGCTAACTTCGTCCATTACTTTTCGCATCATATGAATGCCCAATCCCCCGATGGCTCTATCTTCTAAGGGCGCTTTTATATCTGGAGCTTCGATCTCATCTGGATCAAAAGGGCGGCCAGAGTCGCGTAATTCAACACAAAAATCGTGGCCATCCCTCACCCAACATCGGATAGTGACAACGCCCTCTTCTTCTTCATAGGCATGGTGTATGATATTGGTGGCTGCCTCATCGCTGGCTAACTGAATCTCAAAACTGTCGCTCTCGTTGACATGCCAACGTTTACAACAAGCCGTTACGAAATTGTCAATGGCGCCAAGGTTCGCTAGATCAGCGGCGAGGCGAATCTCTTCAAAGCGCGTCCTCATATCAGCTAGACGATTCTGCTTGTGACGTAGGTGGTGTCGTCGTTATGTAGTTGGTGGGTTATAGAAAAGAACACCTGATTTCTAGAAGCTGTCCACCGCTTCCGCTTCGCTGTCGAATATCTTGAAAAGGACATTGAGTCCGGCCAGGTCCAGTACCTGAGCAATGCGCTCATTGACTTCTGCCAGGCGCACATCACCCCGTTTGAGCTTGCGGCATTCCTTTGATGTCGAGATCAATACACGGAGTGCCGCCGAACTCATGTAGCTAACCTCGGCTAAATTGAGTACGATTTTATAGTGTCCGGCATTTGTCGTCGCTTGCATAGCCTCTTCGAATTGCGGCGCTGTGCTGCCGTCAATTCGTCCACTCATTCTAAATAGATCACAATGTTTTAGTTCCAGTTGTTCGATAGCTAAGGTGCTCTCAGTCATGGCTCTCTCCGTGGGGTGTTGCTGGCAAAAAGTGGGTTATGTTGTGTATATCCAATATAAGACCTGAAGCCTCAGAGGTCTGTCATCCAGGTGTCATAAATGCCGTTTATGATTCTCAACTCCGAATTTTGGTTGTTGTAACAGGCTCATCTTGGTAATCAGTAGTCATCCTCACCGTAACCATTCCTACGCCAATGAGGATCCATAACAAGGAGGTCATATGCGGGTAGGTCAGATTGAAAAGATAGTGGTCTAATACTCCGGCAGCCAACAAGCCGATCATGGCGCCCAACACGCCCAGCAAGATCGCTTCTAGTTGCGGATTCTGCTTCGGATAACGCAAGGCGCGTACCAGAGCATTGACAAACAATGCCATGACGATGAGAAAGATAACGACTCCCACCAACCCCATTTCTTCGGCCATAAGTAAATAGAGTGATGAGACACCGATATAGAGATCGATCTGCGGCGTACCGGTAAATCCGACCCCAAACACCGGATATTGGCTAATCAGATTGAGTGCATCTTTGTATTCACCTAGGCGCATCTGAGTTGAGCGGTCTTGAGCTGTCACGCCGGCGATAAAATTCTGTATATAGTCTTGGGTGAAGGGCAAAACAAGGAAGATAATACCTGCTACAAGGGCAATGACGAGAAGCTTGCGATATCTTAGTGCTCCGATTGCGACCAGACCGATGGCGAATCCCACCATCGAGCCACGAGAGATGGTCATGTAGAGTGCGACAACCTCCATTGCCACGATGGCGGCAATCCAACGGCGAGGCAATACCGGTTTTTTGATAAAGAGCTGCGGTAGGGTGAATACCCCCACCAGAATCAACAAACCGCCGAACACATTGGGATCGATGCTTGTGCCGATGGCTCGCATCAGACCTTCTGGATCGTCATTGATAAAACGTAACGCGCCCAGCCCACCTGGATAACCAAATCTCACCAGCCGGTCCAGGACCCACACGGTAGCGGTTTGAGGGATGACGTAAAATAGGATTCCAAAGAAAGCGGCGCCGGCGCCACCCAGAATGAGGGCTCGTACGAGAAAAAGTAACTGCTGACGAGAACGTACGACATTGTAAACGACGAAAAAGAGAGTGATGCCAATCACCATCTCCATGAATTGTCGCAGATTGTTTGATGTGGGCCGAGCATGTTGCAAGCCCAAAGCAAATGTAAAGGCTGTCATGATCAGGAAGAGGGCTACCACACTACCTATAGTCGATGCTTCGAACCGTGTTTCTTCGGCAAGTGCATATTTCAAGACCCACACCCCAAACGCAGCCAGGATGGCCACATCCAAAAAACTGGGAGTGAAACCTATCTTGAATGGCAGTGTGGCGAAGGGTAGTATTGTACTGATCGCGATGATACCTACCAGTCCCCAGAGCGGGCTACGTAGCACCAACCACCCGCCAACGGCAGCGGTACCTAACGCAAGTGCAATCAGTGGCCCTGCCGCGCCAACAATCAGGCCTATGAGCAAACCACCGCTGAGTAGCAAACCGAAAATGGCCCAGCGCTGGCGTCGTGGGTCTGGATCAACCAATAGTGAGTGGAATCGTGAATAGGTCGTCTGAAACATGAGTGTTCGTTATTCTACGACTTAATGCCGATTGTCGTCAACAGAAGACAGGTCTCTACGCATCCACTAAAATGACTCACGTGGCGGATAATCGTGGACCAAGTGGATTTCATACATCCATATAGGAACGGTAAGCATCGAGGCTAGTAAGGGCGATTTGGTCCCAACGGAATCGTTCGGCCAATGCGGCGGCGTTTACCTTCAACCGATCGCGCAAATCTGCATCTGAAAGTATCCGTTCTACGGCGTGGGTGAGGACGGTTGTATCGCCGGCGGGAGCCAATAACACGGTTTTGCCATGATGGAGGTCGGGATAAAGGACGGCAGGAGCTGTCGTGACAATAGGAACTCCGTGCTCAAGCGCTGCCAAGAAGCTACCACGACGATAGGAGGCGCCATCTTGATAGGGTAAAAGACAGAGGTCAGAAGCCACAAAAGCGGCTGAGACCTCAGGGGCAGGCACATGGTCGGTCCAATGTACGCGGCTATCAAGATCGAGTTGGGTGATTCGCTCCTCTACCTGTTGCAAATACGCGTAGTTCGTCGGATCGGAGGCGCCAACACGTCCGCCGATCATGAGTAGATGGGCATCGCATCCATGTTCGACCAGCTCTGCGAGCACGTCTACCAGCACTTCTCCCCCTTTGCTGGCATTAAGAAAACCAAAGTATGAGATCAGTGGTGTGTCTGGGTTCAATCCGAGGCGCTGCCGGTAGACCTGCCGGTCATAATCAATGGGCGGAGCATTGGGAATATTACTTCCTATGGGGATTTCAAGTAGGTCCGGACGGATAGAACGTAGCCTGCTTGTGTCCTCTGGGTTGGTGGTGATGGCGATCGTGCTATGAGTCGCCAACGTATGGGTTATCCAACGTCTGATCAAGTGGGCTTTTGGAAAAAGGTATGGTTCGAGTAGATCATGAAAGGTGACAGCCGTCACCACCTGTGCGCGTTGCCAAGGTCGCCAGGGCCAAAGATTGATAGCCGGATGCATGCCAAAGGCCGCAGTTTGGTACTGGACGTGCACTACATCGGGCCGCCATTTACGTACGATCCGATCTAAATCCGACCAAAAGTGCCAGCCCCAACGTTCGACTAGAGGCCAAACCGTAATGCCCGGTTCAACTGGTGCATCTACTGCTGCGGTTGAACAGAGAACCCCAATTTCACAGCCAAGTTCGACCAACGCCCGACTTATCTCATGTGTATAATCGGCCACCCCCCCCTGCATTGGTGGGTATTCGCCGCTAACAAAGAGAATGCGTAAGTTAGTCACCGGGAGCGCAGTCCCGACTGCAATACCTGCCGATACGCAGCCATTCGCTCGACTCGAAGAGGACGCTTGTGCCCAACCAGCCACTTAACGGCTTCGCGTAACCACTGCAAGACAAAGGTGACTAGCAGCCACGCTCTCAATACCGCGGCCAGAAAGCGACCGTGATACTTTTGAGTATAACGCACGCGACTGCTGAAAAAGTGTATGTGCCGTGCCGCCACCACTTGCTCGCTGGATTTGCCCTCATGATGGACGATTTCTGCTGCAGGATTATAGGCAATCCGCCAACCTGCGTCCACCGCCCTGTGACACCAATCAAGTTCTTCCGAATACATAAAAAAGTCTTCATCCAGGCCGCCGATCTCTTCGTACACCGTGCGGCGTGCGAACATAGCTGCGCCCACGAGCCAATCTACTTGCTGCACCTCATCTTCAGACAGGTCCTTCATGTAATAACGGGCAAACAATGTGAGACCGGGCAAATAGTGTTGGATTATGGTGCTTTCTGTGAACAGGATGGAGATTGTGGGAAAACGGCGACGGCTGGGCTGGGAATTGCCATCGCCATACACGAGGCGTGGGCCGACTATGCCAACAGAGGGGTTGTCGGCCAAATAGCGGTGGAGTTCGGCAACGCTGCCTGGGCACGGTTCGGTATCCGGATTCAGTAGAAAAAGGTACCGTCCCCGTGCATGGGCCAATGCCTGATTATTCCCTCCCGTAAATCCTCGATTGTCAGGGTTGGCAATGACGTTTACATCTGGAAACTGATTCTTGACTGCATCAGGTGTACCATCACTGCTGGCGTTATCTACAACGAACACTTCGTAGTTTAAATTGTCACCCACAGCAGTGGGTATCGCCGCCAGACATTGCAGCAGCAACTCACGAACATTCCATGATACGATTAAGATAGAGATATCGATCATGCTTGATAGCCACTTGCATTGGCTGACACCTTATCTACAAGGTTGTCATTGGATGCCCATCCGATGGATGCCCATCTGGGTATCAGAACGGCCTATCCACCACATAGCGAGCGATATCCACAAGCGCTGTGTGGTGCGGTGCGGGTGAGAAATAGGATAAATCCTCAAGCGCCAGATCCACAAATCGCTTTGCCTCAGCTTTGGCTTCGCCGATGGCATCCGAGTTGCGAATCATCGTCACGACTTCGGTAATAACTTCCTCGTCCCCCAGGTTTTGGCCGTCGACCAGGGCAACGAGGGCGTCACGCCGTTCTGGCTGCTGGATGAAGTAATAAACAGGTAAGGTAATGATGCCGGAACGTAGATCTGAGCCGGCCGGTTTGCCGAGCACCTTTTCATCGGCAACGAAATCAAGCAGGTCATCTACTATTTGGAATGCCATGCCCAGATGATACCCATAGCGGCGTAACGCTTCTTCACTTTCTGGCGGTGCATCCCTTAAGACTGCGGCAGTTCGTGTAGCAACTTCAAACAGGGCAGCGGTTTTGCCGTAGATGCGGCCGTAATAACCCTGTTTGGGTTGTCCCCAATCTCGTGCCGAAAATGCCTGGCGTAACTCGCCATCGACAATGACTCCCAGAGTATCGGCAAACAGCCGGATGATGCGGGAATGCTCGGTCTCGGCAGCAAGTGAAGCTGCCCGCGCAAAGAAGAAGTCACCGGCCATGATCGTGCTGCTGGGTGTCCACATTGCGTTCAGTGTTGATTGGCCGCGCCGCATAAGGGCGCCATCGATCACGTCATCGTGAACGAGAGTTGCCGTGTGCAGTGCTTCGACCGCAGCTGCTAAACTGATCATTCGCTTATGATGAGAGGGTGGGAAAAAGCGAGCTGCGAGCAATACCAGTGTAGGGCGGATGCGTTTGCCGCCGCTGCGCACCAAGCCACTGAGCACATCGGCCAGAGGGGCATAGGTATTATCTACTTTTTTGATTAGTTTCGCCTCGACCGAGGCCAGGTCGTCGGCAACAAGAGCTTGGGCTGATTGGAAGGACATTTTTGTCGCGTGGTCGCGTGGTCGGATGGTCGCGTGGTCGGGTGGTCGGGTGGTCGCGTGGTCGGATGGTCGCGTGGTCGCGTGGTCGGGTGGTCGCGTGGTCGGATGGTCGCG
>JAAENG010000033.1 GCA_024224665.1 Chloroflexota bacterium | reverse complement strand
CTGATTGCTTTCAAACAGAGTTATTTTCGCTGACCCAGTTCAAGTGTAGTCCTACCACGGCGCTTACCCGCTCGCATTACCTGAGGTTTAACTAACCATTGGATAGACCGTGTGGCGCAATTAGCTGTGCAGTTCGTAGTAGGCGATTCATCGCCGTGACGGCTGCACAAAAGCGCTAAAGCGCTTACTACAAACTGCCTCTTTACTTATTTCGCTTTGTACCAGGAGAAAAGAATGCAATATGCACATTTAGGACGAACAGGCGTGGTCGTAAGCAGGCTTTGCTTGGGGACGATGAACTTTGGTACGCAAACCTCAGAGAAAGATAGCTTTGCCATCATGGATAAAGCCTTGGATGATGGGATCAATTTTTTCGACTGTGCCAATGTTTATGGTATCCCAGAAAGACAGGGGCTGAGTGAAGAAATAATCGGCAACTGGCTATCTCAAGATAGCAGGCGCAGAGATCAGATCGTACTGGCCACCAAAGTCCATTGCCCTATGGGACATGGCGTTAACGAACGCGGATTATCAGCATATCACATCCGCCAGGCCTGCGAAGACAGTTTACGAAGATTGAAAACAGACCGAATTGACGTTTATTTCATGCACCATGCAGATGGCGGCGAAGCAACAGCGGCCGGCAAACAGAACTTCAATTTGCCGGAGCGAGACCTATACCATCCCCCGCATCGTAAGCGAAGCACTCCCTGGGAGGAGGTCTTACAAGCCTTGGAACTTTTGGTGCACCAAGGCAAAGTACTGTATGTTGCCAGCAGCAATTTTGCCGCCTGGAATATCGCCCAGATCTGTGAAAAATCGCTGGCCCGGAATTTCCTTCCCCCAGTTTGTGAACAAAGCGTGTATAACCTTAACAATCGCACGATTGAACTGGAAGTCATTCCCGCTTGCCGCGAATATGGGTTGGGCTTAGTGCCATGGAGCCCACTAGGCGGCGGGTTGCTGGCCGGCGTCTTAGAAAAAGCAGAATCTGGCCGAAGAGCTGATTTGGATGAAGTAGTCGAGAAGTATCGAACACAGCTTGAGGCCTACGAAGCGCTTTGTATTGAACTTGGAGAAAAACCGGCCGATGTTGCCTTAGCCTGGTTGTTGAAAAATCCAGTCGTCACTTCCCCTATCGTTGGTCCCAGAACCATGGAACAGATCACCGGCAGTCTTCGGGCCCTGGAGATCAAGCTTGATCAACCAACCCTAACTAGGCTGGATGAGATTTGGCCCGGCCCTGGCGGAGAAGCGCCGCAAGCCTATGCATGGTAGAGAATTAGTCAAACAGGCCTTGGAATTCAACCACCCCCAGAGAACTCCCCGCCAGCTGTGGACCCTACCCTGGGCGGAAGAACGATACCCTGACATGTTTCGCAGAATCCAAACCCACTTCCCTGACGACATCGCCTGGTGCCCCAACTTGCTGCTTGATCCGCCCGAAACCGTTGGGAATTTCCACGGCGTTGGCATTTATATCGACGAGTGGGGCAATGCCTTCGAGAACATCAAAGAGGGCATCATCGGTAAGGTCAAGCAGCCATTTCTCAGATCCTGGGATGATGTCGAGCGGTTGAGATTTCCGCGGGGACGCCTCACCGTAGATGTCGATCAGGTTAACGCTTCTTGCAGGCAAACGCACCAATTCGTCATTACCTCAGCCCCGATCAGGCCCTTTGAAACCCTACAGTTTCTGCGAGGCTCCCAGAACCTGTTCATCGATCTGGCTCTGGAGCCGCCCGATCTGTATCCACTGTTGAATCGCCTCCACCAATTCTTTCTTGAAGAATTCGAAGCCTGGGCACGAACAGATGTGAATGCACTCGTTTTCCAGGATGACTGGGGATCGCAGACTAACCTGCTGATCTCTCCGCATGCGTGGCGCCAACATTTCAAGCCACTCTACAAAGATTACGCTGATCTGGCCCATCGCCATGGCAAATACGCCTTCATGCATAGCGACGGCCATGCAGACAGATAAAGTGAGGATCATATGAATCGCCGTGAAAGGCTTATGGCAACACTCCGTGGTGACGTGGTCGATCGACCACCCGTCTCATTTTACGAGTTGAACGGCCTGGACCAGGACCCACAAGATGCGGATCCGTTCAACATCTATTCTGATCCATCATGGCAGCCACTGCTCGAACTTGCCGGGGAAAAAACGGATCGGATCATCTTGCGCGGGCTCTCATTCTCAAATGTTTTACCAGACCCTATCGACGAGATCGCCGAGATCACGACGACGCAACATAACGGCAGCGAGTTCACAGTCAAGCGGGTGAAGGCCGGCAAGCGCACGCTTACCACCCGCACGCGTCGAGATGTGGATGTGAATACGGTGTGGACGGTTGAGCATCTGCTAAAAGACACAGACGATCTAAGAGCATTCCTCGATCTTCCCGTTCCCGAGCTTGGTCATGAACCCGATCCTGGCCCTGTGTTAGAAACCGAAGCGATTCTGGGCGATACCGGTATTGTCATGATCGATACACCCGACCCGCTTTGCCTGGCAGCCTCCCTCTTCGACATGGGCGAATACACCATCATTGCCTGGTCCGAACCCAAACTGTTTCACCGCTTACTCGAACGATTTGCCGCGGACCTGCATCGCAAGACTGAACTGATCTCGGAAATGCTGCCGGGCCATCTCTGGCGCATCTACGGGCCCGAGTATGCCTCCGTTCCCTACTTGCCGCCCGCCCTCTTTCGTGAGTATGTCGTCCGCTACGACCAACCTATGGTGGACGCCATTCAACGCCATCAAGGCTTTGCCCGCATTCATTGCCACGGCAAACTAAAGGCCATCCTCGACGACATCGTCAGCATGAGGCCTGATGGGCTCGATCCCATCGAACCGCCGCCGCAGGGAGACGTAACCTTGCAATATGTGCGCCAGAACTATGGCGGTGATGTCGTCCTCTTCGGCAATCTGGAAGTATCTGATATCGAGCAACTGCCCACAGAGCAGTTCGCCGACAAGGTAAAAATAGCGCTGGAAGAAGGAACGGCAGGCGAGGGACGCGGCTTCGTGCTCATGCCCTCGGCCTGTCCCTATGGACGCAAACTACCGGCCCTAACAATGAGAAATTACGAAAAAATCATCGATGTAGTCGAATCTTTTTAGATTCTCCCGTATCGGTAGTGCCCTCGTTAAGTGTTGCTGGACTTTTTCGCCACGAATGACACGAATTGACACGAAAAAGATAACAGAATTGGTGAAAATTCGAGAAATTCGTGGCAGGTTTTACCTTTTCCAAGCTAGCAACACTCAAGAGGGGGACTATCCCCGTATCGACTCACAAGAAAGGACAAGTGCTATGAAATCTAGCGGTATTGGCGTCATTGGCTGTGGCATGATGGGTATGGTGATCGTCAACAAGCTCCTTGCTACCGCTGAAGGATTGCAGGTCCGCGGCCTTTTCGATCCGGAGGCGCGAGCGGTGGCCGATGCCCTTGATCAGATTCAATCGTCACCTACTGTTTACGACACTTACCAAAGTCTGGTGACGGCGCCCGACATCGATTGGGTGCTGATCGCATCGCCGAATGTCTATCACAAAGATCAGGTGGTAGCGGCATTTGCCGCGGGCAAGCATGTATTCTGCCAGAAGCCAATTGCGACCACACTCGAAGATAGTGTGGCCATGTACGATGCCTGGCGTGCGAGCGGCAACATGTTCAATCTGGCCTACACCCTGCGCTATTCGCCCCACTACCGCAAGATCAAGCAACTGCTGGAAGAGGGTTCATTGGGCGAGATCATCAGTATGGAGTTCAATGAGACGCTGGGCTGGAATCATGGTGGCTTTATCATGGGCGACTGGCGGCGTTTACGGGCTAATGCCGGCCCTTTCCTGCTGGAAAAATGCAGCCATGATATCGATCTGGTGAATTGGATGGTCGGCAGCCTTCCCAAGCGGGTTGCCAGCTTCGGAGGACTCAATTTCTTTAGGCCCGAGAATGAACATCATATCCAGCGGCTGGGAAAAAGCGAGGAGGGACGAGACGCGTATTGCACATGGCCAGGACAGTCGGAAAATCCATTCACAGCAGACAAGGACATCATCGACAACCAGGTGGTGATCCTGGAATATGAGAATGGCACTCGTGCGAGCTTTCATTTGAATTGCAATGCCGCCATCGCAGAGCGACGCATGTACATTCTGGGCTCAGAGGGGTCGCTGCGGGCGGATGTTCTGCCGGGGACGATTGAGCTACAAGGCATAGGTTTCGACATGCCCGTCAAGGATTTTTCTACAGGCGCTTCTGGCGGACATGGCGATGGTGATGATGTCCTGGTGCAGGAGCTTGCAGAGAGCATGTTAATGAATAAGCCGCCTGGTGTGGGGCTGCTTGACGGCCTGATCTCCACTGCAACCTGTTTCGCCATCGACGAAGCCATGCAAAGCGGAAAAGTAGTCGATCTCGCTCCTTATTGGAGGCAGATCAGGCTGGCGGAATGGTTGGAATTGCCGATTCTGTAAGAACTCCATCCGAAGCCTGTAAGGGATATATATTACATCCGTGGGGTTTCAGTCCGTTTGGTTGCGTCAAATGATGGTTTCCAGTGTGCGCTTCTGGAGGTGATGTGGTAAAAGCAGAAGTAATTTCGAACGGGAGTACCTAATTCAACGCGATGATCTACTTGATATTTACTTGCCTTTCTGCCTTCATGCTTGACATCATAATGGCGTTTGAGCGTGGCCAGGCGGACAAGGACTTGGAAATCGTGGCTCTGCGCCAGCAGGTTCGCATCCTGGAGCGGAAACTCGGGAGCAAATCTCGGATATCACGTCCGGAGAAAATGTTTCTGGCCGCACTGGCGGATAAGTTACGAAACGGTGTAGGTGGCAAAGCACGCCTAAACAGCAGCTTGTTGATGTTCAAGCCCGACACTGTACTGAAGCGGCATCGGGAGTTGGTGAAACGCAAATGGACGTATCGTCAGGGCCGAAATCGAGTTGGCCGCCCCAAGATCGACGCCGAGATCGAACAACTAGTCCTGGATCTGGCAAAGGAAAATTCTCGTTGGGGAAGGGGCAAGATACATGGAGAGTTGCTGAAGTTGGGCTTCGAGGTATCAGAGGAAACGGTGCGAAACGTACTAACCAGGCACAATGTGCCGCCAGCGCCAGAACGGGGAGTAAGCACTTGGGGAGCGTTTTTGAATCACTACAAAGAACAGATGCTTGCCTGCGATTTCTTCACAGTGGAAACGATGGCGCTGAAGACCTTGTACGTCTTGTTTTTCATCGAGCTGGGTACGCGCCGGGTGCGGGTAGCTGCTTGTTCAGCGCATCCTGATGGGAATTGGGTGGCGCAACAGGCACGCAACTTGGTGTGGGAGTTTGGAGAAGAGGATGAATCAGCATTTCGCTACTTGATTCATGACAGGGACAGCAAATTCTGTGGCGAGTTCAAACGTGTGTTTGAATCAGAGGGGGTGGAAATCGTCCTTGCGCCTCCCCGCGCCCCTCAAGCGAATTCATACGCGGAAAGATGGATCCGCTCAGCCCGTGAGGAGTGTTTGGATCAGATTTTAATACTGAACGAGAAGCATTTGATGAGTGTGATGAAGGAGTTTACCAGCTATCACAATCGTGAGCGGCCGCATCAGGGGTTAGATCAACGTATGCCACTGGGCACGGGACCTCCGCTCAATGAGGGAGCAATTCAACGCCGAGATGTGTTGGGCGGCATTATTCGCAGCTACTACCGCCAAGCTGCCTGATAACCGATGGGCGCGGATGAGGTTTTTACCCCTTACAGGTGGAAGAAGTCATTGATCCCCATGATCCTGACAGGCTTGAGAGGCTACTGGACCTGACAGATGGGCGGGGCGTTGACAAGGCCATTGAAGCGAGTAGCGCCGAAAGCGCTCCGGCATTCCTGATTGAAGCGACCAGGCCCAGAGGTCAGATTGCGTCTGTAGGATGGGGCGGCCCCATGCTGGCTAGGGCGATCGTGGCCAAGGGTTTGACTGTTCATGGTGTGTGGCATTGGAACCACCTTCGGGATACGGACGCCATGCTGCGAACGATACGCATGTCGAAAGGGCTGCTCGACAAAATGATCACACACACGTTTCCAATGGAACAAGTCCAGCAGGCATGGGAGCTTCAGCTAACCGGACTGTGCGGCAAGATCGTTCTCAAGCCATGGGACGCGTGAGCTGAAGCCGATTTTGTGCCATACTTATACTCATCTTTCGCTCAAAAAATTGATGAAATCTGAAATATGCTTTCTATGGCAATATTGAAGCGTGAGGGTTCGGAGAACGACCGAATTAGTGGCCGTGATTTTTGAGTTATGGTACCTTTATTGACATAATTTTCTCAGG
>JAAENG010000032.1 GCA_024224665.1 Chloroflexota bacterium | reverse complement strand
CTGATTGCTTTCAAACAGAGTTATTTTCGCTGACCCAGTTCAAGTGTAGTCCTACCGTAGGTGTTAAGTACCCGGTTTTATTTAATCCTATGTCCTTGTCATCAATCTTGGCTCTCCTGCGTGGACGGAGTAGGGTCCGCCAAGTTATTTAGAAGATACAGCCAGTCTTCAATCTTTAGTCTTCAATCCTCAATCTTCAATTATGAACCGACTCCGCATCATCCTACCTCTACTTTTCGTCATTACCCTTTTTGTTGTCGCTCCCCTCTCGGTTATTGCCTCCGAGCCGGTCGAAGCAGCCTTTGTGATTCCTGATGGTGAATGGACCGTTGGGGATCCTATCGCCCTAACACTGGAGATCAACCATCCGGTTGGGTATCACGTCATCACGCCTGAGCTAGATGAAGCCTGGGGTGCACTCAATATCCAGGAGCAGTCGGCGCCGGTCACGATTGCCAATTCCGCCGGCACGGAAACGACCTCCATCCAATTCGATGCCCGCATTTTTACTCCCGGCACATTTTCGACGCCTGCTCTGACCTTGAGTCTCACCGACGGGGCCGGCAACCTCGACGAGATCGCTGTTGTTCCCGCCACACTGGACATTGCATCGGTTCTAGTTGAAGGAGATGCCGAGTTACGCGACATCAAGCCACAGTTCGAGATGAGCCTGACAGCCTTGTGGCCCTACATACTGGGTGGCCTGGTTGCCGCATTTGCGCTGATCGCAGCCCTGGTTCTGTGGCTGCGCAAGCGCAAGCGGGAGACAATCGACAATCGCCTGGCGCATGAACGCGCTTTCGATGAGCTGGATCGCATCACCGGCCTGCAATTGCCACCACAGGGTCGATTCAAAGAGCACTACACGCTAGTCTCGGCCTGCATCCGTACCTACATGGAAGCCACCTACCAGGTGCCGGTTGTCGAGCGTACGACCGGCGAAATCAGAACTTCGTTCAAGGAAAAGGACATTTCTGAGGATGTGGCCAAACTGTTCCTCGACTTCCTGAATAAGAGCGATATCGTCAAGTTTTCGACCTTTACGCCTGATGTCGACAGCGCCCATCATCTGCTGGCCCAGGCAAACGCCCTCATCGAACGAACCAAACCTGAACCTGAACCCCAACAGACGCCTGAAGATACCACTTCTGGCCCCACCCTATTCTCCAAGCGCCCGGCGGAGGTGCGTGCATGAGCTTTCAATTTGCATCCCCCCTCATTCTTGGCCTGCTGATCATCCTCCCTTTGCTCGCAGCCTACCACTTTAGTAACAGGCGACGCTCATGGCCTGCAGCTATCCGGCACACTGCCACCAGCTTTGCCCGTGACTTACCTCGCACCTGGCGCATCACCTGGCGCCCCCTGACCACAGCCTTACGTCTGGTCGCCATCGCCCTGATCGTTATCGCCCTCGCCCGCCCACAGATGGTGCAGGGTCGCGAAACCATCAGTGGTGAGGGTGTGGAGATCGCCCTGGCGTTAGATATCTCTGGCAGCATGGCCTCGCTGGATTTCCAGCCAGATAACCGTTTGCAAGCTTCTAAAGCCGTGATCGATGAATTTATCTCCAATCGCCCTTACGACAAAATCGGCATGGTCATTTTCTCTAACGAAGCTTTTGCTCAGAGTCCACTAACGCTCGACCACAACATGGTGCGTCGTTCACTCGGCCAGGTGGAATTGGCCACCGACCTCGGTCTTGACGACGGCACTGCCATCGGGCTGGGCATCGCCAATGCCGCCAACATGCTCACCAACAGCGACGCCGAGAGCAAGGTCGTCATTTTACTCACCGATGGTGTCAACAATGCCGGCCAGATCGACCCCTTGACGGCTGCAGAAGCTGCCAAAGCGCTTGGTATCAAAGTTTATACCGTCGGCGCCGGCCAGCCGGGCCAGGTACCTTATCCCACCACAGACCTGTTTGGCCGAGAGCAGATCACCTATATCGAGAGCGAGATCGATGAGGCCACACTACAACAGGTAGCCGATATCAGCGGCGGCAAATACTACCGGGCCGAGGACGCCCGAGGGTTGAAAGCGATCTACGATGAGATCAATGAGTTGGAGAAATCAAAGGTAGAAGTGCAGGTTTTCAACCAGTATTTCGAACTCATGGCCTGGTTCCTGATCCCCGCTCTTGCCATCTTGTTGGTGGAGTTGGCCCTACGTAAAACCGTTTTCCGTAAAATCCCTTAAGCGCTTACGAAAAATGATCGACAACTTATTGTCGATGTTTGTGGCAGGTGCACGTTGCAAGTGGCAAGTTCAACCTTGTCTGCAACCGCACCCGCACCTGCGACCTGCTACTTGCTACCTGCCCCAGCGGGGCCTGATTTTCTCAGCGTTCTAAAGTCATTCTTTGTCTAATCGAGAGGTGATTATGAATTTCGCGAACCCACAGGTTCTTTTACTAGCATTATTGATACTCCCGGCCGTCGCCCTCTTCTTGCTGTGGGCAGGCAAACGCAATAAACAAGCCCTCGCCAAACTGGGCGACCATGCCCTAATTCAACGGCTCAGCGCAAACATCAATTGGCGGGGTCGCCGCTGGCAAGCCGCCCTGTGGTTGGGTGCAATCGCTCTTCTCTTGATCGCTGCCGCCCGCCCCCAGTGGGGTAATGAGGTGCGTGAGATCGATCAGGAAGGTTTGCAAGTGATCGTCGCCCTTGATGTCTCGCAGAGCATGCTGGCCGAGGATATCAAGCCCAACCGCCTGGATCGCGCCAAACTGGAGATCGGCGATCTGATGGAGCGTCTTGATGGTGATGAGATCGGCCTCGTTCTCTTCTCCGGCGCCAGTTTCCTGCAGGTGCCGCTAACCTCAGATTACAACACCGCCCTCAATTATCTTGACAGCGCCGGCCCCAGCATCATCTCTCGACCGGGAACTGTGATCGGCGATGCTATCCGAACGGCCATGCGAGGCTTTGATCCAGAGCTATCCAGCCAGAAAGTTCTCATCGTCATGACAGATGGCGAGGATGCTGAGACCGATCCCCTGGTCGCCGCCCAGGAAGCGGCCGACGGCGATGTCTTGATCTATACCATCGGTTTCGGCACACCCGAAGGTCAACCCGTCCCGGAACTAAACCAGTATGGACAACTCGCCGGTTACAAAACCGACGCGCAGGGCCAGGTTGTGCTCACGCAACTCGACGAATCTACCCTGCAGGCCATCGCCGACACCGGAAAGGGCCATTATTACCGAGCGACAGCCGGTGGACAGGAATTGGACAGCTTGTTGGATGAGATCGACACCCTGCAACGGGCTCAACTACAAAGCCGCTTCGAAACAAAACAAATCGAACGGTTCCAGATTTTCCTGGCGTTGGCACTGGCCGCCCTGGTCGTCGCCGAACTCATACCCGACCGCCTCAGCCATCGCCTAAAAAATATAGGGTCACTTCGCTTCAATCGTAGCCAGAGTAGTGAGACGGCCTCCGCATCATAACATGCCAGACATGAACGGAAATCACACCATGACATCAACCAAACCCACAATCCCGACCAAAAAAATCACATTGCTGTTCATTGCCGTCCTTAGCCTATTCGCCCTCACAGCTTGCGGCAACTCCGCCGAAAAGCTGAACAACAGTGGCAATGAAGCTTATACCGAACAGGCATACGAAGAGGCACTGGCCGCCTACGAACAGGCACAATTCGAAAATCCGCAGTTGGCAGAGCCCTATTACAATGCTGCCAGCACACTCTATCGTCAGGGCGACTACGCCGCAGCGTTAGAGTCGTTAGAAAAAGCCCTGATACTGGCTGATGCCTCCACCGAGATAGCCTCTGCACTGACTCAAAGTGGCTACTACAATCTCGGCAATAATTTCTACAACGGCCAGGAACTGGACTCGGCCATCGATGCTTATACCCAAGCCCTGATACAGGACCCTGACGATCTGGACGCTAAATACAATCTGGAGCTCGCTCTGCAACAGCAGCAGCAAGAACAGGAACAACAAGAGCAGCAGAACGAGGAACAACAGGAAGACCAGGAACAGAATCAAGATCAAGAACAGCAGGAGCAGGATCAGGACGGCGAAAGTGAGCAGGATCAGGAAAACGAGGATCAACAAGAACAAAAAGAGAATGGTGGTGATCAGAACGAGCAAGAGAACGAAAATCAGTCTGAGAACGAGGATACTTCCCAGCAAAACGAAGACCAACAGGACCAGCAAGAGGGCGATAACGAAGACCAACAACCGCAAGATCAGCAGAATCAAGAACAGCAGCAACAAGGCAAAGGCCAGCCCCAAGATGGGGCGCCCCAACAGGGTGAGCCGCAACCCAACTATGCACCTGCACCGGGCGAACGACTCTCAGAAGAGCAGGCCCGGCAACTGCTGGCAGCCATTGCTCAAGATGGCGAAACCCTGCAAGAACGCCTTGGTATGATGCTGATCGTCCCCAACCGCCCTCCTGTACAGGATTGGTAAAACATTTGGTTTGTAGTAAGCGCTTTAGCGCTGTTTTGAAGGAACGGCAGCGCAAAACGCTAAAGCGCTTACTACGAACGCCCAGTAAAAACGTGGTGTAGAATATACACTCGATCATCGGAGGTACACATGAAGCATTTAACACGAACACTCATTCCCTTAGCCCTAATCCTGGGCCTGTTTGTCGGCCTCGCCCCTCGAACAGCATCCGCCGCAGAAATCACCGACGACTATAGCGTTGCCTGCAAAGATGGCGTTTGCTCACTTACCATCGACCTGAATGATGAAGATAAAGCCGCAGAAAGCGGGCGAATCTCCTTCAGCCTACCGAAGCAACTCGGCGTCATTCCTGCCGGCACAAGCTTTGAGATAAGCGACTCCGTCAGTGTCAGCTTGCCTGTTGGAGATATCGACATGGTCGATACAGATTTATCATTGGGTCTCAACGATGATAACAACGTCGAAGCCCTCCGTGGCACTGCCCGTGTTCCCTTCTCCGACCTGGAGCTGTTTGATGACATCGCCATCGATGGCCCTACACTCATCGATGTGGGCATAGACAGAGGTGAAAACCTGACTGATCTGAACATCCCCTTGAATCCTGACCACACCTACATGTTCTTCGAACTGGACGCTGGTTTTGCCATGGATGCCCAGCAGAATGAGCAGCACTTCAAGCTGTCCGTTCCGCCCGGCCAACATGCCACCCTGGTACTGGATACCCAAGAGCCGCAGCTCTATGTTTCGGGTGGTGTGAATCTCAGCCACAATGGTGAACTCACCTTCCTGAGCCCTATACTCAGCGCTGGTGCACTGCCCCTCGGCCTCGATGTCCTACCAATTGGTCAGCACGCCACACTTCAGGTTTCCGGTTCTGTTGGCAAACAGATGGATGAAACTTTTTTGCAGATGAGCGGCGGTGTTGCAGTGGATGAAGGCAAACTCGGCGAATGGATTGGAATCGAAGCAACCCCACTGGCCGTCGAAGGTTTGGTGTCTGTCAATCCCGATGGCTTGCTGATGACCGGTGTCACCAGCACGAGCCTACAACCAAACCTTCTTTTTTCGGGTGATGTGCAAGCACAGGCTTTTATCCCTTTCCATGACGTTCTTGACAACGGTTACGCACAGATCGATGTCAATGCCACCATTCCTTTGGCCAAGATCGACGCCAATACCAGCGCACGTCTAGACAAAGAGGATGTGGCCGTGGTCAAGAATACGGTCGAGAATCAGTTGTCAGCCTGGACGAACGCTATACAGCCTGTGGGTCCCTATCTGGCAACCATGGCAAATAAAGCGTCCAATGGCGCTTCCAGTGGCTATCGACTGCTTGAACAGGCGTCGAAAGGTAGCTACAACTGGTTGACTACCGGCGCCACCGATGCTTATCAGTCGGTTGTTACTCAACTACCTGCACAGGGTTCATAGCGACTGTTCCAAGACTACACCGGAATAATCAGATCCTGTTTGGGGCAGGTAGCAAGTAGCAGGCCGCAGGTGCGAGTTCGGCTGCAGACAAAGGCCGAACTTGCCACTTGCAACGCGCCAGCCGCCACACACATCGGCAAAACGATGTCAATGTAGGCGCCGTTAGCGCCTGACCCGTCTCCCGATATTCTCGATCCTCAAGCTTACAAGGCATAGCATTTATGAAGCATTTCAAACGACTATCACCCATCGTCCTATTGGCTTTGGCGGCATTCGTACTGGCGTTTTTGCCAGAATCCGTCGCTGCACAAGCGCCAGATGTTATTCGAGCTGAAGTGGACCGTTCTCAACTCAGCAGCGATGAATCGCTCATCCTGGTCGTTACCGTTGCCAATGTCAGCAATGGCGCCCAACCACTGTTGCCCGTGCTCGATGGCTTTTATATCAGTGGACAGCAGAGCAGTTCGCAGATCCGTATGATCAATGGCAATACGACTTCACAGGCAAGCTACATATACCGTTTACAGCCTACGCAGTCGGGGGATCTGGTGATCGATCCGATAACGATCGATGTGAATGGCCAGACCTACGCCACCGACGCCATTCCCATCACTGTCTCGCAAGGCAGCAAGCCGATACAGGCCTCGCCACAACGCTCTCAGACCAATGCACCGACCCAAGTTGATCCCGAACTGGTGGGACAGGATTTCTTTGTCGAAGCTGAAGCCGATAATGCCACGCCCTATCAGGGTGAGCAGGTTGTCTACACTTTCCGTTTCTACCAGGCTGTAAATCACAGCGGCAAGTTAGATTATCAGGCTCCGGCCTTTTCTGGCCTGTGGCATGAACAGGCCCCAGAGCAGCATGATTACATGGTGCAGGTCGCTGAACGCACCTACCGTGTGACTGAAATCCAACACGTACTGTTCCCTACCATCGCCGGTGAACTCAACATCGAACCTGCCACCCTGGGCATTCCCGGAGGGTTCTTTAGCAGAGGGCAGACCCTTGGCACGAGACCGATCATGCTTGATGTGCAACCCTTGCCGGCTGGGGCGCCGGCTGGCTTCCAAGGGGCTGTTGGCAAATTCGATATCCGAGCTGAAGTGGATACGGCCGAGACAACTGTCAATGATACGCTGACGTTCCGTGTGGTGCTGACAGGTCAGGGCAATATCGCCACTTTGCCCAGCCCGATTCTGCCCGATAGCAACGATTGGCGGGCATTCGACGGCGAAACCTCGACACAGACCTGGTATGAGGAAGGTAACCTCAATGGTGGCCTTACAACCGAGTGGGTTTTGGTCCCGACTGTGGCCGGAGCGATGACGTTGCCGGCTTTGACTTACAGCTACTTCGATCCGGAAAGCCAGACCTATCAAACAGCAACGGCCGATCCGATTACGATTCAGGTTGCTCCCGATAACAACATCCCGACCGCCGCTCTATCCCAGACATCTGGCCCTAACCCCGCCCCCATGCCTGCCTCAAATCAGGATAGCGCCTTGCGCCCGCTCAAAACCAAGAGCAGTTCACTAGCCAGCGCTAGCACTCCCTTGGTGCAAAGAGCCGGCTACTGGCTGCTGTGGTTGCTCCCAGTGGCTCTGGTGGCCGGACAGTATGTCTGGAAACGGCGGCAGAATTATGTAAAGCAAACATCGGTCGCACGCCGCAGTAAGCTGGCTGCGAAAGATGCGCAGAGCATGCTGCGTCTGGCAGGGCAACAGCCAAACCAGCCTGACTTCAGCAGCGGTCGAATCCTTACCGACTATCTCAGTGCGAAACTGAATGAGAATATCATTGGAATGACACACGCCGATCTCGCCGAGTTACTGCTAAAACATGGATCCAGCACCGAATTGGCCCAGAGAGTGCTACACTTACTGGCACAGAATGAGATGAACCGCTATGCAGGAAACGGCAAGCAAGTGTCCAGCTCCGATCTAATCCCCTTGACTTCATACCTAATCGACGAACTGGACAAGACATTGGTTGTCTGAGATCAGAGAACAGAAGTCAGTGGCCGGTAAACTACCCTTTATTCCCCAGGTGAACACGATGAAACGAACCATTATCATACCCTTACTTGTTGCATTTACGTTGATCGCTGTCTTCGTGGCCGGTGCATATGCCATGACGGCTGATGAGCAGACCGATCTGGATGCGATGGCCGCGGCAAATCAACTCTATGAGGCTGGGCATTATGCCGAAGCAGCGCAGTTGTACCAACAATTGGCCGAACAGGGCATCGAAGATAGCACCCTGTTCTATAATCTGGGCAATGCCTTCTATCAGCAAAACCAGATCGTTCCTGCCATTCTCAATTATCAACACGCCGCCCAGTTGGCTCCTCGCGATGCGGACATTCAGGCAAACCTGGCATTGGCACTGGACCAAGCGCCTGTGCCTCTCACAGCGGCGGCATTCGACCGCATCGGCCAGATTGCCGAATTGACAGACACATGGCTGACACTTGATGACCTGGCGGTGCTCGCGCTCGGTCTTTGGTTCGCTCTTGGCTTACTCCTTTTCCTGTGGCGAGGCATGCAGGCGGGAACTTTACGCAACCTCGTTCGTTATGCTACTGTAGCTGTCTTTGTCCTGGTGTTACTTTCAGTGGTCAGCCTTGGCAGCCGTGCCGCCATCGGCAGTGCCCAACAAACCATGTTCAATCTTGAGCCACAGTTCGCTGAATTGATCGAATCCGGAACGTAAGTAATGTCGAGGCACAAGCACTCAAAGCTATATGATGATTCGATTGGCTCAGAATCCCTTCATGCTCCCCCCTTGCATAAGTATTCAATGACAAAAAATCTATGAACAAATCCAGCAACAACAATAGACTGCTCATCTTCACGCTTTCTATATTAGGTGTCGGAGCAACCTTGGGCATGCTGGGCTTTGTCTTGGGCTTTTTTGCCGGACAATTCAGCCCTGTCAGCATCGCCCAGGCCGGGGCCAGGGCGACGCAAAATAATTTTGCCTACCCTCCAGAACTGCTAGATCACGCTGTGGTCTTAGAAGCCCCGGAGAATTTTGATATCTTTTGGGAAGCCTATGACCTGATCGAAAGCAATTTCGACGGCGACGTTCCCGAAGGCAATCACATTACCCATGCAGCTATCGATGGCCTTAGAGAATTTGTGGGCACTTGTAAAAACGAAGCACCCGCAGAACTCTTGCAGTTTGAGACACCAAAAGCGCCTAGCGATGCCCCGGACAATTTTTCTTTCTTCTGGAAGACTGCTAATCGTCTCTACGCCGACTGTCCCGGAGATGCTCCGGAGGTTGAGGATCTGGTCTATGTGGCCCTTTTTGGCGTGACCGAACGATTGGATAACCGTTATACGAACATCATGCCGCCCATCGCCGCCGAACAGTTCCGCATTGATCTCGAAAGCGGTTTTGAAGGCATCGGTACCACGATCGAGCCAGCAGACGAAGAGAGTCGCACTGGTGTCCGTATTGTCAAACCCTTCGAAGGATCTCCGGCCGAAGTCGCAGGAATCATGCCCAAGGACATCATTGTCAAGGTCGATGGTGAGGATGTCAGCCTTATGAGTTTGGATGATGCCGTACGGCTTATCCGTGGCCCTAAAGGGACAGTGGTAGTTCTGACCATTCAACGTGGCGATAACACACCGTTCGATATCAAAGTCACACGCGCCAACATCAAAATCCCCATCATTCGCTCGGAGATCACCGAAGACAATCTGCTCCACATCATGCTGGCCGATTTCTCTGCCCGGTCGGGTGAAGAAATGCAGGATGCCTTGCAACAAGGGCTGGATGCCGGCGTGAAGGGCATTGTCCTCGACCTGCGTGGCAATCCCGGTGGCCGTTTGGATATGGCTATCAACATCACCAGCCTCTTTATCGAAGAGGGCGTGATCGTCTCAGAATCAGGTGAAGATGAAAATCAGACGGAGCATGATGCCGTGGGCGACGCACTGGTGTCCGACTTGCCCCTGGTTGTCCTGGTCGATGG
The DNA here is from genome assembly GCA_024224665.1 of Chloroflexota bacterium. Taxonomy (GTDB): domain Bacteria; phylum Chloroflexota; class Anaerolineae; order J102; family J102; genus PIVW01. Next base: position 1,432 of record JAAENG010000032.1, on the reverse strand, counting down.
CGGCAGTGCCAGCGCCTCGGAGATCGTGGCCGGTGCTATTCAGGATTATGACCGTGGCGAACTGATCGGAGAGACCACATTCGGTAAGGGCTCAGTACAGCGTCTATTCAATTTGAAGGATGGTTCCATCTTGCGGGTGACCGTCGCCCGCTGGTTCACCCCTGAAGGCCGCCAGATCGATGGAGAAGGTCTGGAACCCGACCAGATCGTACCCTTCGAATTCGATCCTGATGCTAAAGAGTTTATCGATGTGCAGTTAGATGCGGCTGTTGAGTACCTGCTGAACGATAACGAATCAGAATAATCAATGCGGCGGATCGTTGCATTGTTGAGTGATGAGATCCCGGCCAGGGTGTCAGCGACGATGAGTGTCTGACCCCGGGCTTATCGTCGTAGTATTGTTCCAGTTTCATGGTTAAAATCGACCGCTTGGCGGTCCCTTCTCAACTAATGCTCGAACTTGATCCACCTCCAACTCCGACGGCACGATGCCAGGCATCCACCAGGTCACACCTGCCTCAACAAATGGCGAGACGGTTTTCACATCGGCAATGCCTTGCTCGCTGAATGTACGGCCGCAGACCATATCGAAAGGCCGATCATTGGCTCGATACCGCCGAATGTATGCACGAATCGCCAGAAAATCTTCAGGATTTGCATCTCGCCCATGAATGAAGGGCGTCACGCCGTCGTAGCGGGCCGCACGTTTGAAGGGACGCCGCTTGTCGTTATCTCGCCAGGATCCGGCGACCCAGATCGGAATACGAGGTGACTGCTGTGGTTTAGGTAGAAATTGCGCATTCTCGATCTCAAAATACTCTCCGTCGTAGCTAAAGGATTCTCCACCCCACAGACCGGTAAGCACATCTAAGGCCTCGTCCAATTTGCGGCCACGGATCTTGGCGTCACCCTCCTCGCCGAAAGCCTCGAACTCCGGTTTGGCTCTGGCGCCTAGACCCACGCCAAAAATCAGTCGCCCCTTGGATAGATAATCCAGTGCCACCGTCTCACGTGCGACCTTCCAGGGTCGTCTACGCGCCAATGGTGTCACCATCGGCCCCAGATAGATTCGTTCTGTTCTTGCCGCAATTGCAGCCAAAACTATCCAGGGATCGGTGACCGGTCTGGAACGGCCGAATTCCTCCCAGGCGATATGATCCCACACAAAATATCCATCCCAACCAGCCTGTTCAGCAGCGATGGCCAAGTGCATATGGAGTTGAGGATCGCTGAAATGACCATGAACGGGTAAGCTTATACCGAAACGCATCAACTATCTCCTCGATTGACCAATGAATTCACAATTAACTTGAATTCGGATTTCGGCGTGGTTCATTACGCTAGAAATCGATCTTCTAAATTATGGCATCCTATACCATCGAGATCGAATCCCTGGCTCATAGTACAAAGCGCCCTAGGTCGGGCGCTCTCG
>JAAENG010000031.1 GCA_024224665.1 Chloroflexota bacterium | reverse complement strand
CTGCTGATCAGCATCATCGACACGAATAACGGCAATGCAACAACCGTTCTTAACAACCCGGGCGACACGGCAACCCTGGCCAGTGGTACGGTGATTGAACTACGCGCCGACGGCCGGCTCAAAGTAGATTCAGCCGCATCGGAGAGCTTCGACTACACCATTGACGACGGCAATGGCGGCACCGACACCGAGACCATCACCCTTACCGTTGGCAATGACCAGGCCACCGCAGAGGCCACTGGTTTTGTTACCACCTGGAAGACCGACAATCCTGGCACTTCTGCCAGTGATACCATCACCATCCCGATCGGTGCGGGTGACCCGGACTTCACCGTATTTTGGGGAGACGGAACCTCAACCGATTATACCAGTGGCCCGGCAACTCACACCTATGCCAGTGCGGGCACTTATACGGTTGCTGTCGTGGGTGATTTTCCGGGAGTCAATTTCGATGGCGGCAGCGATGGCGACAAGCTGTTGTCGGTCGAGCAGTGGGGCAATATCGCCTGGCAGGATTTGAATGATGCCTTTGATGGTGCAGACAATCTCGTCATCAACGCTGTGGACGCGCCCGACCTCAGCGGTGTCACCAATCTGACAAACATGTTCAACGGTGCCACCAGCATCAATCAGAACCTCAGCGGTTGGGATACCTCCAGCATCACAAATATGCAGGGTATGTTTGCAAATACCACCTCCTTCAATCAGGACATCAGCGCCTGGGACACTTCCAATGTCACCAAAATGCAGAGTATGTTTTATGGTACTACAGTCTTCAATGGCGACATCAGCGGCTGGGACACCTCAAGCGTCACCAACATGATCGGGATGTTCCACAATGCCGCCGCCTTCAATCAGGATATCAGCGGATGGAACACCTCCAGCGTCACAAATATGTCGGGCATGTTTCGGGGCACCAGCGCCTTCAATCAAGACCTGAGTGCCTGGGACACCTCCATTGTCAACAATATGTCATACATGTTTGATGGCGCCACCGTCTTCAATGGGAACATCAACGGCTGGGACACCTCGAACGTCAGCAATATGGACTTCATGTTCTTCAGTCGCTGGACAGTCTCAGCCTTCAATCAGGACCTGAGTGCCTGGGACACCTCAAACGTCACCACGATGCAAGAAATGTTCCGCAGTGCGGAGGCCTTCAACGGGGACGTCAGCGGCTGGAACACCTCCAAAGTCGAAAATATGTCATACCTGTTTGGGGGCGCTACACCCTTCAATCAAGACATCAGCGCCTGGGACACTTCCAGCGTCACCAATATGAGCGCCATGCTCTCATCTACCGCCTTCAATCAGGACATCAGCACATGGGATACGTCCAGCGTCACCAATATGAGCGCCATGCTCTATGGTACCGCCTTCAATCAGGACATCAGCTCCTGGGACACTTCCAACGTCACCAACATGAGTTCGGTGTTCCACAATGCCGCCTCCTTCAATCAGGACATCAGCGCCTGGAACACTTCCAACGTCACCAATATGCAACAGATGTTCCAAAATACGACCGCCTTCAATCAAGACCTGAGTGCCTGGAACACCTCCAAAGTCGAAAACATGTCGTACATGTTTTCGGGCGCCACCGCCTTCAATGGGGATATCAGCGGTTGGGACACCTCGAACGTCAATACTATGTACTTCATGTTCTACAGTCGCTGGACAGTCTCAGTCTTCAATCAGGACCTGAGTGCCTGGAACACCTCAAACGTCACCACGATGCAAGAAATGTTTTACGGTGCAGAGGCCTTCAATCAGGATATCGGAGCTTGGGATATATCCGGCGTAACCAACATGACAAACATGCTTAGCGGCACCAATCTCTCGATCAGCAACTTTGATGCAACCCTGTCGGCCTGGGCTGCACAAACAGTACAAAGCGGCGTGACGCTGGGGGCGAGTAGCCTGCAATACAGTCTGTCCGCTGTCGACCGCCAGTCCCTGATTGATGACGACAGCTGGACGATCAGTGGTGACAGTTTCGTCAATACCGCGCCCACTGCGGCCGACAACACGATCACCACCAACGAGGCTACAGCCCACACCTTCACCGCCGCCGAGTTCAACTACAGCGATGGCAACAGCGACCTCATGGCCAGCGTGAAGATCACCACGCTGGAGGCAGTCGGTGCGCTGCAGCTGTCCGGCGCGGACGTGACCTTGAACCAGGTGGTCACCAAGGCCGACATCGATGCCGGCAACCTGAAGTTCGTGCCTGCCGACCATGGCAACGGCACTGGGTACGACAGTTTCGGCTTCAGTGTCAACGACGGTGCGGCAGACAGTGCGTCTACCTATACCATGACGGTCGATGTCACGGCGGTCAACG
>JAAENG010000030.1 GCA_024224665.1 Chloroflexota bacterium | reverse complement strand
CCAAATGGTTATCATCCCCGCAAAAATGAAATGAGCAAGAATGCTTGGACCGAGAAAAGCCCACGAAGGCTTGTACATAATCAATAGATGATACGCGACAAAGTAGAAGATGGGAACCAGCAAAAAAATGAGAAGATTACCAACAAATTGCACCGCCTGTTTCCTCTCCCAACTTCCAAGCCCAATACGATCACGGATATCACGACGTATACGAATCGCCAGTAAATCAAGCCTTTTCCCCATATTATGCAGGCGTTCCTCACCTATCAATTCTGGCGCGAGCAAGAAACCAGCAAGAAACGCCATGAAGATGCCCGCCCTGTTGATCGCATCTACGTCCATTGGTATGAAAGCCTCGACTTAAAGTCCCCCACTAAACGCCCGGTCCAGCACCGACGGCAGTAGCGCCTCCAACTCGGCCTGCGTTTCCACCTGCAGACGCTTCACCGCATCCACTTTCGCTTGCAGGTCGTCCAGGTAGGCGACGATGCGGTGTTGTTCATCAAGATGTGGCATTAAGATTTCAAATTTGCGCAGAGCTTTTATGTTGAGGTGAGGTGATGCTGATCCTTTTAGGCGTTCGAGAATTTGTTCTCGGTAAATCAAAGGTGATAGCAACTGAAATAAAAAGAATTTCGGGACAACCATCATTGGGTTAAGTCGTAACATCATCGTTCTCTGGCCGAGGCTGAATCTTTGTCCGGGCAGGACAATCGCAGCTTTACCAACCCCGCCGCCTTCTCGCACAAAAATGATGTCGTCTTCTTGAGGCTCACCTCTCCGAGTACGCCGAACGTATTCTTCTTCATCGGTTCTGCGAGCACCCTCCAAATCCAATGTCCCCCAACCTACATCAGGAGAGCGTACCGTCGGAATACCATCATCTGAATATCGGGGATTAGAGTGTAGGCAGTCAATGATTTCGATGCAGATGTCCTCAAGCGCTACTGTTTCAGATTCAGCAGAGTGAATAGCCTGTGAGGACGCTGCCCCCATCACCGCCTCCACCTCCGCCATCGCCTCTGCCCGCAGCCCCTTCGCCTCCTCGATGCGCGCGGCCAGTGCGTCGATGCGGGCCACGATGCGCTGCTGCTCGGCCAACGGGGGGAGGGGGATTTCTAATTTCAAGAATTGCGTTGGTCGAATAGCGGCATATCCGGTAGTCCCACGAGCTTCCGTCCAAAGATGTCGCCCGAAGTAGTCGCCTCGAAGTAGCCACTTCACAAATCCGGGAAGAAGTGAGTTCTCCTTGATATCAAACAAAAAGAAATGGCTTGTAATCAGGGCACCGTCTCCTTCGTGGGGAACGATGCCGATGGCTCCTTTCTTTGCCCAGATCTCTGAGAGTATCACCTGTCCAGGTCTAGCCAGTTGATGGCGTTTCATCCGAACCGATCCACCGTCGGCTGGAGTGTCCAACACGGCACCGCGACCATAAAGTTTAACCGATAGTTTCGGATAAAGTCGTGGTTCAAGTTGTGTGACGTAATTCTTATCCTGAACAAGAACTTCACCAAGTGGCACAGGCGGATATTTCGTTCGCTCATCCATTCTCGATCATTCCCCTCAGTTCGCTCATCAATTTGAGAATTTGGTTCTCTTTCAGAAGGATATCCTCCACCAACTGCTCCGGCGGCATGTGCTCAAAGGGATCGCCGCTGTTCGGGTTCTTGATGTCCAGGTTGGCGGAGAGGATGTTGCCCGAATCATCGTATTTGAGCACATCCGCCGCGGCCGCCTGCCAGGCGTTATCGTTTTCCTCCCGCTTCTGCCACCACGCCAGCAGCGGCTTGAATTCCTCGTAACGGAGGGGCTTGGTCTTGGTGTAGTTCTTGCGGCCTTCGGGCAGGGGCTGTTCGTAGTACCAGATGGTGTGGGTGGGGCCAGAGCGGTCGAAAAACAGCAAATTGGTGGGGATGCTGGTGTAGGGAGCGAAGACGCCGTTCGGCAGGCGCACGATGCTGTGCAAATTGAATTGGGTCAGCAATTCCGCCTTGATGCGGGCGGCGACGCCGTCGCCAAACAGGACACCGTTGGGCACGACCACCGCGGCCCGGCCCCCACGCTCCGAGTCTCGCCCCACCCGCCGCAGCTTGCGCATGATCAATTGCAAAAACAGTAGCGCCGTCTCTGCCGTCTGCTTGTCCTCGGGGAAATTGCCGAGAATGCCCCGCTCCTCCTCGCCGCCAAAGGGCGGATTGGTCAGGATCACATCGACCCGGTCAGCGTTGGTGATGCCGGTCAGGGGGTGGGCCAGGCTGTTGCCATAGGTGATGCTGGGCGATTCCATGCCGTGTAGCAGCAGGTTCATCTCACCTAGCAGGTAGGGCAGGGGCTTGGCCTCGCCGCCGTAAATACTGCTTTCCAGTGTCTGGCGGTCGGCGCCGGTGCGGCATTGGGCCAGCATGTGGTTGTAGGCTTCCACCAGAAAACCGCCGGTGCCGCAAGCTGGATCCAGCACAGTATCGCCCAGGCGGGGATCGGTCACCGCCACCATTAATTGCACCACGGGCCGGGGGGTGTAGAACTCGCCCGAATCTCCGGCAGCGTCCCGCATTTCCCGCAGCATGGTTTCGTACAGGTGGCTGAGGGTGTGGATCTCCTCGGAGGAATCGAAGTGGATTTTATTGACCAGATTGATCACGTCCCGCAGCAGGTAGCCGCTCTCCATGCGGTTGTTCACGCCCCGAAATACCGTAGCGATGATCTCCTGGCGTCCTGCTCCGTTGCTGCTCTGCAAGCTACGCAGGTATTTGAAGAGGCCGGGGCCTCGGCTGCCGTCCGGGCGCACCGCCTCATCCTGATTGATAAAAGCCTTGAGATCGTCGCCGCTGATGCCATCCTCCTGTGCTGCCCAATCCCGCCAGCGATAGGGCGGTTTGATGGCGGAATGATAGCTTTCGCCTGCCAGCGCAGCCTCCGCTTCCCGGATATTCTCCATATCGTCCAGGAATTTGAGAAACATGATCCAGGTGAGCATGGGCAAGCGATCCAGGTCGCCGCTCAGACCCTTGTCCTTGCGCATCACATCGCGTGCCGATTTGACGATGCTGCGCAGTTGGCCGGCGGTGGTTTTGGGTTTATCTGTTCGGGGTGTTTGGGTGCGGGCCAAGATGAACTCCTCGTCAGGGTGATGGTCTTTATCTACTTCGGCGGATGCGAATACTTCTCGGCGTAGCCACTGTGAGCAGCCCCTGTAGCGCCTCGATCCGATAATGCGTCAGCACCTTCTGCATCAATTCGATCAGGGGACGAATACCATGTTCGTCCGGCCTCAGCAGCAAGACCCCGGCATGTTTCCCCGGCGGATAGTAGCGAACATCACCAAATCCCTTATCCGCCGTCACCAAGAAACGCTCCTCCTTCTGCACGACCTGCCACAAAGCCGGGTCTTTCCAACCCCCCATCCCTTGGTCGATAACCGTTACCGAGTCATAGCCTTGCGCTTGCAGCAACTCAGCCACAACCGCGGGCAAATCTTCATCTACTTTGATGCGCACGTCCCCCTCTCTCAAGCGGCAAGCGGGGCCATCATCTCATCGCTCAGCACATCGGCTGCGTATGCCAGCGCCGCCAAGATATCCGTTGAACTGAGTTGTGGAAAAGCAGATCGAACCTCGTCAGTCGACATCCCATCCGCCAAGCTGCCGACAATCGTCGCCACCGGAATGCGGGTGCCTTTAATACAGGGATCACCATGGTGCAGGTCTGGATCGACCGAGATATGCTCTTGCCAGTGAATGCGACTCATCATTTTCTCCGGAAATAAGACTTAATAAAGAGTATAGCATGTAGCAGGTAGTGCAACAATTGGCAGAGAGTCAATCCACATACAGCAGTGCTTGCATCTGTTCTACAGCCTCCACCATCTTATCCGCTCCGTCGAAATAGCGGATGATCTCGACAACGTTGCCGTGCTCCGAGACCGGCGGCACTTTGAGAACGTCGGGTATGGCAAAGAAGGGGACGCCATGCTCGATATATTTATCCAGCAACTCATTCAAAATGGCGCGCGCGTCATGGCCGTATTGGTCGAAAAAATCCTGGCGGCTGCGCTGCAGTCGTTCCGCCCGTTGTTTGCGCGTATGCAGCGGGGCGTTGTAGGCCAGATGGCAGAGCAGATCGAAGGGGTCGGCGTCTGGCTGGGCTAGCGTCTCATGCAGTGCATCCAACTCGATGCCGCGTTCGGCCAGAGCATTGATGATGCGTCTGCGTTGCTCGATGCTGACCCAATGCTCATGCAATGCTTCTGGCACGTTGTAGAGTGTGCGCACCGTTTTGCCGGTGTAGTCGCGAAAGCTCGAAGTGCGCAGGCGTTTACCATCGGCGTCCAGTTCGTAGACGGTCTCAGCCACGATCTCGACCTGACCCTCATCCACATAATATTTGCGTGGCTCTGTTTCTCCGCCATCCGCCTCCACCCAACTGCCAGGCTCAAACTCGCTCTCCGTTCCAGTCTCCTCTGCCTCGACATCATAGCCGTCCTTGCCTCTGGACGAGACCACATTCCCAGCCTCGCCCATCTCCTCCTCGGTGATCTCCACCGGCTCGCCGTCAAAGGCGGGGTCGGCAAAACGCTGCATAGCCGACCCCGTGTAATCGATGATGTTGAAGAACAGTTTGTCATGATCCTCACGCACGCGTGTACCCCGCCCAATGATCTGTTTGAACTCGGTCATGGCATTGATCACCTGTACGATCACGACATTTTTGCAGGTGGGCACATCCACACCCGTGGTCAGCAGCTTCGAGGTGGTGACGATAGCCGGAGTTACTTTCTCAGGATCTTTGAAGCGTCCTAAGTGACCTCGGCCGATGTTTCCTTCATCCGATGTCACACGAACAACATAATCTGGATACGCCCGCATCAGGTCAGCGTTCTCTTTTGCCAGCGCCTGGCGCATGGCGTCAGCATGATCTTGATCGACACAGAAGACAATGGTCTTGTCGAAACGGTTAGTCTTCTTCAGAAAATCGGTGAGATGCCGGGCGATCGCGTCGGTGCGGGCTTGTAGGGCGACCACCCGCTCAAAATCCTTTGTCTCATACACGCCATCTGAGATCTCCCGCCCTTCTCGATCCATCTGCCCTTTGTAAGGTCGCCAACCACTCGCATCCCACTCCGACACCACCTGTCGTACCCGGTACGGGGCCAGAAAGCCGTCCTCGATACCCTGTCTCAGGCTGTAGGTGTACAACGGATTTCCGAAATAGCGATAACTGTCCCGATTGTCCTCCCGCAGGGGCGTGGCCGTCATCCCAAGCTGATAGGCCGGCTCAAAGTATTCGAGGATATCCCGCCAGTTGCTATCATCGCGAGCGCTGCCACGGTGACATTCGTCTACCACGATCAGATCGAAGAAATCGGGGGCGAATTCGCGGTACAAGCCGGGTCTCCGCTCATCTTTGGCAATGGCCTGATAGATGGCGAAGTACATATCCCTGCTTTTCACTACCTCTCCTCCCTCGATCTTGTGCCGAGCGTCGCCGAAGGGTGCAAACATATTGTCTTTCGGATCATCGACCAGGATATTGCGGTCGGCCAGAAACAGGATTTTAGGACGGCGATGCTCGCCCCTCCTGTTCCAGCGCATATCCCAAAGTCGCCAGCATATCTGAAAAGCGACCAAGGTCTTGCCTGTGCCAGTCGCCATAGTCAACAAGTTGCGTCTTTGGCCCGATAGATTCGCCTCGACCGCCCGGTTGATGGCGATTTCCTGATAATAACGCGGCGTTTTGTCCGGGATGCGGTAATAGGGCGTCAGTAGCCGCTCGCTCTCACCCGCGTTAGCAGCCGTCTGGCCGTGCAATCGCCGCCACAATTCAGCGGGCGTTGGGAAGGTCGCCAGTGTGCGTTCCCGCCCGGTAAGATAATCGAACTCCACCACCCGCTTGCCGTTGCTTGAATAGGCGAATTTCAGCCGCAATCGTTCCGCATACCCTTTCGCTTGCTGCAAACCGCTCCCAGCAGGCAAAGTGTCCCGTTTTGCCTCCACCACAGCAATGGTCTGGTTGGGTGCATAGCGCAGCAAATAGTCGGCCCTTAATGGTGGTTCTCTTCTTGCTGTTCCGCCCAAAGGCACAATTCGTCCCGGCGCAATCACATGCTCTGGGCTTAGCGAATGCGGCGCAGTTTCCCAACCCGCGGCCTTCAGCTTGGGATCGATCAATCTAAAGCGGATTTCGGCTTCGTTCATGCCTCAAATTTGGCGTTAGAATGGATAGGCAGGGAATCAGATGAGGGGAGAGTTTGACAAGAAGGTGCCGCTAGTATACACAGGCTTGACACGAGTTGACCAATACTACACACGGATTGTCCTCTCGATATTTTCTGCCTAAGCCCTTAATTTTTATCACCTTCTTCATAAAAATTTGACACCCTCGTACCCCCCTCCTATAATCCCACCAGTACGCGATCATCTTTGCATACGACTTTCTAAAGACTGAGAGTGTTTTAACTCACACAACCCTATCATCATTTCAAGACGCTATTCGGCAAGTTATCCTGCTCTTAGTCCCCACTCACCCAATCCCTCAACCCACATGCGCGTTATCCTGGCAAGTCCCGAGGCCAAAGTCTGGTCCTCGCGAAAACATATCCCATTAGGACTCGGCTATCTGGCAGCTGTCCTGCGCGATGCCGGCCATGATGTTCTGATCTACGATGCCGCTATCGAAGACGAACCGGTCACTGCATATATCGATCAGGCACAACAGGCCGGTAAACCTTACGAATTAATCGGCATCACCGCCACCACCCCCCTGATTCCCGACGCCTGGGAAATGGCGGAGATCGCCAAAGCACGGGGATTGACTACCCTGCTCGGTGGACCACACCTCACGATCATGCCCGCAGAGTCGTTGGGGCCCGAATATCCTTACGTGGACTACACCTTCAAGGGTGAAGCAGAGCATGGCATTGTCGAGTTTGTGGAGGCGCTGGAAAACGGAGAAACACCAGAAGATCGAGAAATTCCCGGACTAAACTTCCGCCGTAATGGCGAGATCTTCGTTTCACCTGTCTCGCCCATCATCGAAGATCTCGATTCTCTGCCTTTCCCTGCGCACGATCTCTTCAAAATCGACCATTATACCAACTTACAACCTCTGACCGATGGCCTGGACCCCAACGCTCGCTCCTTTACCATCCTCACCAGCCGCGGTTGTCCCTACAAATGCACCTTCTGCTCCAAGCCTGTCACCGGCGATACCTGGCGTGCGCGCAGTGTTGATAATGTGATCGCCGAATGGCGCTGGCTCGTCCAGGACCTGCATGCCACCGAAATCGGCGTGACCGACGATATCTGGAATCTGAAATTGCCGCGAGCCAAGGAACTGTGCCGCAGATTGGTAGCGGACAATCTCAATACGGTTGAGTGGACCACCGTGCACGGCATGAAAGTCAACCACGCCGATCCCGAACTGTTCCACCTCATGAAGGCTGGTGGCGCCAAACGTGTGGGCTTCGGTGTAGAAAATGGCGATCCCTGGATGCTGCGCAACATCATCCGCAAGGGCCAGACCCTGGACATGGTGCGCAATGCTTTCCGCTGGTCCAAAGCCGCCGACTTACAGACCATGGGTTTCTTCATCTTTGGCATGCCCAAAGACAACGAAGAGACCATGGAGGCGACCATTCAACTGGCGCTGGAGCTAGACCCCGATCTGGCAAACTTCATGCTGGCAGGGCCCTTCCCCGGCACTAAAATGTGGGACATGATTCAGGAAGAAGGAAACGTCTTTGCTAACGACTGGGGCGATCTGGCCATCCATGACCAAAAAGCGCGCTTCACCATCAATGACGGCCAATACGACCCCGACCTGGTAGTGAAGAAGTGGCGCGAGGCCTACCGCCGGTTCTATCTCTACCGCCCGCGACGCGTATGGGAAAAAGTGTCTAAAAAGGATTTCTGGATGGATCTGCCTGCTACCGTTGCCAATGCCCGCCGCTTCTTTATAGGTTCTGACGATCAGACGGCTGATGTCGCACAGACACCACAGGTTGCTTAGGGCCTCTGTTATAATGTCCGTAACCCTATTGAGGCTATCAGAGTAATGACACTTTCCGACATTATCGAAGATTTGCATGCTATCGAACTCAGGTTACTGGATTTCGAAAAGAAATACGGCCTGCATTCTGCAGAGTTCTACCAACTTTACCAACAGGGTTTGCTGGATGACAGCGACCTTGAAGCGACCGTTGACTTTACGCGTTGGGCTGGCCTTTACGAAATCCAACGAATACGAGAGGATATGTTTCGAAAAATGAGCAGTGAGTTCATCGAAACACTACGAGCACAGTCTTCCCAAACTTCTATTCGTTTAGTTCCTAATCCAGCGCTTGCTGCATGAGATGCTTTTTCCGTCGATAGAGGCTTACGAACAATTCATCTACGAGTTGCCATCACGATTCTTATCCGTAAAAACCTCGACGTTGATTGTCATTCGACTTGGTAGAACGGTGGGTGAGGTGCGAGGATTCGTGCATTTTCAAGGGGATGTCGTAATTGATTCCCATTGAACTCCCGTCTGAAATCCTCCAACTCCCAGAGACAGATCGCCCGACCATTGTTTTGGTGACAGGCAACGGGCTGCGTCACAGACGGTTTGCTCTACGCATGCAACAGGCGTTTGCAGCACAGGTGGTGGGGTGGTTTGAACTGGATGAGAAACAAGCACTGCGCGCGAGTGAAGGATCAAGCCCATCTCAAGTCTCGCGCGATTCAGGAGCCAAACGCCGCACCCGACCAGTCGAGCAGGGACATCCACTAAAACGAAGCGTCCGCCGCCTACGGGCACTGGCCAAACGAGACCCGCTTGCCGATTATTATCGCTCCCTGGTAGTTGCCGAACAGACGATCTTTGCGGAAGAAGTTGCCGAACTGGCTGGGCATGCGGTCGTCGCGCCAACCTCCGTGCATCCTGCAGATGTCAATAATGCTGATTTTTTGGCAACGCTGCAAAAATTCGATCCCTATTTCTTTTTGACTCTGGGTGGTCCCCTTTATAAAAGGCCTCTGGCATGGTTCATTGATGCCGTTTTGCATCTTTACAAATTCTTGAGAAGTGCTCTTGTGCTGAAGCCAGAAAGTCCGACTTCAGCGCCTTAGAACGTCTCAAACCTTGCCAATCACCTGAGTGTATATTCCTTGCATATACATAATTTGTAAAGATGATCTTGCCCTGAAATGAACCACGCCAGACCTCTACTCGATAGCGTTCGCGGCGTCGCCATCAACCAACACGCCGGCCACTCACCTTTGCTCAAAGGCAGCAATACCACCCATTGGGCGCTTTACCACCGCAAACTTGCTTGGGTCAGCAGCACCATTCATATCACCACCCCTGGAGCTGTCGCCGGACCGATCTTACGTCGCTCGACCCCTTGCCTGATGCCAAGCGATGATGTGGCAACGGTCTTCCTGCGCGTCGTCGCTCTGGGAACCGAGCTTATGATCGAGTCGGTTCAAGAGATCATGAACGACAAACAGGTCGCAGTTTTCCGACAGCCCGCCCAGACCGGCGAAACCCATCTTGGCAAAGAGTTGGGCAACATCATTGCGCCCATCCAGCGTGACTTCGATGCAGGTTGGCTAGCAGATGAATTGGTCCGGCAACGGGCATTCTGAGCAAGCCCGACGATGAAGAACGGTTGGTATATCCTAAATTATCACGACATCTCGTGGGAAGATAGCGTCTTCACCCATGGCGTCGGCGGTAGCCTACCACCTGATGTATTCCGTTCGCAGGTACAGGCGTTATCCCAACAAGCGCGTTTGGTTACCATCGCAGATGGGGCTGCCCAGTGGCGCGCCGCTACGATCAGCGAACCACTGGTCAGCTTCTGGTTCGACGATGGTTTGGCCGGGGCCCGCAGGTACGCGTTGCCCATCCTCCAACGCTACAACATCACGGCCGCTATGTCGATCAATAGCAAGTTCATGCTCAGGCAAGAGCTATTTTGGCGTTTCAAACTCGCCTATCTCAGCCAGACCGATGGCCTGCGCTTTCTGCGCAGTAAGCTTCGTCAGTTTGGGTACAAAACCGAGATGAGCATCAAAGATTTTGATCTGGATCATTTCAGCATAGACATCCTTAAGGCCATCGACGAAGTATACAACCGCTTTAGCCGAGTTATCGACCGTGCTGATGCTTTCCGCTTGTTCGACGATGTCCGAGGTATCACTATCCTACGTGATCATGGTTGGGAGATTGCTAATCATTCGGCCTCGCACTACCCTGTGAGTGAGGATACATACATCAACCATTTTCAAGGTGAATATGAATGCTGCGAGGCCGTTTTGGCTGACCATTTAGGATTGACATCCAGTTATTGGGTCATCCCCTTTGACAGAAGCGGCCATCGTGCCAAGAACTTAATCGCTGTTTTTAATCAGGCCGATGACTCGAACCGCACTTTAGTACTGGTCGGACATAAAGTGAATGTGAGCCAGTCAGAGCAAAGCAATATACTCTATCGAATCTATCCACCTTATGCTGATGGTCCAAACCTGATCAAATTGCTCAATAGCATCAAACCGGCCTGACCCCCGACTTCTGACTTCCGATATGTCCCTCCTGACGCTCGCACCTAAAATCCCCGCCTACTGGTCCTTCCGTCGCTTTGGTTGGCCAGAGCTGTATCCCTTCTCAGTAGTCATTTCTATCAGCTTCCGTTGCAATAGCAAATGCCGCACCTGCGATATCTGGCGCAAGCCCAATGATGACATGAGCATCGAAGAATGGGACAAGGTATTTGCCAACCTGGGGAGAGGAGTCGAATACCTCACCTTTACCGGCGGCGAACCTTTTTTACGTAAAGACCTGGATGAGATGGTGATCTCCGGCTACCGGCATTGCCAACCCAGCTACATCACTATCCCCACCAATGGTCTGCTTAGCAGCCGCATCCTGGAAAAAACTGAACGTATCTGCAACGAATGCCCTGAGACAGATATCGGCATCAACCTCTCCCTCGATGGTGTTGGTGAAGAGCATGATGATATCCGCGGAGTGCCCGGCAATTGGGAGCGGGCAATGGAAACATGGCAGGGATTAAAAGCACTCAAAGAAAAACATAGCAACCTGATCATTACCGTTCATACCGTCATCAGTCGCTTCAACCAACACCGCTTCAAGGATATTTATGAGGGTCTGCAGTTCTTGAATCCCGACAGCTACATCACCGAAGTCGCCGAAGAACGGGTGGAATTGGATACAGTCGGCTGGGGGATCACGCCTCAGCCGCGTGTTTACGCGCCCATCGCAGATTTTTTAAGCGAACAGGCCCGCAGCGCTCCTGTACAAGGATTTGCTCGTCTCACCCAAGGGTTTCGGGCGCATTACTATCAGCTTGCCAAACGCACGCTCTTCGAACAGACACAGGTCATCGATTGTTACGCCGGTTGGGCCAGCGCCCAGATCGGTCCTAATGGAGATATCTGGACATGTTGCATTCGCGCTGAGCCGGTGGGTAATCTGCGCGAGACCAACTATGATCTTGCTCCGATCTGGTTCGGGCCACAAATGAAGGCAATGCGTCGCAGCATTTACGATAAGGAATGCGCCTGCCCCATGGCCAACGCTACCTACACCAACATGATCCTGCACCCACCGACCGTTGGCAAAGTGGCTATCGACCTAATCAAGGCCTGACCCTTTGCTACAATCGTGCTGTTCGTAAAAAGCAACAAACACTTGGTTTTCAAGCCTGTATGTTATCTGCCATCTAAACGGTATTTTACCCTACCCAATTCAATACCTGGATTTTTGTCACATCGCCCTAGCCGGGATACAATCATTCTAGCACGATGGATAATGTGTTTTCTCGAGAAAGGAGACAGGTGTGATGGCAGCTATTCACTTCATTGGACCGATCAAACGGCGGGGCAGTTACTATTGTGTGGAATTCCCACGCTACTTGAGTGGTGAACTGCGTTCGCGTGCCCGGGTCAAGGTCACGGGAACGATCAATGGTGGCGACTACGATGGTTCTGCCTTCCCTACCGGTGATGGGCGGCACTTAATCATGATCAACGCCCGTATGCGTCAGGATCTTGGTGTTCTTGAAGGAGACGAGGTCGTCATCATTCTGGATCAGGTTCTGGCACCTGAAACCGAAGATCAAGGATAGTCCTACCGGCTAGGGTGAATACTGGCGGAGTTCACCCAATGCATTAAAAGCAGCAAGAGGAACGGCGATTTCGCTGCCGGTGGGTTCTTCGAGTGCACTCAAAACGGGCTGAATGATCGACTGCAGCGCAGGTTCGCCAATCAATTTCAAAATATGGTGGGCATTCTCGTACAGGCGTTGATCTGCAGGATGGGTTTCCAACTCCCTGAGCAAGGGTAGGACCGCTGTATGCCCATGCTGGCATAACGCTTCGGCAGCCGCCCAGCGCACGCCAAAATCACGATCGACCAAAGTTTCGATCAAGGCTTTCTCTGATCCTTCATCTGCAATGTTTCCCAGGGCATGGCAGGCATCGATACGATCGTCTGTGCTAGCGTCCGGATTGCTCAAAATGTCGATATGGGTTTGCAGGTCATCCATTTCGCTCATGCTCTTCACCTCCAACCACCTGCCTCATCCATTCATATTCACGTGTCAGCCCCTCTGCCAACGCAACCTTTGGACGCCAGCCAAGCACTTGGGCAGAGTGGGATGCATCCGCCCACGTATGGCGGACATCGCCCGCTTGCTCTCCCAATTGCTCGATTATAATCGGACGATCGACAACAGAGCGCATGAGATCGATGAGATCATTGAGGATGATGCGACTGCCGCCACCCAGGTTGTAAACTCCACCTTTAGCTTCAGGCGTCATGCCGGCAGCGATAGTTCCCTCGACGATATCCTCGACGAAAGTGAAGTCGCGCGTCTGCAGGCCATTGCCATAGAGCGGGATCGATTTGCCGGCCAGTATCGCCCGAAAGAAGCGGTGAAACGCCATATCGGGACGCTGGCGGGGGCCGTACACGGTGAAATAGCGCACGATGGTCGTGGGCACATCGAAGTCGAGACGGTAACTGTTGCAAAGATGCTCAGCCGCCAGCTTGGTAATAGCGTAAGGAGAACGTGGTTGGGGGCAGGTGCTTTCACGCCACGGCATTTCCGGCGCATCCCCATAAACCGATGAGGAGCCAGCAAATACGAATTGTTGGATTGGCTGTTTTACACATGCGTGCAAGAGCCGTTCAGTCGCCAACACGTTGTTATAGGTGTAGGCAGCAAA
Source organism: Chloroflexota bacterium (assembly GCA_024224665.1). Lineage (GTDB taxonomy): Bacteria > Chloroflexota > Anaerolineae > J102 > J102 > PIVW01. Next base: position 9,502 of record JAAENG010000030.1, on the reverse strand, counting down.
TTCTTCGCCCCAACTCTTGCGCACACCCGGCTGTCCTGCGATGTGGAATACAACTTCGATCTCCTCCAACAGTGGCAGCAGGTCGAGTTCACTGAGATCACCTTCAACGAATCGGAAACGTTCTGAACTAAGGGCCGGAGACAGATTTCGGCGCTTGATGTCAATGTCGTAATAGGGTGTGAAGCAATCTATGCCCAACACTTCGTGGCCTTGGATTAACAATCTATCACTTAAATGAGAACCTACAAATCCGGCACAACCGGTCACTAAACATTTCATATCGGGCATGGTACCTCATGGCTTGTGCTATGACAAAGTCTGTTTGATCTTGTAACTGCCAAGGTTGACTCATTGACCGGGAATTTTCGCAAATGTCGGCCGGCAAAGTAGACAAGGAACAAGTAAACAGGGGGATTTAGCATCTGGTGCAACGATTGCCTTGTCTACTTATTTCCTTGTCTACAGATCGCCCCTTGGCACAATTTATGCTATGCTTTTCGTTCTTATGAACGAACATACGCTCCGAGTTCTCGAATTTGATAAGATCCTAAATAAACTTGCCCGATTCTGTAGCTTTGAGATCAGCAAGGAACTGGCCGAGAACTGGCGTCCATCCGCCGATCTGGGCGAGGCTCGACTCTGGCAACAGGAGACCGAAGAAGCGCGCAGCTTGCTCTCACAACAGACGGAACTGCACTTGGGTGGTGTTCACGATCTACGTGCGATTTTAGAACAGGCTGAACGGGGTGGAACCCTCTCCCCCCTCGACTTGATCTCAGTTCATTCCACCATTCTTCGTACCCGCCGGTTGCGGCATATCCTCATTGGCAATGCTGCTCAGTTCCCGGCTCTGGCAGAATGGGGCGAATTATTGCAGGACCTGGAACATGTCGCCGCCGAAATCGGACGTGCCATTAGCGAGCGCGGCGAGGTGATGGACAGTGCCAGCCCCAAATTATCGCGCCTGCGCTCGGAAGTGCGCGTCTTACAAGATCGTCTGCAATCACGCATTCAACGGATCGCCACCAATCCGGACAACGCCATCTATTTACAAGAAGCAATTGTAACGCAACGGCAGGGACGTTACGTGCTACCGGTCCGGTCAGAGTTCAAGGGTCGGATACCGGGTATCGTACACGACCAGTCGGGCAGTGGCGCCACACTCTTTGTCGAACCACTCGGCATTGTCGAACTCAATAACGATTGGCGACGAAGACAGATGGAAGAGCAGGAAGAGGTCAAACGCATTTTGCGTGAGCTGACCGAACTGGTAGCAGATGAGGCCCTCTATATCCGTACGTCGCTCGCCGCCTTGAGCAGCCTGGATCTTATCCTGGCCCGGGCGCATTTTGCCGACGACCTACACGCCAATCAGCCAGAACTGCTGGGATTTCAGCGGCGGGCCGAGTTAAAGCCAGAGCAACACCCTGGTGTCCTCATGGATTTGCGCCAGGCGCGCCATCCTTTACTCGATCCCGAGACTGTCGTTCCCATCGATTTTCGCTATGGCGATGACTATTTCATCATCGTCATTACCGGGCCCAACACCGGTGGTAAAACGGTTAGCCTGAAGACCGCCGGTCTGCTGGCATTGATGGCTCAAGCTGGCATGGCTATTCCGGCCAAACCGGGCTCACGTCTGACACTGTTCGAGCATATCTATGCAGATATAGGCGACGAACAGAGCATCGAACAGAGTTTGAGTACTTTCTCATCGCACATGACCAACATCGTCCGCATTTTGCACGAGGCCACACCACATAGTCTGGTGCTCTTCGACGAGTTGGGGGCAGGAACCGACCCAGAGGAAGGTTCCGCTCTGGCACGTGCTTTACTCACACATCTACGAGATAGTGGCATTCCTACAGCCGCCACCACGCACTATTCAGAGGTCAAGCTCTTCGCACACAACACAGAGGGGATCGTCAATGCCTCGGTGGAGTTCGATCTGGAAAGCTTGAGCCCCACCTATGAGCTTACCATCGGCCTGCCCGGTCGCTCTAATGCACTGGCAATCGCCCGGCGCCTGGGGTTACCCCGCTCTATTGCCGACGGCGCCGAAAATATGGTGGACCCAGAGAGTCTGGCCGCCGACACCTTGCTAGAAGAAATCCGCAGCGCTCGTGACGCCACACGCCAATCTCAACAAAAAGCCGAGGCCCTTGAGCGCATGGTTGCTGCTCGTGAAGCGGAACTGCGGGCACAACTCGCCAAAATCGAAGAAGCGCGGCGGGCAGTGCTCAACGAGACGCGGGAGGAGGCACGGGCGGAGCTTGTGGCTATCAACTCTGAGATCTCGCGTATTCGCTCTCGCTTGGGCAAGGGTGCGCCCACACAACACGATCGCTTCTTGATCGAAGCTGAAAAAGCACTACAGCAACGCCTGGACACGGAACGGGCGTTACCCGAAGAGGTTGGTGCTGTGCCCGAGCGTCTGACCGGCCCCGCCCGGGTTGGCGATATCGTCTGGGTGCATAGCCTTCAGGCCAGCGGGCAGGTACAAGATATCTTGAGTGAAAATGAGCTGGAGGTCCAGGTTGGTTCATTCAGACTCAAAGTGCCGGTAGATGGCGTGGAATTGAGAGAGAGACCGCAAGCAGAACCTGCTAGCTCGGCGGAGGCACATGTACGCGTACAAGCTTCTCCGGGCATGGAATTAGATATGCGAGGGATGCGTGTCGAAGAGACTTTGGAAACTCTGGACGGATATATCGATTCGGCATACCTGGCCGAACTACCCTGGGTGCGGATCATCCACGGTAAAGGTACAGGTGCGCTGCGCCAGGTAGTACGCGATGCCTTACGCAACCATCCCGTCGTGGCTAAGTTCCGAAGTGGTGAGCAGGGTGAAGGTGGGGATGGCGTGACAGTGGCGCATTTCGTCAGCAAATAAGGCGCCACAACCACCAATCAGCCTTTCGTTCTCCCTGACAGCCTTGCTGACGCCACTCGACTGTTAGTAAAGGGGCGAAGACTGCTTCGACTTGTTCGGGTTCTATACCTGGAGGACCACCCTGCTCAGGATAAGTTCGGGGATGAACAGCGTATAACAAGAAATAGCCATCCGCGCCCAGGCGCCGCAGCAAAGCAGTCGCATACGCCTGCTGCTGTTCAGACGCCAACCCATGGAAACAACCCACGTCCAGTGCGATGTCAAACGGCTGCCGAAGCAGATGAAGATCAGTGGCGCTGGCTTGTACGCCAACCCACCCTAAGTCTTCTTCCTCTGCCAGTGTTAGCGCCCGCCGCAGTGCAACCTGCGATAAATCAAGTCCTACGACGCGATAGCCGTACCGCGCCAATTCCCGACCATGGGTACCCGTGCCACAGCCGATGTCGATAGCCCAACCACCATGATTAGGATGAGCGCGAACGAATGATGCGACCTCGGGCGCTACGGCGCCCTGATCCCATGGCGTGGCGCCTTCGCTGTAGCGAGAATCCCACCAGTCTGCTGAATTGAGCTCGGTGTCGGTAATCATGCCATTATGATAAGAGTCTGGGGTTGTGTTGGCAAGCCGTTGTTTTGCTAACAGAAAAGGAGGCCCGCTGCTAAAGTCAGGCTTGTAGCAAAAACGCTGTTGAACGTTAACTTAAGCGACCGCCTGTGTATCGACTACTTGCACGAGTTGCAGTTCGGCAGAGATATTGATCTTATCACCGACCAGCCATCCGCCTGCCTCCAAACCTACATTCCAGGTGATTCCGAAATCCTTGCGGCTAATGCTGGTGTTGGCACTTAACGCACGACGCTGATTTCACCAGGGGTCTTTACCTTGGCCAGCGTCGACAACATCCCAGACGATTTCACGCTTGGCATCATGAATGGTCAGATCGCCAATGACTTTGTAGTGGTCATCGCCCACACGCTCTACTCGGCTGCTGCGGAAAGTAATTTGGGGATAATTATCCACAGCAAAGAAATCAGGGGAACGGAGGTGTGCATCACGATCGTCGTCATTGCTGGAAATGCTGTTCACCTCTACGCCCCCTTCGACGGAAGAGGCAAGTAGATCATCTGTATTTAGGTTAATGATGCCTTCAAAACTGCCGAAGCGACCGCGCACGGTGGTGAACATCATGTGTTTAACGGTAAATTCTATATTGCTATGGGTGGGATCGATATTCCAAGACATGGGTTTATCTCCTAAGAAATGATGTGGTTTCAGCTGGGTCTCGAACGGTTGGCATTGCTTCAGACCGATACGTGAAACGTGAATGGTGACCTAGCAAGACGACATCACGTTTTTACGTTTCGCGAGGCGCCACCAAACGATATCCCAAAGCATGATGATATATTTGATGCCGCTAGATGACTACAGCCCAATCTCTTATTGCTGTCCCCAAGCATACTTATTCTTTGGATATATCTCAAGAAGACCATCTGGCGCCTGAAATCGGGTCTGCTTGTGATGATAAGACGAAACCTGGCCGGGTGTCGAAAGCACAAAAATAGAATCGGCCATATCCGCCACCAGAAATGCCTCGTACTCATCTCTCAGCGATTCGTCGTACTTCTTGGAAATAACTCGAACTCGTTCCATAGTGTATTCGTGCATCAAGGCTCATTCTGGCCAAAAGGGGCAGGCCAACGTTCTGGTTCAGCGGACGGCGTGTCACCGCTGAACCAGAACGTTAACTTTCCATTCTTTTGCTGCCCTGTCTGAAGCCCTCGAAGACGTTTATGCTACAATCAGGCGAGGTCGAAGCGGTCAAGGTTCATTACCTTGTTCCACACCGCTACAAAGTCATGCACGAACTTCTGCTGCAAGTCGTCCTGAGCATAGACTTCCGCGAGCGCCCGAAGCTGGGAGTTCGACCCGAAGATGAGATCAACACGGGTGCCGGTCCACTTGAGTTCGCCCGTTGTGCGGTCATGACCTTCGAACACGTCATCGTCTTCTGAAGTTGCCTTCCATGTTGTGCTCATGTCGAGCAGATTCATGAAGAAGTCGTTGGTGAGTGTCTCTGGCCGTTTAGTGAAGACGCCGTGCTGAGACTGTCCGAAGTTGGCATTCAAGACGCGCATACCGCCAACGAGAACCGTCATTTCAGGAGCAGTCATCGTCAGCAGTTGCGCATGATCTACCAGCAGCTCCTCAGCCGATACGGCGTATTTAGCTTTGAGGTAGTTACGGAACCCGTCTGCAGCCGGTTCGAGTACGGCGAATGACTCCACGTCGGTTTGCTCCTGCGACGCATCCGTGCGTCCCGGCGTGAAGGGAACGGTCACATCGTGACCGGCATTCTTTGCAGCTTGCTCGACACCTGCGCATCCGCCCAAGACAATCATGTCGGCGAGCGATACCATCTTCCCGCCTGACTGCGCGCTGTTGAACTCCTTTTGGATTCCCTCAATGGTCTGCAGCACAGTCTTAAGTTGGGCCGGCTGGTTGACTTCCCAATCCTTTTGCGGCGCAAGGCGAATGCGCGCCCCGTTCGCACCGCCGCGCTTGTCGGAGCCACGGAACGTGGATGCCGACGCCCAGGCGGTCGAAACCAGTTCCGAGATTGACAGGCCCGAGGCAAAGATCTTGCCCTTGAGGTCTGCGATGTCCTGCGCGTCTATCAATTCATGATCGACTGCGGGCACCGGGTCTTGCCAGACTAGTTCCTCCGCCGGGACCTCCGCACCGAGATAGCGCGAACGGGGGCCCATGTCGCGGTGCGTCAGTTTGAACCACGCCCGGGCGAAGGCGTCTGTGAACTCCTCTGGGTTCTCGTGGAAGCGCTTCGAGATCGGCCCATAGATCGGGTCCATTCTCCGGGCGAGGTCCGTCGTGAGCATGATGGGCGCGTGTCGTTTGGACGGATCGTGGGAATCCGGCACGGCGTCCGCTGCGGCCGGATCGGTCGGAACCCACTGCCAGGCTCCGGCTGGGCTCTTCACCAGATCCCAATCGTAGTCAAACAGGGTGCCAAAAAAACTGTTGTCCCACTGGATCGGGGTGGGCGTCCATGCGCCTTCCAGGCCACTGGTAATTGTGTCGCCGCCTTTGCCGCTACCATAGCTGCTCGTCCAGCCAAGGCCCTGCTCTTCGATGGAGGCGCCCTCGGGTTCGGGGCCGACCAGCGTCGCATCGCCAGCGCCGTGGGTCTTGCCGAAGCTGTGGCCGCCGGCGATGAGTGCGACAGTCTCCTCGTCGTTCATCGCCATACGCGCAAAGGTCTCGCGAATGTCTCGGCCTGCAGCGATCGCACTCGGTTCGCCGTTCGGCCCTTCCGGGTTCACGTAGATCAAGCCCATCTGCACGGCGGCAAGAGGATTCTCGAGTTCCCGGTCACCGGAGTAGCGCTTGTCGTCAAGCCACTCCCTCTCGGTTCCCCAGTAAATGTCCTCTTCCGGCTCCCAGACGTCCTCGCGCCCGCCGCCGAAGCCGAAGGTCTTGAATCCCATCGACTCAAGCGCGCAGTTGCCGGCGAGGATCATGAGGTCGGCCCAGGAGATCTTGTTGCCGTATTTCTGCTTGATTGGCCAGAGCAGCCGGCGCGCCTTGTCGAGGTTCGCATTGTCCGGCCAGCTGTTGAGGGGCGCAAAGCGTTGTGTGCCGGACCCCGCCCCCCCGCGGCCGTCGCCGATGCGGTATGTGCCTGCGCTGTGCCACGCCATGCGGATAAAGAGTGGCCCGTAGTGACCGTAATCGGCCGGCCACCAGTCCTGAGAGTCGGTCATCAGCGCATAGAGGTCCTTCTTCAGGGCCTCCAGGTCGAGTTTCTTGAATTCCTCAGCGTAGTTGAACTCCCCGCCCATCGGGTTGCTCATGGGAGTGCTCTGATGAAGAATCCTGAGGTTCAACTGGTTTGGCCACCATTCCTTGTTAGACGTGCCACTGACGGCGGTGGGTTTGCCAGATTTGCCCGTTGCCGGGCACTTGCTATCTTTATTCATCTCTGCTCTCCTTTAAAGTTTGGGTTTGAATAGCTAACGAATTAAGGATTCATGTGGCGGTGCGTGGCCAAACTACATCAGCAGCAAGTCATGCATCACAGCCAAGGATCATGCTGAATAAGTGACGGTGTCGCCGCCACATAATCTCTAGTTGAACTAAGCCGCTGTGATGAAATTAGGATGTTGTTTGGAATTTAAGGCAGCATTTCAAACATTCTGGCGACCTAACCGCTAAGGCGATCACTCATTAGTGTAATCAAGTTTCCTGTACCTGAGCAAATTACCCGTTCAGAGCAACTGCACAAGGCAACGATACTACCTTCGGTTACATCCTCGCAAGTCCTGTTTCTGCCAGCGGGCAGGACTAGTCTGGAATCCATCATCTAGATGCGCTCTTTACTGACCTGTATCGGTGTCCCGGTAGCGACACTTCACTCGATCGTTTACCAGGCTAAGGATGCGATGGTTGCTGATCGCCACGCGGAATAGGTAGGGGACCAGGTACTTCAATGACCCCAGCCCGTCATCCATCTGCCGGTAATTCACAACCCAATTCTTAGTCCAAACCGCTGAGGGAATATCGTCGAAACATATCGACGGTGTGGCATCAGAACAGGAAGAAGGGATGCAGATGATTTGGCCTGAGATCATGCGTTTTGCCAAAGAAAAGGGGTCGATGGTGTTGTTTGGGGACGAAGCCAGCTTTGCCCAGTGGGGCTCTCTCAGTTCATTGCCATCTTTTCGGGGGCAGTGTATTATATTCTCATCTTATTTCCCCTCCCCTCTTCCCCCGAGGTGATACTGATGGTGGATTGGATAATCGTAAGTTCTTGGCTCATAGAAGGCATGATTGTTGCCTGTTTTGTGATCGCAGGTTACTACATTGCCACACGCTTGTTTGGAAAGAAGCCTGACACCTCTCAGCAGATAGAAGATACCGTAGATAGGCAAGCTTTCACAGAGGCGGACACCGTTCCAGTGCAGACAATTCCGCAAACGGAGCTTCCAACCCTGTCCATTCAGCAAGCTTTAACAGCACCACTTGAATCAGATCTAAGCGCCGGATACCCCCCTGTACGCTATGCATTCGATTTCAAAGAGGATGATCAGTTGACGATTGTCCTGGAAATGCCGGTCTCTATGTTAGAGCATGATTCCGATCTGGCGGAAGTATGGGTAGACACCATTGGCAAGGCTCAGATCGAGCGCCAGAATATGTATAGAGGGGGCCAGCATTCTCCTGGCCTTTCGCCAGCACCCGAATCTGTCTACGGAAATACGGAGTCTAACCGTACAGATGACCTGCATGATCAACTCGACGCGGTTCTGAATCGGCTGCAACACGCTGCAACACGCAGACAAGACCTTCGCACATCACTCAGTGAGAGCTTCGCTGAACCCGAACAGGAACGCTAGCCAACCACTCTCTCGAGCACCCTCCTCTCAGTCCTCTTTATGCCTGACTCGCCCGTTCAGCTTCCTTACTACACAATCCACGATCTACCTGAAGATACACGCCCAAGAGAGCGCTTGAAGCGCTTGGGCGCGCAATCACTCAGCGATCCAGAATTACTGGCAATTGTGCTTCGAAGCGGAACACCAGGTACGAACGTGATCGATATGTCTACACAGTTGCTACGCCGATACCGGGGACTGCCTGCCATGGCGCAAGCCAGCATGGAGGATCTATGCAGCCACCATGGCGTAGGCGAGGCCAAAGCGTCACAGATCCTGGCCGCAATCGAACTAGGAAGACGTATCATCTTGGCTGCACCCGAAACCCGGCCCCAGGTACGTTCGGCCAACGATGTAGCCCAGTTGCTTATGGCAGAATTGGCTTATGCGGACCAGGAACATGTCAAAGTCGTACTGATCGACACCCGAAATTACGTGATAGCCATGCCCACGATCTACAAGGGGTCGCTCAACACAGCCCACATACGCGTTGGGGAACTGTTCAAAGAGGCGATTCGTCGCAATGCGGCGGCCATGATCGTCGCCCATAATCATCCCAGTGGTGATCCGACGCCTTCCCCCGAGGATGTAACGCTCACCCGACAGATCGTAAAGGCAGGCAAACTGCTTAACATCCAGGTGCTAGATCATCTGGTTTTGGGGCATCAGCGCTGGGTGAGTTTGAAAGAAAAAGGGTTGGGCTTCGCGCCCGAAAATTAAGGGATGACGCAAGCTTGTATTCTGCCTGGTATTCGTTTGCACCTATTAAAACTCAAACAACAGGTTTACGAAATCCAGAGCTTAGGGTACACTTCATATCGGTTAGAGGTCAGAAGAGAAAGCGGCCTTATCAATAGTTTCCTGAAAACTCTGGAAAACTTTTTTGGCAGTTCCGCAAAGGTCGGCAGGTCGCTTCAGCCGGAGCAATTCAAAATATGAACCTTCTGGAGTGTTCCTGTCCCTAAAAAAGGGCAATTGTTCACCCTCAGTGGGGAACTGATCGCAATCTCGCACCTAAATTGAGGTTGTCATCCCTGCAAAATTGCCGTATTTGGAATTGCTGCTTCAGCCGGGAGGCGGAAGAAGAAAGGACGAATTACCCGTAAAATAAGGGTTTACCTGCCGACTTTTGCGGTATTGCCTTTTTTGAGCTATTAT
>JAAENG010000029.1 GCA_024224665.1 Chloroflexota bacterium | reverse complement strand
TGTATTAGGCAAGCACATGTTGCACTTCGACTGAGGAACGAACTTCCCCAGTATCAGACATTTTCGCAGGTGAAACCCCGTCATTCGGGGATGTCGGCCCCGAAAAAGAGGTGGGCCATTTGAGTAAAGTATATCTGACCAATACATAAACAGAAAGATATTCTCTTGGAATTTATGTGGTACCTACTAGAAAAAGGTGTTCCGTTTGGGCAAGCACCACGTAACACGCAAGACGCAACACGATTTTTCAGGACTACATGAGATCCTGTTGAACCACAAAAAGTTGGAATAGTAAGTGTACCGGTTTTCCTCAATACGTGCGTTGAAAAACGACCTCATAAACATAATGACCGACGGCAAAGAAGTAACGTTTACTTTCCAGGTCTGCCTGACAACTGGCTTCATCGGCATGCGGTTTGCAGTTGCAATAACCGGCAGCGTACATCAGGTCGATAGGTGGCCAGTCGGCGCTCATGCTGCGAGACACTTCGCTAATGCGATTTCCGGCATCGTCGATGATGTCTATCTGGCCACCACCACCACGGTAAATATCGTACTGAGCGACACCGTTACCTTTACCCTGATCTCCACTCACGAAGACATCATTGGTGAAGATCTCATGTACTCGAACGCCATTCAAGCGGTTGCCGGCTGCATCTTCCACGTAAACAAAGATATTGTGATCACCGCCATCACATTTCTGAGCATGTTCGCCGACGTTACGCAACCTCACACTTTTTAGCGCGTAATCCACAGCCGGTTTCGGAGCGGCAGTCGGCACTGCTGGTGCAGAAGGTGTGTTGGTGGCTGGGGGCGGTGAGATGTCCGAGATAACGGTGACTGCGGCGGTGTTGCCTGCGGCATCGACGATGTCGGCGAAGACCCAACCTACGGCGCCGTCGGCGAATGTGATCTGCCACCAGGCGCTGTTTTGGGATCTGCCGACGATGTCGGCGGATTGGCCAGCATCGAGGGCTGCGACCACGGGGTAAGCGGTGCCCGGGCCACTTCGGACATTGATGCCGGTGTTGGCAACGATGGCAGGAGTGGGTAGGGGGGTGGGTGTCTCAGGTTCAGGTGTCGGCGTTGGCTCTTCGGGTGTAGCTGTTGCGGTGGGCGCTTGCGGGGTAGCGGTTGGTTCGAGTGGTGTCGGCGTTGGCGGGAGTG
>JAAENG010000028.1 GCA_024224665.1 Chloroflexota bacterium | reverse complement strand
TGGTGTCCTCAGATCAGATAGACTGATAGAGGCGGGTGAATCCCTCGTGGGCGCGGCAGTGGGATCTGCGGTGTCGGGGGCTGCAGCCGATGTGGGCTGCGTCTCGAGAGCAGATGAGAAAACATGGTCGTCCGGAAGTGGTGGGCTTGTATCTCCTTAAAACCACTTGAGCTTCTGCTCTTGAAATAGTCGGCGCCCAAGATGTCATCGCGGAAGGTAACGTCTCGTGATTCTGTGACCTTGCCCCATGACGTCATACACTTCCAGCCGCGCCTTTGCTTGGGGTATCCCACGAATATCGCCGGTAACGCCTTAGGCTTAGGCTTCTTGTTCTTCTCGTCGTAGACGAAACATAAACAGCCAAACACGTGTAGATGGTCACGCGTAACCGGGTGCCCGTAGAAAGCCTCCTTCCGAATACCGTTGCGCCCGACTTCCAAATTGTAGGTATGGGCCACACATTCCAGCGCGTCATTGATGTACATATCGGGCAGGTGGGAAGCAAGGAGGATAGTCCGAGCGCGGTCCATGAGAACACCGCCAACTCTCTCGACTAATCCATTCTGTTGAGGAGTGTCTGGATTCGTGGGCTTGAGCTCATAGCCCCACTCCTTTTGTAGATCAACTACAGGGATAGGAGTTATCCACTCGCCATCTGCGTGTAAGCCCATGGCAACAGATCCTGTAGGCAGGCCCACTGGTCCGAACGCTTGGGGAAGCA
>JAAENG010000027.1 GCA_024224665.1 Chloroflexota bacterium | reverse complement strand
TTGAGAAAATCAGGCCCTGCTGGGGCAGGTCGCAGGTCGCAGGTCGCAGGTGCGAGGTCGCGTGCAGACAAGGTTGAACTTGCCACTTGCAACGTGCCACACATATCGACAAAAAGTTGTCGATAATTTTGAGTAAGCGCCTACGATTATTCCAGACTTCGCTGGTATAAATAACTTGGTGACGAAGTGATCACCTTGCCACCTTGTCACCCCCTCACCTTGTCAGATAAGAGACCAAGATCGATAATTATTTGTCGATCATTTTGCCTAAACGCCTAGAGTGCATTTCAAATTCAGCCGTAACAATTCGAATCCATCCAGAGGTGACAGCATGACCAAGATCGCGATTTTTTCTGACAGCCATGACAATATTTGGAATCTGGATAAAGCGCTTGAACAAGTACGTGATTCTGATGCTCAGGTGCTGCTACATTGTGGGGATCTGTGTGCTCCCTTCATCGTCAAACAACTGGCCGATGGTTTTGGCGGCCCCATCCACCTGATCTTCGGAAACAACGATGGTGATGGGCGCTTAATACAAGTGGTCGGCTCGAAATTTCCCCATGTCAAACACCACGGTATTTATGCTGAGCTAGAAGTTGCCGGGCGCAACATCGCCATGATCCATTATCCCGAACCGGCCTTGCGTATCGCTCAATCGGGGCAGTTTGACCTGGTTTGCTATGGGCATGATCACACGCAACACCACCAGGTTCTTGGCTCGACCCACTTCGTGAATCCGGGTGAAATTATGGGCAAGGATCATGAGCCAACCTGGGGATTATATGATGCTGAGAACCACACCTTTGAGTCGATCATGGTCAGATGAGCGAAAATCAGCCTGCTAGCCAATTACAAATGGTGTAGCCCAAGCCACTGTTAAATGCCCCACCTGTTGTTCAGTTGCCTTGCGGATACGCACTTTGCACCTTTCATCCCCCACCAACGACTGCACCTCCGCCATCTGGCAGTATCGACGTTTCTGAAGCAACCTGACACCAAACGCCCTCTACTAACTTGTATACAGAGACTGATCTCAGTTTCGTTTCAAACGCTTCTCCCGCACTGGTTAGGCCACGCACGCGCGCGATATACGGCGCCACACAGACATCGCCCCAGAAGCAATAGTCGATTTCTACCATCTCGTAGTCAAGATACTCGCTTTCCAGAAAACTGGCTTCGACAGCATTCATGTAGGCATCGCGTCCACGCAGGATGGTCCGGGAAGTGATATGGAGTATCAATGGTGTGGCGGCAGTGCTCGGTTCGACGGGGAGCGATGGCGATAGCGTTGTTATGGGGGTTTGGTGTGGTGTTGGTGGTGGCTGGAATACTTTATCTGGCGGTGGTAAGTTTGATAACACGTTTGTGAACGGCAACCGTACAGTCTCTAGGCCATAGCCGATAACCAATAAGTGCATTTGCGCCGAGAGGATTCGGCTATCACTAACCGGCCTGGAAGCACAGCCCGATCTGAATCCCCACCCAAATTGACAACCCCAAACCGCCCCTGCTAAAATGACAATCGTCTGACGATTGCCCTCTGACTACCCGCCGGAGAATACGGCCATGATGCAGGTGCAACGCCCGAAACCGATAGCCAATCAGGTCACCGAGATCCTGACCGACCGCATCCGCATGCAGCAGTACGAACCGGGGAGTCGGTTGCCGTCGGAAGATGATCTGGCCAAGGAATTGCGAGTCAGCCGGGCCACCGTTCGCAGCGCTCTGGCGCGTATGGCCGGCGAAGGGCTGGTAGTGCGCAGACAGGGGGATGGCACCTACGTGAATGAGAATATCGTCGAAGTGCCCACGCGTATGGGGGGTATGTGGGATTTCTTGCGCCTGATCGAGCACAGCGGCCGCACACCTTCGACCACATTGCTATCCAAAAAGAAGCGTCCGGCCTCTGCAGCCGAAGCAAATGCCTTGAGCGTTTCGGCCGCCAGCATTGTCCTGGCCCTGCGTCGTCTATTCTTCGCAGACGGCAAGCCCGTGATCCTGGCCGAGAGTGTGATCCCGGCCGACTTGATTTTACAACCGCTGGGGCCGGAGGATGGCATACTGCCAATCAAAGACCTCCTCAGCCAGAACTGCGACCAAACCATCGCCTACACCATCGTCGATATCCACGCCGAATTGCCGGATGAAGCCATCAGCCGTCTTATGCAGTTCAACGGTGGCGCCCCCATTCTACGCTTGCAACAGGTCTTTTTCAACCGCAATAACCTGCCACTCCTTTACAGCGTCAGCAACTATAATGATTCCGTCCTAGGTATGCGGCTTGTGCATACTTGGGGATGAGGCACGTGTTGCGTGTTGCGTGTTGCGTGTTGCGTGTTGCGTGTTGCGTGTTGCGTGTTGCGTGTTGCGTGTTGCGTGTTGCGTGTTGCGTGTTGCGTGTTGCGTGCTCCGTTTAGTACTCCGCCAGACGAGGTTTGTGGCGAACAAGCTCGACGAAAAAACCACGCGACCAAACGACCGCCGACCACGCGACAAAACGACCACGCGACAAAACGACCACGCGACAAAACGACCACGCGACAAAACGACCACGCGACAAAACGACCACGCGACCACAGGAGCCACACATGGATTTCACGCTCAACGGCCAAACCAAGCACTTCGACGGCGATCCTGATCTGTCGCTTATGACCTATTTGCGCGAGCAGGAAGGGATCACCTCGCCCAAAGATGGTTGTTCGCCCCAGGCAGCTTGTGGTTGTTGCGCGGTCGATCTCAACGGCAAGGCCGTGCTCTCTTGTGTGACGCCGATGAAAAAGGTGGGCGACGGGCAGGTGACGACCACCGAGGGGTTGGGTGAATACAGGCAGGAAGTTTTCGCCAATGCTTTTGTCTCTAAGGGAGGGGTGCAGTGTGGATTCTGCATTCCAGGCATAGTCATGCAGTCCAACGCCTTGATCAATCGTAATTCTGATCCCTCTCGTGGTGAGATCGAACAGGCGCTAACACCCCACCTCTGTCGCTGTACCGGCTACAAGAAAATCGTCGAGGCGGTGCAGTGCGCGGCGGAGGCGATCCGCACGGAAGAGCGCGTACCTGCGCCACAGGGTAACGGCAAGATCGGCACTCGCCATCCCAAGTATAAAGCGCAAGATCTGGTGCTGGGCCAACACAAGTATGTGGATGACATCCGGCTAGCGGGGTTGAAGCACGGCGCTTTGAGATTCAGCGACCATCCCCGGGCCAGGGTTATAGCCATCAACAGCAGTGCCGCAGAGCGAGTCGAGGGCGTCCTGCGCGTCTTCAAAGCTGAGGATGTGCCCGGCGAGCGAGTGATCGGTGTGATCCGCCAGGATTGGCCCCTGATGGTAGCAGAGGGGGAGATCACGCGCTATGTGGGGGATGTCTTAGCGACGGTTGTAGCCGAAACCGAGGCCAGCGCTCGTGTAGCTGTCGAACTGATCGAGGTCGAGTACGAGGTGTTAGACCCGGTCATCGATATGCACGAGGCCATGAAACCGGAAGCTCCCCATTTACACGAAGCGGGCAATATCCTGGCATCGACCGTCACGAACCGGGGCGATATCGATGTCACGATGGCGAATTCCGCCTACATCTCTTCCGGCATCTATGAAACACAATGGATCGAGCATGGCTATATGGAACCAGAAGCGGCCATCGCCTATCCCAGCGACCAGGGGGTGGAAGTGCTCTCTCAGAGCCAGGGCGTGTATGACGACCGCATCCAGATCGCCAAGCTGTTGGGCGTATCGCAAGAGGAGGTGCGCGTGATCCTGGTGCCCAATGGCGGCGGTTTCGGTGGAAAGGAAGATATGTCGGTGCAAGGGCATGCGGCGCTGGCTGCGACTGTTTTGGGGCTGCCGGTCAAGTTCAGGCTGACGCGGGACGAGTCGATCCTCATGCATCCCAAACGGCATCCCATCTGGATGGATTATGCTGTGGGCTGCGATGCTGAAGGCAAGATCACCTTTGTGAAAGCAAAGTTCATCGGCGACACTGGCGCTTATGCCTCGGTGGGCATGAAAGTGTTGGAACGCTCGGCCGGACATGCCACCGGCGCTTATCACGTGCCTGTAACCGATGTCGAGGCTATCGCCGTTTACACCAACAATGTGCCCTGCGGAGCCATGCGCGGCTTCGGCGTCAACCAGGCGGCCTTTGCCCTGGAGAGTTGCATCGACGATCTTTGCGAGCAAGGCAATTTCGACCGCTGGCAATTCCGCTATGACAATGCCATCCAGGATGGCGACATGACCGCCACCGGCCAGGTCATCGAAAGTGGAGCCGGGGCGCGGGAGACTCTGTTGGCCGTCAAAGATGCGTTTTACGCGGCCAGGTACGCCGGCATCGCTTGCGGCATCAAAAACACCGGCATCGGCAACGGCATGCCCGACGCGGCCTCAGCCGAGATCACCATAGTCGCGGCCGATAAGATCATCATCGACCATGGTTGGACGGAAATGGGCCAGGGCGTCAACACCATCGCCACCCAGGTGCTGGCCAACGAGACCGGTATCGACCCCGCCATTGTGGAAGTGCGGATCGATACGGCCGCAGAACAAGAGGCGGGGATGACAACCGCTTCTCGGGCCACTTCACTGGTCGGGAACGCGCTGATCGACGCCTGCAAAGACTTGAAACGGGATCTGCAGAACAACTCTTTGGCCGATCTCGTGGGCAAGCGCTACCGCGGTGAGTGGGTGGTCGATTGGACGACCAAGCCCGGCGCCATGGTAGAGAAGGTCTATACGCATTATTCCTACAGCTATGCTACGCAGTTGGTGACATTGGATGATGACGGCCAGGTGGCCAAGATCACGGCGGCGCATGATGCCGGCAAGATCTTCAATCCCATGTTATTCGAAGGCCAGCTCGAGGGTTCGCTGCACATGGGTCTGGGTTATGCCATCAGCGAGGAATTGGTGATGGAGAATGGCCGCCCCAAGAGCACGCGCCTGCGCCAATGCGGTATTCTTCGGGCCAAGGAGATGCCGGAACTCGAAGTCATCGGCGTGGAGGTACCTGATCCTTACGGCCCCTACGGCGCCAAAGGTGTGGGTGAAATCGGCTTGGTACCCACCGCCGGCGCCGTAGCCAACGCCCTTTACCAATACGATGGCATCCGTCGTCGCAAGTTGCCTATGAAAATGAAGAAGCGTAGGATCAAAAGGTAATGATTAATGATTAATGATTGAAGACTATCGTCTGCAGATGGGCGACAATCTTCAATCCTCGCCCCTCAGTTTATTACCACCAACACCCAATTCCAAAACCTTCCATCACAACAAACAAAACCTCATGAACCTAGCAACCCGCATGACCCGTCTGGGCACAGAAACGGCCTTTGAAGTCCTGGCCAAAGCCAAAGCCCTGGAAGCGCGAGGCAAAGAGATCATCCATTTAGAGATCGGCGAGCCTGATTTCGATACGCCTGCCAATATCGTCGAAGCCGGAGTCCAAGCCCTGCAACAGGGGCACACGCATTACACGCCTGCCAGTGGTATCCTGCCTCTGCGCGAGGCCATTGCCAGCGAGATCTCGCTCACCCGTAACATCTCGGTGCATCCCGACCAGGTTGTGGTGGTCCCGGGCGGCAAGCCGATCATGTTTTTCGCTTTGCTGGCCCTTTGCAACGCCGGTGATGAAGTGATCTATCCCAACCCCGGCTTTCCTATTTACGAATCCATGATCAATTTTGTGGGCGCCAAGCCGGTGCCGCTGCGCCTGGGCATGGAGAATGAATTCAGTTTCGATGCGGATGAGTTGCGCAGTCTGGTCAGCGACAAAACCAAACTGATCATTCTCAACTCACCAGCCAACCCCACCGGAGGCGTGATCTCGGACGAAGATCTGGCCCAAGTGGCCGATGTCGCCCTGGCCCGCAGCATCCCCGTCCTCTCCGACGAGATCTACAGCCGCATGCTCTACGACGGTGAATTCGCCAGCATCACCGCCACTCCCGGCATGCCCGAGCAGACCATCATCCTCGACGGCTTCTCCAAGACCTATGCCATGACCGGCTGGCGGCTGGGCTACGGCATTATGCCGGTTGATCTGGCTCAGCAGATCACCAAACTCATGGTGAATTCCAACTCATGCACGGCCGCGTTTACACAGATGGCGGGTGTCGAGGCGATCACGGGACCTCAGGAAGCTGTAATCGACATGGTCCAGGCCTTCCGCAGGCGTCGAGATCTGATCGTGGCCGGTTTGAACGAGATCCCCGGCATCAAGTGCCTGATGCCAAAAGGCGCGTTTTACGTCTTCCCCAACATCGAAGGCACAGGTCGATCTAGCCAAGAGTTGGCCGACTATCTATTGCAAGAAGCAGGTATCGCCCTCCTTTCAGGCGCCTGCTTCGGAGAATACGGCGAGGGATTCCTAAGACTCTCCTACGCCAACTCAGAAGAAAATCTGCTCAAAGCCCTAAAATTGATCAAAGAGGCGCTGGCTCGCTTGTAATAGCGCGTCTAATAACCCTTCCGTTATAATTATCTCCACGCACCACGCACCACGCACCACGCAGTAGCACTGACCTCATCTCCTATCCACTCTTCACCCACGGAGGCACGCCATGGCACAAGACCGAATGGCCATCTATCTACAGGATGCCCACGAGATTACCGAAGGCATCGAACTTTGCAAGTACGCCGAATCCAAAGGCTTTGAGGCCGTTTGGCAGGCAGAAAGCCGTCTGGTGCGCGATGCCATCGTGCCCATGGCGGCCTTTGCCTCACACACCAGCACCCTGAAGGTGGGAAGCGGTGTCACCAACAATTGGACCCGAAATATCGGCTTGCTGGCTGCCACATTCCTCACATTGGACGATCTGGCCCCTGACCGCATTATCTGTGGCATTGGCGCCTGGTGGGATCCACTAGCCAGCAAAGTAGGCATCAAACGCCGCAAACCCCTTTCGGCGATGCGCGAAACGGTCGAGGTGTTGCGCCGCCTGCTCAACATGGAGAATGTCACCTTCCATGGCGAGTTTCATTATGTGGACGGCATTCAACTCGATGTCGTGCACGGCCGCAAAGAACCGCGCAACGTACCCATCTACATTGGCGCCACCGGTATGAAGATGATGGAGATGACCGGCGAGATCGCAGATGGGGCCGTGCTCAATTACCTGGTGCATCCCGACTACAATCTGCGGGCAATGGATGCTCTGGAAAAGGGCGCCAAAAAGGCGGGCAGATCCATCGATGATATCGACCGGCCACAACTGATGATCTGCTCTGTGGATAACGATCGCAAAAAGGCGCTGGATGGCGCTCGCAAGATGATGACGCAGTACCTGGGCCAACAACCACATTTGATGAAAGCCAGTGGTGTGAGCGAGGAATTACTGGACGAGATCCACCAGGTGCTGACCTGGCCGGCCACCGACGAGGAAATCGAGAACGCCATGCATCTGGTACCGGACGACGTGGTGCAGATGTGTACGGCCAGTGGCTCGCCGGACGAGGTCAAAGCCAAGGTACGAGAATATATCGACAACGGCTGCACCTGCCCGATCCTGTATCCCCTGGGCGATCCCAAACTCATGATCGATATCTTTAGCGAAGGCTATAGCGAAGGGTAAGGCAACACTCATGCTGCTTGTTCGCAAGGCTCACGATTCCTGCGATAAGCTATTTTCCGGCTCCAGCACGTCAAAATTCGCTGGTTCAGTTTCTCTCTCGATCTAGTGTTTCTTAGACCACGTGGTATACTCGGCACTTATTGTGCAATCCAATCGAGTTCGCACGTAGGGTTTCCAAACCGCTACCGCCCACATCTTCAAGGATCCGCCAATGAATCGTCAGTTTGTCGACCGTCTTGTTGACGCGTCGCTACCCTTTGTGGCCGTACTGGCTGCTTTTCTGTTCGGGGGTATTATCCTCCTCCTCCTTGGCGAGAATCCATTGGAGGCGTATCGGTCGATGTTGTTCGGGGCGTTTGGGAACAAAAACGGCCTGGCCGATACCCTGGTCAAGTCTGTTCCCCTCATGCTGGTCGCCCTGGGCATCGCCATTGCTTTCCGGGGTGGTATGATTAACATCGGCGCAGAGGGGCAGCTTATCGTTGGGGCACTATTTACCACCTATTTGGGCATTACTCTGGGTGACCGCATATCTGGTGTGATGGTGATCATCATTGGTTTGATGGGAGGAGCGCTGATGGGAGGCATTTGGGGTGCGATTCCGGGCTACCTCAAAGCGCAGTTGGGGGTAAACGAGATCCTCAGCACGATCATGATGAACCAGATCGCCATACAAGTGGGCTATTTCCTGCTGCGCGGGCCGATGATCGACCCTGCGGAAGTCGCGGCAGGTACCAACATCCCCCATTCTGCCCGCCTTCCGAAAGAGGCGGATTTGCCCCGCTTCACCGATATCGCCCAGTCGTTGGGATTTACCGAACGGGCGAAAGATATGGGGATACAAGGCTATCTGGGAGAGATCTACGGTGTTTTGGCGGAACCGACGCGGCTGCATAGCGGCTTCATCTTTGCCGTGATCATGGCGATTTTGGTGTACATCTTCCTGTGGCGCACGACCATTGGTTATCGTATCCGGGCAGTAGGCCTCAACCTCCACGCCTCCCGCTACGCCGGCATCAATGTCAAACGCACGATGGTGTTGTCGATGACATTGAGCGGCGCTTTTGCCGGCTTGGCCGGAGCGGTAGAGATATTAGGGCTACACCACCGCATGTTCGAGCCAACAGCAGTCTCGGCAGGCTACGGTTTTACCGGCATCGTCGCCGCCCTGTTCGGAAAGTTGCACCCATTGGGAATCATCCCCTCCTCGATTCTTTTTGCAGGTTTGCTGGTGGGAGGAGATAAGATGCAACGGGCGATGCAAGTGCCCCAGGTGCTGACTGTGGCGCTTCTGGGGCTGGTGGTGCTCTTTGTTGTCAGCACCGACTACTTCGTACGCAAACGCCAAAATCGCCGGATTGCGGTGGATGCCGACCCAGGGGATGACAACGACCCAGATACCGTCTCCACCCAGCCCACAGCGGAGGTGAGCGCATGACCGGAGAACTGACTATCTTAGCCATCATTTTGGGAATCGCTCACTCAGGCATTCGGTTGGCGACACCTTACCTCTTTGCTGCCATCGGCGAGATGTTTGGCCAACGATCAGGTGTTTTAAATTTGGGCGTCGAGGGCATCATGCTGATGGGTGCTTTCTTCGGCTTCTACGCCACCTTCCAAACGGGCAGCCCCTGGCTGGGTGTATTAGCAGCGCTCGTCGTCGGTCTCCTCATGGGCTTGATCATGGCGGTGGTAAGCATCACCTTTCAGGCTGAGCAAGGCATCAGTGGTATCGGCCTGTTCATGTTTGGGCTGGGCATGTCCAGCCTGCTCTTCAAGACGATGCTGGGGACAGTCGAGGGTGTGGATGGCTTCTCCGAACTCCGGTTCTGCGTCGGTTCTTTCTGTCTGGCCGACATCCCCATCGTTGGTACGGTATTCTTTAACCACAGCATCCTCACCTACATCGCTTACGCTCTTGTCCCCATCTCCTTGTGGATTCTCAACAAAACCACCTGGGGTCTGAAAATCCGCTCTGTCGGGCAAACTCCCGAGGCCGCCGATTCTCTGGGCGTCAGCGTTACAGCCGTGCGCTATGCCTCGGTTATGTTTGGATCGGCCCTGGCGGGCGTCGCCGGCGCTTCACTCTCCATCTCGCTGCTCGGCATTTTTCAGGAAAACATGACAAATGGCATAGGTTTTATCGCCGTAGCCCTGGTCTACTTCGGCAGTTGGCGTCCCGTTGGGGTGCTGATCGGAGCGCTCCTGTTCAGCACGATTAACTCACTCCAGCTTTGGGCGCAGGTGCTCGACCTGCCGATTCCCTCCGATGTGGCCGTTATGCTCCCTTATTTGCTGACAATTGTGGCACTGGCGTTACCCTTCCGGCGGGCCTTGCAACCGGCGGCGTTGACGAAGCCGTTCGAGCGAGGTGAAACATAAAATGTAAATGATGATTGATGATTTAGGTTTGAAGATAAAGGCAGCGCTCTGTAAATCCTCCCTCTTCAGTCTTGAATTTTGAACCTTTGATCTTTTCATATCCACTCAACCTTTCACGAGGAGAAAACAAATGAAATCGAAACTATGGCTATTGACCACCCTGCTGATTCTCAGTTTGGTGCTGGTTGCCTGTGGCGGTGGTGACGCTGAGCCTGAACAAGCCGCACCGGAACCAGAGGTCAAGACCGAAGAACCGGCGCAAGAGGCCGTCGAAGATGTCTCTGCCGAAGCCGATGTGTCCGGCATGGATGCTGTGCGTGTTGCCATCGTCATGCCTAGCACCATCACAGACCTGGCCTGGAGCCAGGCAATCTACGACGCCCTGGCCAGTCTGCAAGAACAGGCCGGTGGCGAAGAGATGTTCGAGATCGCCTTTACCGAGAACATGTTCAATGTCACCGATGCCGCAGCGGCCCTGCGTGACTACGCCGATGATGATTACGATCTCGTCATTGCCCACGGAACGCAATATGGCACCTCATTGTTCGAGATCGCTCCTGACTTCCCCGACACCAGCTTCGCCTGGGGCACCGCCACCGATACCGGCGCCGAACAGGGCCTCGACAATATCTTTGCCTACGAAGCTCGCGCCGAACAAGGTGGTTTTATCAATGGCGTCTTGGCGGCGAATCTGAGTGAAACAGGCGTGCTGGGCGTGGTGGGACCTGTTGAAGCAGGTGACGCCAAGCTCTACATCGACGGTTTCTTAGCCGGCGCCATGCATGCCAATCCTGATGTCCAGGTTAACGTCAGCTACACCGGTTCCTTCGGCGACACAGCCCTGGCGGCGGAAGCGGCCAACACCCACATCGCTGCCGGCGCCGATATCCTCACCGGGTCGGCACAGCAGGTGGTAGGGGCTATTGGCGTTGCAAAAGACAAGGGCATCCCCTGGATGGGCACTCAATCCGATCAAAGCTCTCTTGCCCCTGACATCGTGGTGGCCTCCCAGCTCTATGATTGGGAAGGCGTGCTCGCCGATATCATCAAGAAACATCAGGCGGGCGAGTACGGCGGCACAGCCTATGCCCTGACCCTGAAGAACGAAGGTCTGGTCATGAATTACGCAGATGGTATCGACGCTGACGCAGTCGCCACTGCCCAGGCCGCGGCAGGCGAGATCGTTAGCGGCGCCATCGACGTGATGGCCGTCATCAGCGGTGAATCAATGGACATGGCAAGTGATGAAATGCCAGACATCGATCCTGTCCGCATCGCCGTGGTGCTGCCTAGCACCATCACCGATCTCTCCTGGAGCCAGTCGATGTATGATTCGTTGTTGGAGTTGCAGGCCGCGTACGGGGAGGATGCCTTCGAGATCGCTTACACCGAGAACATGTGGAACGTGACCGATGCTGCCTCCGCCATCCGTGACTACGCCGATGCTGGCTATAACATCGTTATCTCTCATGGTGCTCAATACGGCACGACACTGTTCGAGATCGCACCAGACTATCCCGACACCAGCTTTGCCTGGGGAACCACCATCAACACGGGTGAAGAAGAGGGAGTCGAGAACATCTTCGCCTACGAACCACGTGCGGAAGAGGGCGGTTATGTCACAGGCGTACTGGCAGCTAATCTCACCGAATCTGGCGTCATTGGTCTGGTAGGACCTGTGGACGCCGGTGATGCCAAGCTTCATGTGGATGGCTTCTTGGCCGGCGTGCGTGACGCCAACCCGGACATCAAGGTGAATGTTTCCTTTACCGGTTCCTTTGGCGACACAGCCCTGGCGGCTGAGGCAGCCAATACCCACATCCAGGCTGGAGCCGATGTTCTTACCGGTTCATCGCAGCAGGTAGTGGGCGCCATCGGCGTCGCCAAGGATAAGGGCATTCCTTGGATGGGTATTGCAGCCGATCAGACCCCGCTGGCCCCAGAAATCGTGGTGGCGACGGTGCTGTACGATTGGCAACCCACCCTGCTGGACATCATCACTTCGAACCAGGCCGGTGAACCGGGTGGCCGAGTACTGCAATTAACGCTCGCCAATGGCGGCCAGAAGATGATCTACAACGACAACCTGCCCGCGGAAGCAGTCGAGATCGCCAAGGAGATCGAGCAGGGCATCGTCGACGGCTCCATCGAGATCGTGATTGATCCACGGTAGTGAGTTGTCAGCCACAAACAGCAGGCAGCAGGCAGCAAGCGTATGTTGCATTGAAAGTCTGTCTGCTGTTTGTGGCTGTTTTCAATGGCTAAAGATTGAAGATTCAAGATTGCATGAAGGATGCAGCAGAATAGAATCTTCAATCTTCAGTCCTCAATCTTCAATCTTTAATCCTAAGCCCCTCATGGACCTCGTTATCCGCAATGGCATATCCGACATAACCGGTGCACCACTCGAAATCGGCATCGTGGGCGATGTGATCAGCGCGGTCGCTGCGGGTGGATTGCCTTCTGGCGCTCGGGAGATCGACGCCGAAGGGAGGATGATATCCCCACCCTTTGTTGAATCCCACTTTCATCTTGAAAACGCCTATCTCTGGGATGGTCACATCAACCAGAGTGGCACGTTGGGCGAGGCCATCGATCTTTATGCGCGGGTCAAACATGATCTTACGGTCGAGGACATTGTGGAACGGTCGGGCCGAGTCATCCGCTCGGCAGTGGCCAACGGCGTGCTCTGGCTGCGCAGCCATGTCGATATCGACCACATCGCCAAGTTGAGCATCCTCGACGGTGTGGCAGCAGCGCGTGAAGCCTACAAGGATATCATCGACATTCAGCTTGTCGCTTTTCCGCAATTGGGCATGGCCCGTAACCCCGAAGCGGTGGCTATGATGTGGCAGGCCATGGAAAATGGCTGTGATCTGGTTGGCGGCATGCCCCACGGCGAGCGGAACATGGATGATGCCGCTCGCCACATCGAGATCGCTTTTGAGATCGCCCAAACCTACAATGCTGATGTGGATATGCATATCGACGAAACCGACGCCCCGTACTGGCACTCGTTGGAACTTCTGGCTGAGAAAACGCTGGAGACCGGCTGGCAGGGTCGGGTGTGCGCGGGTCATTGCTGCGCCATGTCGGCCTGGGATGATAGGCTGGCGGAGCGGGTGATAGACAAGGTTCAGCGCGCCGGCATCCACATCATCCCTAACCCGCCCATCAATCTGATGCTCGAAGGGCGCGGACATTCCCACCCTAAACCTCGCGGCATCGCCCGTATCAAAGAATTGCTGGAAGCGGGCGTCAACGTCGCCTGTGGTCAGGATGACGTGCAGAACATGTTTTATCCGTTCGGCAAAATGGATCCACTGGAAGTGGCACTGATCACCGCTCATGCCGCCCATTTGGGCGCACCCGGCGAAATCCAGGCCGCCTTCGACATGCCCCGCTACAACGCTGCTAAACTGTGGCCACTGCCTGACTACGGCATCCGCGCCGGCGCCGAAGCCAACCTCGTCGTTTTGGATGCGCGTTCCGCGGTCGAGGCCCTGCGCCGCCAACCCGATAGGCGGTACGTGATCCGCAAAGGACGTGTGCTGGCCGAAACTCGAACACAAGTCAATTGGCATTGACCAATTCGCAATCCACAATCCGCAATTCTCTAGAGCTCCTAACCTGAACGAGCCAGAACCAATCAAAGAATAGACAAGATTAACAAGATCTTCAGGATTTTCAAAATCTAATCTTGTTAATCTCGTTAATCCTGTCCAAATTTCTTGCCCATCGTACAAGAACCCGATTATCTAGGTACTAACATCTTTTCGCCAACTCCCTCACCCAAGAGGCTATTCTCATGACCGAAAACAACCTTCTTCCTTCCGGCTTACCACGTATCGAGACGTTGGAAATGAGGGGCATCGTCAAGAGATTCCCCGGCGTTTTGGCCAACGATCGCGTAGATTTCGATGTGAAGGCCACGGAAATCCACGCCCTGTTGGGGGAAAACGGCGCAGGAAAAAGCACGTTGATGAAGATCCTCTACGGTCTCTATCAGCCGGAAGAGGGTGAGATCTTCCTCAACGGTAATCTGATCCAAATCGATTCTCCCACCGATTCGATCAACTACGGCATCGGCATGATCCACCAGCATTTTATGCTCGTAGACAACATCACCGTGGCCGAAAACGTGGCACTAGGTCTGAAATCTTCGCGCGAGCCGCGCATGGATTTGGATGTAGTTTCGGAGCGGATTCGCGAGCTGGCCGACAAATATGGCCTGCAAGTCCACCCTAACGCCATCATCTCCAAGCTTGCGGTGGGCGAACGGCAGCGGGTGGAGATCATCAAGGCGCTGTACCGGGGGGCGGCGCTGTTGGTGCTGGATGAACCTACGGCCGTGTTGACACCGCAGGAAGTGGATGATATTTTTGTGATTTTCAGGCAGATGGCGGCGGATGGCCATGCCTTGATCTTCATATCGCACAAGCTGGACGAGATAACCGCCCTGACCGATCGGGTAACGGTGTTGCGAGATGGCCGCGCCATTGGTACGGTGCAGACCGCCGATGTCACGAAAATTGATCTCGCCAACATGATGGTAGGGCGAGAGGTGCTGATGGAGCGAGTGAGGCCACCGCGGGAGATCGGCGATGTACGCCTCAAGATCGACAACGTCAGTGCCGAAAATGAAGATGGCCAAACCATCCTCAAGAACGCCAGCTTCGAGATTCAGAGTGGCGAAATCGTGGGTGTAGCGGGCGTTTCGGGCAATGGTCAGCGTCCGTTGGCCCGTACCATCGCCGGGCTTCACGAGGTCTCGGAGGGTACTATCACACTGGAAGGGCGGGATGTAACCAACCTGTTGCCTACACAAATGTACGACATCGGCCTCTCCTACATCCCCGAAGAGCGCATGCATGACGGCGTGGTCAAGGATTTCTCTGTGGCAGAGAATTTCATTCTACAGGATCACGGGCGCAAGCCTTACAGCAACGGTATTTTTCTTAATTTCAAGTACATTGCCGAGCACGCCCGCCAACTGATCTCAGACTTTAACGTGAAAACGCCCAGTAGTGATACCCCTGCCAAAAACTTGTCCGGCGGTAACATCCAGAAATTGATTTTGGCACGTGAGCTGGCCCGTAACCCGCACGTGCTCATCGCCGCCCAGCCAACCCGCGGCGTGGATATCGGCGCCACCGAGTACATCCACAATCAGTTACTCAAACAGCGCTCCGAGGGTCTGGCTACGCTGCTCATCTCCGAAGATCTGGACGAGGTCAAAGCCCTGTCCGACCGCATCGTCGTGCTCTTCGGTGGCGAGATCATGGGCATTGTCAACAATGATGAAATTACGATTGAGGAGTTGGGATTGATGATGGCGGGGGAGAAGAGGGAGATGGTGGAGTAAAATGTTGGCATCAAAGTGCCTACGATTTTGATTACTGGATCGAAGACTCACACAAACGTGATATGCAACCGCTTGCCGAGTGCAAACGCAACTTTCTCAAGCGTCGCCAACGTGGCCGATTCACTGTCAGGATCCAGCAGTCTGTCCACTGCAGCTCTGCTGGTCTCCATTCGTCTCGCCATTTCCGCTTTTGATAACTGCTGGTCATGCATGATTTGAGCGATCTGGAAGGCAAGGACTCGTTTCGTTGCTACATCCTCGGCCTCTGCTAACAGCCCTTCTTCTTCAAGAAAATCATCCAGGCTGCTGCCCAAATGTTGTTGATTTAGCATTCTCGCACTGGCTCATTACCCGAAGCGGTTTTGAAGAAAATGTATTAGTCAAGCGCATGTTGCACTTCGACTGAGGAACGAACTTCCCCAGTAGCAGACATTTTCGCAGGTGAAACCCCGTCATTCGGGGATGTCGGCCCCGAAAAAGAGGTGGGCCATTTGAGTAAAGTGTATCTGACCAATACAGAGACTGGCCAAAAGCCTCCTCTAGCACATTTTGCATGGGCCGAATCGCTATCTTACCTGGAAAGGCCGCTGTCAAGACCGTACGCCGCAGTTGATTCTCCGACGGAACTCCCTTTTCC
>JAAENG010000026.1 GCA_024224665.1 Chloroflexota bacterium | reverse complement strand
GAATCGAATTCTATCTCGATCATTGTTGCGCTCCTGCTATTTTGTGAGAGGACTAAGAGCGCAAGATTCTAGCAGTATCCAAGGCTTATGTCTACATATTGCTACGATATACATGCTCTTTTATGACCGTGCTGAGTATACTTGAAAGACATATTTCGTTAGCACAAACACCACGCAATCCCCAAGTCGTGTTTTTCTAAGACCAGACGAGATCCTGTTGAGCTACCATAGATCAGCGCTTGTTCTCTTTCACTTTGGTAGGTGAACGATGTGCCAATGGAGTGCTCTACATACAGGCAGGTATGGATTTGACACATCTATGAACGTACCATTATAATTTAGGCAAAGCTAAATATTGTCATATTTTCGACATTTGGCAATGATGAAAAAAAGCAAAGCCAGAGTCGCTTTGAAGCAGCCAACATGTTCGTCTACTCACCAGGAACGGTGTAAATGGCTGGCGTTATTTTCGCAACAGCGAACAACACAACACCTTTGCCTTTTACACTTTGCCTTTTACACTTTGCCTTTTGCATTTTGATTTTCAAAGCAGTGTAGGAGTTACACATATGCCCGATCCCTTGCTCACGCTGATGATTGCAGTTGCTCTAATAGGTGCAATCGCCTTCATATTTTGGCCCGAAAGAGGTGTATTCTCGCGCTGGCAGCGAGGGCGGCGCATGACCGAGCGAGTACTGCGTGAAGATGCACTCAAGCATATTCACAGAGCCGAGCGCGCTGGCCACCCCGCCACTGTACAGAGTGTGGCCGGCGATCTGAACATCACGACAAATGACGCGGCTGAACTCCTATCACAGATGGAAGCACTGGACCTGGTAGTGGTTGACAAAGAGGGTCTGAGATTAACACCCGTGGGTAGGGATGCGGCTCTGCATATCATTCGTGCTCATCGTCTCTGGGAACGCTATCTTGCCGACCAGACCGGTTTTACCGAGGCCGAGTGGCATGGGCAGGCAGAGTACCTGGAGCACAGACTTCAACCTACAGAAATCGACGCGCTTTCGGCCAGCCTTGGTAATCCCACGCATGATCCTCATGGGGATCCGATTCCGACAGCCGAGGGCGCGCTCTATCCGCATGGCGGCCAACCGTTGACAACATTCGAGGCTGGAACGACATCACAGATAGTGCATCTCGAAGATGAACCAGAAGTTGTTTTCGCGCAGTTGGTGGCTGAGGGTCTTTATCCGGGATTGGAAATTCAGATATTGGAAAAGGAGCCGCATCGCCTTCGCTTTTGGGCTGACGGCGATGAGCATGTCCTGGCCCCGTTGTTGGCAGCTAATATCTCCGTCGTAGCAATCGAAGATCAAGCTACCGAAACCGAGCCCGCTCCAGGTGAGAGACTATACGTCTTGGAAAAAGGGGAGCGAGCTACCGTTTTGAGTATCTCCAAAGCCTGTCGTAGCGCAGAACGCCGGAGGCTCATGGACCTGGGCATCTTACCCGGAGTTGATGTCGAAGCTGCTTTCAAGAGCCCTAGCGGTGATCCAACCGCCTACCTGATCCGTGATACGCTCATCGCTTTAAGAAAGGAACAGGCGGGATTTATCAATATCGAACGCCTACAAGGTGTAACACTATGACGACACAACAATCGTTGCCCTCTGCCGGCTGTGCGACTTGCCCAGCACACAATGCCGCCAATTTACGCAAACTCGGCGTAGATATGAGTGATTCAGACTACGTTATTGCGTTGGCGGGCAATCCCAACACAGGAAAAAGCACCGTTTTCAACGCCCTGACCGGCTTGCGCCAGCATACGGGCAATTGGCCGGGCAAGACTGTGGCCCGAGCCGAGGGAGGGCTTGTCTACGCAGACCATCGTTACAAAGTTGTCGATCTTCCCGGCACTTATTCTTTACTCGCCACCAGCCTTGATGAAGAAGTGGCCCGTGACTTCATCCTGTTCGGACAGCCTGATGTGACCGTAGTCGTCGTCGACAGCACGCGCCTGGAACGCAATCTCAATCTCACACTGCAGGTATTGGAGATCACCGATCGGGTGGTACTCTGTCTCAACCTGGTAGATGAAGCGCGAAGGCATGGATTTCAGATCGATGAGCGTCGTCTGGCCCGTGATCTGGGCATTCCAGTCGTGCCTACTGCTGCACGGCAAGGTGAAGGCATGCCCCAGTTACTACAGGCCATCGATGATGTTGCTACTGGGCGCACCGTGTGTAAGCCGCACCGTGTGCGCAGTGATTCACCCGCTCTGACCTCAGCGATCTCGCAACTTGTTGCGCTTATCAACCAACTCTACCCAAGACTGCCCAACGCTCGCTGGGTGGCGCTTAGGCTGTTGGACGGTGATGAACATATCGCCGAAGCCCTACGAAATGGCGAGTTGGGCGACCTTTCGAATGGCGATCCTGAGCAAGCGACTGAAGACCTCTCTTTGCGCCTGCAGCCTGCTGCATCATGAACGCTTGTATGACAGAACCCAGTCGACGCGGATCCTGCCTCAAGCGGCGATCGTATCATTCCATTTACAAAGACATGCAACATGCCGCACAGACACCTGAATCGCCGCTCTTCTGGCGTATAGCTCTACCGATAAGGGAGTATCCATAGTGACTGCATCCACAGCCGCCCTTGGCGGAACGCTCATCCCCAATGAACAGGAGCCTGCCGTAAATGCCGAAGACATTCTAGCGGCCGCCACAGCATTGCGCTGGGAGATAGGACCCGATCTGCATGAGCAATTGATGGAGGATATTTACCATGATGCTGCCCGCATTGTGGGCCGTGCCGTCACCCGGCCAGATGAGAAACCACGATTTGATCTGGACAGCTCCATCGATCGCATTGTCACCAGCCGCCTATGGGGTTTCCCGATCATGGCGTTGCTATTTATGTTGATCTTCTGGCTTACCATTGTCGGCGCCAATTACCCCTCGCAAGCCCTGGCTTATATTCTTCTTGATATCATCTATCCCTGGCTTCATACTATAGCCACTGCTATCGGTACGCCCTGGTGGTTATCGGGAATCTTGATCGACGGCGTCTATCTGGCCACCGCCTGGGTGGTAGCAGTTATGCTGCCCCCTATGGCGATTTTCTTCCCCCTCTTTACCTTGCTCGAGGATTTCGGTTATCTCCCGCGCGTCGCCTTTAACCTCGACAATGTATTCAAGCGATCGGGTGCACACGGCAAGCAGTCATTGAGCATGATGATGGGATTCGGCTGTAATGCCGCCGGTGTGGTATCAACTCGAATCATTGATAGCCCACGCGAGCGCTTGATTGCCATCATTACCAACAACTTTGCCCTGTGCAACGGCCGCTGGCCCACGCAGATTCTTATTGCCACGCTTTTTATCGGCGCTCTAGTGCCCGCGCATGTAGCCGGCCTGATATCGGCGTTGGCGGTCATGGCTATTGCCTTTCTCGGTATTGTACTCACATTCCTGGTGTCTGGCTTCCTCTCTAAAACCTGGCTACGGGGACAGGTCTCGACTTTTAGCCTCGAGCTACCCCCCTATCGCCCTCCCCGAATTTTACAAACGCTCTACACCTCTTTGATCGACCGTACGCTCTTTGTGTTGTGGCGGGCGATCGTGTTTGCTGCCCCAGCAGGCGCCGTGATCTGGCTGATTGCCAATGTCACGATTGATGGCGTTACCATCGCCGAATACTTAGTCAGTTTTCTTGATCCCGTAGGATTGCTTCTCGGACTCAACGGCATCATTCTTGTGGCCTTTATTGTTGCCATACCCGCCAACGAGATCGTCATCCCCACCATCTTGATGCTCACGGTGTTGGTGTTGGGTGTTGGAGATGTCGGTGAGGGTGCAGGCGTTATGTTCGAGTTGAATTCTCTGGGCGCGACCAAAGGTCTCCTGGTTGCCGGTGGTTGGACCTTGCTCACAGCAGTCTGTTTGATGCTTTTCAGTTTGCTCCACAATCCGTGCAGTACGACGATCTTCACCATCTACAAAGAGACCGGCAGCAGGAAATGGTCAGTGGTGTCATCCTTTTTGCCCCTGGTTATGGGCTTGGTGGTGATCTTTTTTGTGGCGCAAGTCTGGCGCTTGGTAGCGGGGATGTTTTAGCGACCGTCGATTCATTTCTGCTTCTCACCTAGTAACCTGAGTTCGGAGTTCTATTGCCGCTCACGGATAAACACGGATGACACGGATTCTTCAAGGCTAGAATGTCGTCAGTGATGACTCAATGGTGTATTTATCCGTGTTAATCCTTGTAAATCCGTGAGCCTGTCTTTAACCCCGAACTGAGGTTAATAGACCTGCACCCGGCGCCGGAGAAACCGCATAGACTGCCGGTGTGATACCGGTCGCTTGTTCATAGTGCGTACTTACCCGCGCTGCAAATAAATCGACTTCGCTGGCTTCGACAAAAGCGACCATACAGCCGCCAAACCCGGCCCCGGCTTGACGTGCCCCAATAACACCAGGTCCTGCCAACATCGCCTGCATCATCGCCTCCATTGCCGGCGCCCCGATCTCGTAAAGGTCCCGGGCGCCCAAATAAGATGCGTCGGTTAAGGCACGAAGTCTGTCGTAGTCGCCGCTGGGGAGGACCTCGGCCAGGTCGAGTACGCGCTGATTTTCCTCGATGATAAAGCGACAGCGTCGGGCCACCACTGCCGGTAGCTCTGCTTCGTGCGCTTTGAACTGTGCCATTGTCACATCACGCAACGCTGCGACATCTGGGTAAAACTGCTGCAAAATACGCACGCCTTCTTCGCACTGGGCACGACGCTCGTCGTATTCCGATCCGGTCAATTCGCGCCTGGCTTTGGTATCGCAAATAACAGGTTGAATGGTTTGTGAAACGGGCATGGTGTGGCTGGTCAAGGCTCGGCAATCAAGCAAAAGGGCGCAACCCTTTTCGCCCAAGGCCGAACTGTATTGATCCAAAATGCCGGAATTGACACCGACGAATTGGTTTTCGGCCTGTTGTCCGAGCAAGGCCATAGTAACGGAGTCGATCCCCAGCTGGGACAGTGTCTTGAACACGACCACCGTGGCCATCTCGATCGCTGCGGAAGAACTCAGCCCGCTGCTAAAGGGGATGGTGCTATGCACCAGGCCGTCGAATCCCCGCAAGCTGTGACCCGCTTCTTGCATTGCTTTGGCGACCCCTCGAACATAGTTGCTCCAAGGGGTGAGGGTGTCGTGCTCGATATCATCCAACAAAAATGTGCTTTCGCCCGGCAGGTTGAGCGAGGTAATCTGTACGAGATGATCCGATCTGGGTCGAGCCAGAATCCAGGTGTTGCGGTCGATGCTCATCGTGAGCACATAACCCATGTTGTAATCGGTATGGCTGCCCATGAGGTCAACCCGGCCTGGAGCCTGGGCAATGAGGGCCGGGTTATGGCCAAATTTATTTCTGAATGCTTCTGTCGTCAATTTGAGACGTTCATCAAATGTCATAGCCTGATCGATTTTCTTCTTGGGTTGGGGGTGTGATGTTTGATCGTGGTTCTAAGGTGAAATCCAAAAAATGATGCTCTGAAATAGCCTAGACCAAGAGGCCATAGGTTCAACAATCCTGAGTAGGTATGATTCAGCACGGAACCAACTCCCCACCATGAAAACAGGCAAGGGCATGTCCGTGTCCCAAATGTACGCGCACAGTTGTCCCTGCGGAAAGATCTGTCGTGTGATCCACCCAACTATGTACGGCCGTACCATCGGGCAGCCCAACGCGATAAATGTTGGCAATGCCAATGAATTGGCGGGAGAGGATGCGGCCTAGATTGGCATCAGATGCGCCTCGGTCCTCGATTTTTTCAAGCCGCACATCGTCAGGTCTGACGGCAACTTCGACCGTTGTCCCGCTGGGAAGATCACATAGTTGTGGCAGCAGGCCGATAGCTGTGACTACGCCACGATCTGATGTCGTCCCTGGAATGAAATCTGTATGCCCCATGAATTCGGCAACAAAGCGGGTTTGAGGTCGATGGAAGATGGCTTCCGGTGTGTCGATCTGCTGAATTCGGCCATCCTTCATGACTGCCACTTCATCTCCAATGGCAAGGGCTTCTTCCTGATCGTGTGTTACGAAAATCGCCGTAGTACCACTCTGTTTGAGCAGGCCACGTACCTCTTGCCGTACCTCTGTACGCAAGGCGGCGTCGAGATTGGAAAACGGTTCGTCCAGCAATAAGATGTCCGGTTGCGGCGCCAGCGCTCGTGCCAGCGCCACCCGCTGCTGCTGCCCCCCGGAAAGCTGGTGGGGCATCTGAGTATCCTGACCGGCCAGGCCGACCAGTGAGAGAATCTCGTCGACACGCTGATTCGCCTGCTTGCCCTTGGGTACTCCGAACGCTACATTTTGACCTACGCTGAGGTGGGGGAAAATTGCATAATCCTGAAAAACCACCCCCACGTGACGTTTTTCGGTTGGCACAGATGTCTGGCTATTGGCGACCAGGCGGCCGGCTATCTCGATATGGCCAATATCCAAGCGCTCAAAGCCGGCGATCAGTCTTAACGTCGTCGTTTTTCCACAACCGCTAGGTCCCAACAAAGCTAGAATTTCCCCCGGTGAAATAGCAAAGCTCAGCCCTTGCACCACAGCAAGATCAGCAAACGACTTGTGCAGATCTCGGCAAACGACGACCCTATCGTTCATGCTTCCCTCGCAAGGTCAGCCAGGCCAGAGGTAGGGATGAGAAAAGTACCAGCAATAGGGTCGGTGCGGCCGCCCGTGCAAAAAACGCTTCGCCGATGTTCGACCACACCTGTACTGCCAGGGTGTTAAATCCCAGTGGGCTAAGGATCAGGGTAGCCGGTAGTTCTTTCATGATCGTTAGAAATACGAGTATGGCGCCAACGATAATACCTGGTCGCACCAGGGGCAACGTGATACGCCGAAATACGGTGAGCGATCGTTTCCCCAAACTGCGTCCCGCCTCCTCCATACTGGGTGGCACCTGCATCAAAGATGCGCGTTCTGCCCCCACCGCTTGCGGAATGAACAACACCACATAGGCAGCCAGTAGCATCGGCATGGTTTGGTAGAGGGGGCGCGCGTAGTTCACGCCAAAGAAGACATAGGCCAGCGCTACCACGATGCCAGGTAATGCGAAACTAGCATAGGTCAAACGTTCGAAGAAAGAACTGGCGCGCCCGGGACGGCGAACCGCCAAAATCGTAATCGGCAGGGCGAAAACAATCGCCAGGATCGCGCCCATCGCCGCCACCGAGAGTGAATTCCAAGCCGGTTCCAGCAAACTGGCCAAATATTGAGTTATCGTGACTGCGGCGCCGGCTTGTCGGACCGCCCAATCTTGATTCAGTCCGCGCCAGAACCAATACAGCAGGCCGCCGACAGGCAAAATCAGGGCCCATAGCACGATGGATGCCACGAAAACAAGGGAGGGCCATTTCCATTTGCCAAGCGTGGTGGGCCGCATCTGCCGTGCTGCGCCAACTGCGACACGCGCGTACTGGCTGTTACCTCTTGCTCGCCACTCCAGCAGCAACACCACGGCCGTCAATAACACCAATACAAAGGCCATTGCCGCGGCCGCATCCATCTGGTAGCTCAAATAGCGGTTGTATATGATACGAGTGAAGGTGCTATATTGCAGCATCGTCACAGCGCCGAAGTCGCGCAGGACATAGAGTGCCACCAGCAAACTGCCCGCCAAGATAGCCGGCCGCAAGTAAGGTAGGGTTACCCGGCGAAAGGCTTCGCCCGGAGAAAGTCCCAAACTTCTTGCCGCTTCTAAAAGCGCTGGGTCCATGCGCGCTATGGCAGCGCGAACGGTAAGCAACGTGTAGGGGTAGCTGATCAGTGTCAGGACCAAGAAGGCGCCGGGAAATCCGTAAATGGGGGGGAGTCGCTCGACGCCGAAGGGTGCTAACAGCTGTTGCAACAAACCCTTGGGGGAATGAACGGAAACAAACAAATAGGCGAAAACATAGCTCGGAATAACCAATGGCAATGCCGTCAATATCGCCCAAACCCGCCGTCCGGGCAGATCGGTATGCGTTGTCAACCAGGCAATGGGGACGGCGATAACAGCGGCCGCAATCGTGACCGCCACCGCCAATCCCACTGTGTTACCGAGTACGGTCAATGTGTGTGGCTTGACCAGAGTCTCCCAGGTTTCCGCCCAAGCACCACTCATGCGAATCAACAAATACGCAGGCACCAATAACACCAGGGCACCCACAAGTGCTGCACAACCGAGTAGAATCCAATGTTGTGAAGAACCCAGACGCCCACAAAAATGCCAGATACGTCGTTTTGTCTGTTGTCGGGCAGATGGCGTTGCTAATGCATTCATAGAGTTGAGAGTTGCCTCAGGGACTCAGATAACCGGGGTTGACGGGTTCGATTTAGGCTTTTTCAGCAAAATAATGATCCAATTCAACCTGAAAAAGCCTCAAGCGAATTCCTCAATAGCGCAAATCTCTGGATCGTTATTTTATGGAATTCGCCTTACTCTATGATTCCTAAATCAATGAGCATCTCTTGGGTTCCTTGCAGGTCTGCCAGATCGGCAAGCGGGATGCCGGAAGCCTGCGCGTCCAAGACTTCTAAAGGAGGTTCTACAATGGTTGTTACACCGTTGACAACCGGGTATTCGAAGGTCTCCCCTGCAAAGTATTTCTGTGCACTCTCGGTTAGCAGGTAGGCAACGAATTTTATTGCGTTCTCAGCATTGGGCGCAGTCTCGAGAATGCCTGCACCCGAAATCATGATGAGTGAACCAGGGCCACCACCAGGTAAGAAATAGTTGCGCGCTTTGAAGGATTCTCCCTCTTCGCTCAAGAAACGGTAAAGATAGTAGTGATTGACAAATCCGGCGTCGATCTCACCTGCACCAGCAGCAGCGACGATGGGGGTATTTTTGGCATAAACCGTGGGTTGATTGGCCTGAATTCCTTGTAGCCATTCGGCTGTTTTTTCCTCGCCCCAGGTTGCACGCAGAGCAGTGATCATGGCCTGGAAGGAGCCATTGCTGGGCGCCCATCCAAGACGCCCCTTCCACTCTGGTTCCGTGAATCCCCACAGATCGGCAGGTAGTTGGGTTTCGGGTTCGGCGATGTTATCTGTGTTGTACACAATGACCCTGGCACGGCCCGAGACACCGACCCACTCACCACTATCAGAAGCGAATCGGGGTGGAATGCTAGATAGAATGCTTTCAGGCAACTGGGCTAGCATCCCGGCAGCCTGTACCGCGCCCAACCCCCCTGGATCTTGGGCATAGAAGATATCAGCCGGGCTGTTTTCACCCTCTTCCAGCAAGACACCGGCGATTTCAGCGGTGCCTCCATAGCGTACCTGGACCTCGATGCCGGTATCTTTGGCGAATTGATCAATGATGGGTTGAACCAGGCTGTCCGCACGACCAGAATATATAACCAGTGTACCGGGATCGGCGGTCGCATCCTCGTCAGTGGCCGTTGCCGACGAAGGTGCGGCCGTTGAGACAGGGGCTGTAGCCGCGCCGTTGCAGGCGACAGACAGTGTCATTGCAAGTATAGTGAGGATTATTTTTATAGGTTTTGTTAGCATATTTCGCCAATGTGTATTAGGCAAGCACATGTTGCACTTCGGCTGAGGAACGAACTTCCCCAGTATCAGACATTCTCGCAGGTGAAACCCCGTCATTCGGGGATGTCGGCCCCGAAAAAGAGGTGGGCCATTTGAGTAAAGTGTATCTGACCAATACACATATTTCGCCAATGGATGTTTGCATAATGAGGGGGTGCTCGCCAATTAAATCACTTGTCTTGCAAGCGACCCAAGCGTGTCTGTATCTGATTTTTGGACGGGGCGGAGAGTTCAAGTAAGAGTCTCCACGCCTTGAGCACGTAGCTTATGATCATTGCGCTCACCTTTCATGGAGTGACCAACGATTCGTCTATTAGCTTTTCACCCGAAATTGTTTGATCCTTAAGTGGAACAACCATAACCAGTGCCGCCATGGCCAAGCCCAATGACACATCTACCTCGCCCAACCGCAGGGTGATGGGCCCGTCCAGCGGTGCGATATCGATCACGGTCACGATTCGGTCGGGCATGATATTGCGTTTACGCAGATAGACAAAGACTTCTGTTTCAGTGGGTTGGATGGACAAGATCTTTGCCGCGTCGCCTACCTCCAGCGAATCCAATGAACGACTTTCCACAGCCAACAAACTGCCATCAGCCTCCGGGATTGGATTACCATGAGGGCAGGTGCGAGGATGATCGAGATACTCAGCCAGACTGTCGGCCAGTTCGTCAGTGGTGGCATGCTCAAGGCTACAAGCCGCCTCGTAAACATCGGCCCAGTTGAATCTGAGATGGTCAACCAGAAAGCGTTCCCATAACCTTTGCCTGCGGATGACATTGAGGGCGATACAACGGCCGCGTTCAGTCAGAGCGACACCTTTATAGGGTTCATGTGAGATGAAATCCTGAGCGACCAAGCGTTTCATCATCTCGTTGGCAGATACCGGCGTGACGCCCAGCCGTTCGGCTACACGCGCAATAACCACTGTCGAACCACAGTCGCTCAGTTCGGCGATGGTTTTCAAGTACATCTCAACACTTTCGTTGCTGGTTGTTTGCGTTCTCATAAGATGGGATATCCATTGTTGAAATATAAGGGTAACCTGATATTTCATATTAGCCTCAGCATACTATCACAAGGGCAACGTCAATCAAAAAAAAGTACCATCCATGTCGAAGAAAGGCTCGCATACCTATTATCAGGTTGCGGCAGCTAAAGTTGGGATAAATCGGCCTTCAGCCTTCAGCCTTCAACCTTCAATCTCTTAGTCATTGATCTTTAGTTCTGTATCTGACACCCGCTCCTGTTTGTAAACACCTACTGCATGATGATATAGTCTCTTCACGAAACATCGATGATGTGAGCAATGTAGTGTGATGGCAAAGAATGGTGTGTTACATGGAACTCTGGAAACGTTTTCTCCGTCTCAGAAACTGAACCTAAACTCAATTTGTACTGATTTCCCTTGTGAGGTAACCCTATGATAACTCGACAAAAAAATAGAAAAATCTGGCTTGGCGTTGCCGGGATACTGATCTCGCTCGTTTTGGCTGCCTGTGGCCCTGTTTCAGGTCCGGCGCCTGCACCTGATATTGGCCCGTTGCACGAGCCCGCCATAAACGATAGCGAAGCCGGCGATCTCGATGGTAAGCTATGGGTGCTTGAAAGCTACCTGAACGGTGATGGCGAGATCGTTCCGATTTTTCCTGGAACTCGCCCGACAGCCGAATTTGAAGAGGGCGGCATAGCCGGTAGCACTGGTTGTAATCAATATTCGGGTAGCTACGAGACAAGCGGCAACAATATAGCCATCGAGATAGGCCCTGTAACAATGAGGGCTTGCCCGGAGCAAGTGTCGGCACAGGAGACTGACTATCTTGCTGCACTCGCAAATGCCGCAACCTATGAGATTTCCGGCGAGCAACTGCAGATGGCTGACGCCGACGGCCAGGTTGTATTAACCTATCGGGTCGATCACCCCGTACCCTTGGTGAATACCGACTGGCAGTTGCTTTCCTACAACAATGGGAAAGGTGGCCTTGTTTCCAGCCTCAATACCGAATCGATCACAGCCCTATTTGATGATGAGGGCGCGCTAAGCGGCTTCTCCGGCTGTAACAATTACACCGGAGCTTACGAGGCTGACGAAACAAACATCGAGATCGGTCCCGTGGCCTCTACCGAGAAGATGTGTGCCGATCCGCAGGGCGTCATGGAGGATGAAACCGGCTATCTTGCGGCGCTGAGCATGGTTTCGACCTATGAGATTCAGGGTGAAGAGCTGACGATGTACAATGATGAAGGCTCGAGGGTCCTGGTCTATCGGGTTTCGATGGCGTCCGCAACGGCTGCGACCGACGAGCCAGCCGCAGCAAGTGCCCCTGCAACAGATCAACTTGACGCCAACGCTGTGATGGTGCAATCGGTGGCGATTGAGGCAAGGGATGGTCAAGATATCGCCGTAGTTCAGGGCGAAAACTCGGATGCCTGTCCCCGGGCTTACGTATCTGAGCAGACCGTGGACGGGGCTGCCATCACGATAGAAATGCTTTCGATCAAACCGGTCGATGTAATGTGCGCTCAAATGATCACTCCTTTTACTGAAGAGATCGTCATCGACGCCTCCGGTCTGGAGCCTGGAGACTATTCGGTTACCGTCAACGGCGTCGAGGCAAATGAAGTATTGGTGGTCGCTGAAGTGTCGGCGGCTGCTAGTTAAACTATGTACAGGCTTCGGTAGTCCCGATCCTGCGGATCCGCCTTGCCTGATGATGCCGTCCTAACAACCATGCAGATCCAGGAGCTTTCGCTGGCCTGTGCCCCGGCCAAGGTCATGGGCCAGCAAGTTATCACGAGCCCCAGTTCTCACCCATACACAAATATCACCAACGTTGCCACAAGCATCACTAAAACCACGACCGGCCAATACAGCAGTTTGGTAATCAGGTTATTCTCGAAACGGATCAGGCGATGATTGGGGCGATTGACCACGATAAAGGTATTGACGGCGACGAATATCACCATCACATAAAGCAGAAGGTAGAAGTATTCCAGGTAGGTGAGGCCGATGGCGGCGGTATCATCGCGCAAGGCGGTATGCATGACGGCAATCACAAAAAAGAGGGCAGCGGTATAGCTCAGGGCGATGACGATCTCTTCTGGCTCATCCGGTTTGGTGTCGTAGAGCAGGAAGGCGAAGATCATAGCTGCACCGACCAGCGCCGGTAGCAGGAAGGAAATGAAGGGGCCCAGAAAACGACGCTGTGTATTGATATCGAAGGAGAGTTCGGGTATATCCACCGTGGGGCGACCGGGAATTCCAAGGGTTGTCCCAAACTGATGCCGATTGAAACGATATGAACTTGACATAATGTTCCAGTTGTTGATACGCAGATCACTGTCGAGACCGGGCAGAAAACCTGGATTCGTGACATCATACGATTCTATATCAGGTACGAGCAGCGTAAATTTGTTTAGTTCAGCCGCTGCGATGCGGATCTTGATGTCGTGGCGGTCGAAGGGATATTCCAGCGGATCGAAGACCTGGCGCAGGGCGCCGATCACAGACCAGACGATCAATGTCTCATTCTCCCGTTCCTCACGCGTGATCTCTTCTGTAGAAAAAGGTTCATCGATCATTTGTGGTAGCGTGAAACCAGCTTTGATCTCAGTTCCTTCGATTTTGGGAACACGCTGCCAGACATAGCCATTGACGACAACGGCGCCGGGGTCGGGGAATCGAGCTGCCTGGATCAGAACACCGGTGGGGATCTCGATCGGTGGTTCTAGCCCACGCCCCGAGAACTCATCCTGAATATTTTCCAGATAACTGTTGAGCCCAGTTCGATTAACAACAGTCACACCTGAATCATTTGGCGTTCGCCGCGACAGTGTTATCAGACTGATGATGACAGCTAGACCGATGATCGTGAAGGCGGCGACCACAACCCACAACCTACCCGGCTTAGCCTGATCGACACGGAGGAGGATCGTCAGAACCAGGAATAGGAGGGCTGCTGCTATCAGAATGATACGTGTCACCTCTTTGAGTGTTTCAGCGGCATCGGGTAGGAATTCTGCTTGCGAAAGTTGGATTATTAGGGTCCAACCCGTGGTCTCGAAGGGCGCAAAGAAATTCCACACAGATTCCTCGCTGAGCTGATCGACGCGTTCAAGTGCATTGGCTTCACCCTGCATGGCGCGTTCAGCAGCCTCCGCCATCTCTGGATCGTTTTGAAACTGAGCACTGTCGTATAGGGTTTGATTTGCTACATTCTCGCTGATTGGGTGAGCAAGCCAGACTCCGGAGGCTGAATATACGGCCCCGAAACCTGTCATGCCTAGATCCAGGTCGGCAACCAAGTGCTGCATGTTCGTGATGTCGTAATCTTGCGTGATCACTCCTGCGATTATCTGTTCAGCGGAGGCTGAATCGGCGCGATAGAAGGGAACACCATATTGGATCAAGATCTTATCGGACCCCGGATCCTTAAAAGGTTCACTCCATGAGGCGCCATGATCGATGCGGTCGATGTACCAAGATGCCTGAGGCCCCACAGTCTCTGCGCTTGAAGGCTCTGTGTAGTCGGAGGATCGTTCTCCTTGCTGGACAGCAATGATCTCGTTTTCATCCCGGTAGACATACACTGAGTGTAGCATTTGGTCGGCAGCAAAAACATAGGGTTCGAAGGCAACGGTCATGCCGTCTATGGCAGGTTGCTCAGCCAAAATCTGGGAGAGCCTGCCCTCGATCTGATCATAAGGGAGGGCGCCGGTATTCAGGTCATCTGCCACCGCATCGGCGACGCTCATCGCTTGCTCGAAGACCTCATCTAGTGTCTCGGCAGCGCTTATGGCCTGCGTGGTGGCAGCATTGAAGGCTGCCGCTGTAATCTCTGCACGGTCGCTGCGGAATTGCCAGACCATCAGAAGAAGCAGAAGCGCCAGGATAATTGCGACTCCGATCAATATCGTCTGGACGATTTTGCCTTTCGAGTTACCGGGTTCTGTTTGCTTTTCACCACCGATATCGTTCTGAAGTGTTGTTTCCGATCTGTTATCTATCCTAGGCTTTGTGTCTGTCATGATTGCAGGACATTGTACAGCCGTAGGATTGCATCAGCAACAAAACTCAGTGCCGAACTATGTGACTTGCCATCGTTGAGCCAATACGGTAGATTTAGTAAATTCAAATATCTTGTCAGATGCTACAACATAGTGTGAACACAGTGCATATCCACCACGCAACACTAGCATTTCAAGAACCACATCTGATTCCATAAAGCCTTCAGTGTAAAGGACCACGAACTTATGACTACAGCACAACAAGCCTATCAAGAATTGACAGAGATATCCAAAGAAACACAGCTGATTGATAGTATCGGCAGTCTGTTGAATTGGGAACTCGAGACCTATATGCCCAAGAACGGTGCAGGATTACGCGCTCAACAATTATCCTATTTATCGGGCTTGGCGCATCGAAAGTTTACAGATCCGAAAATCGGTGAATTGCTGGATATCGCTGATTCCAATGGAGTCGCTGTTGCTTCACACAGCGATAAAGCGATCAACTTGCGGGAATGGCGACATAGCTACGATCGTGAGATCAAAGTGCCCACAGAGTTGGTAGAGGAGATAACCCGAACCGCTGTAGTCGCACACGACGCATGGGTACAAGCACGTGAAAAGTCGGATTTCTCGATTTTTCTGCCTGACTTGGGCAAACTTATAGCGTTGGTTCGCCAGAAAGCCGAGTGTATTGGTTACAAAGATACGCCGTATGATGCCCTATTGGATGGTTTCGAGCCCGGCGTCACAACGGCGCAGGTCAAGGTCTGGTTCGATAACTTGAAGGCAGAACTGATCCCGTTGTTAAGAGCCATTCAAGCAGCCCCGCTCCGGCCTAAAACCGAAATTGTCCATCGCCATTACCCTATAGACCGGCAAAAAATCTTTGGACAAGCCGCTGCCGCCGCTTTCGGTTTTGATTTTGGCGGTGGTCGGCTGGACACCGTCACCCATCCCTTCTGTTCGACACTGGGACCAGGCGATAGCCGGATAACCACTCGCTATACCGACACCTTCTTCAATGAATCGTTCTTTGGAATCCTGCATGAAACCGGACACGGTCTCTATGGCCAGAATCTGCCGGCAGATGCGTTTGGCACCCCTATGGGCGACCCCATCTCCCTGGGGATCCACGAATCACAATCACGCCTCTGGGAGAACTTCGTGGGGCGCAGTCGACCCTATTGGCGCTATTTCTTCCCGCGTGCACAACAGATCTATCCTGAAGCATTAGGTGATGTTTCGGTCGAAGAATTTTATTTCGCCGTTAATGAGGTCAAGCCCTCCTACATTCGTGTTGAGGCCGATGAAGTGACCTACAATTTGCACATCATGCTGCGCTTTGAGATCGAGCAGGCGATTATTACAGGGGAACTGGCTGTTGAGGATATACCCGCTGTCTGGAATGAGATGTTCGAAGATTTTTTGGGTATCCCTGTTCCCGATGACAGTCGCGGATGTTTGCAAGATGTGCATTGGTCTTTCGCCGGTTTTGGATATTTCTCGACCTACGCCCTTGGCAATCTTTACGGTGCTCAGATCTTCGCCAAGATCAGGGAAGACATGCCCGATCTAGACCAGCAAATGGCATGTGGTGACTTCATGCCCCTGTTGGACTGGCTCAAGGTTCATATATACAGCTTGGGACAACGTTATCGTTCGATGGAATTGGTAGAACAGATCACCGGCCGCCAGCCTGGTCATGAAGCGCTCATGGCTTATCTTAACCAAAAATTTGGTGAACTCTACCAATTGTGATCTTCGACCACTTTTCCTCCCCTGCCATTTTGGGTATACAATTAGCCCTAAAGGGATGATTTTCACAGTCGATCGCCGTAACCTACGTTACGGTGAATCGCACAACGAGAGTCGAAAATCGATCTGTCCAACCACCCACTCTTCTCAAAACAAGCAAAGAGCTTATCATGAAACCGCTATCAAATCTTCTCAGTAGCATCCCTCCTTCTGCCACATTGGCAGTAAGCGACAAAGCCAAAGCACTCAAAGCCGCAGGTCGGGATGTCATTTCCCTTGCCGGTGGTGATCCCGATTTCGACACGCCCACCCATATCACTCAGGCTGCAATTGCCGCCCTCGAGTCCGGTGATACCCATTATCCTCCATCGCGCGGCACCGCACCTATCTTGAAGGCCGTTGCCAACAAATTTGCCCGAGAATATAGTATGGAGGTCGATCCGGCCAAACAAGTATTGATCAGTCCAGGTGGAAAATTCCTGGTCTATGCCGCCATGGCCGCCCTCTGTAATCCCGGCGACGAAGTCATTATCTTCGAGCCCTATTGGGTATCCTATGTGCCGATCGTCAAATTAGTCGGCGGTACACCGGTAACAATCACACTGCGGGCTTCCGACAACTTCACAATCACGGCTGATGACCTGGCCTCCCATATTACGCCAAACACCAAGGCCATTCTGGTCAACTCGCCCAGCAATCCCACCGGACGTGTGATCACCGCTGCTGAAGCGGAAGCCATCCGTCAGGCCGCGACCGAGAACGACCTTTATGTTGTCTCAGATGAGATGTACGAGCAGCTTATCTTCGAAGGTGAACACATCAACCTCGCCTCGTTGCCTGGCATGGCGGATCGCACGGTTACGATCAATGGCCATTCCAAGGCCTATGCCATGACCGGTTGGCGGTTGGGCTGGGCAGTGGGCCCCGCCAATGTGATGGGATTGGCGGCTAAACTTCAGAGCCAGTCGGTCACTTCAGCAGCCTCGTTCACGATGGCGGCAGGTGCGGTCGCGTTGGACGGCCCCCATGATATCGTCGAGGAGATGCGAGTATCT
This sequence comes from Chloroflexota bacterium, assembly GCA_024224665.1. GTDB lineage: Bacteria > Chloroflexota > Anaerolineae > J102 > J102 > PIVW01. The sequence goes on along the minus strand of JAAENG010000026.1, from coordinate 1,585 downwards.
TACAAAGCCCGGCGAGATTTCATGGTACCTGCCCTTAACGCTATACCCGGTGTCGAATGTGAGTCTCCCCAAGGCGCGTTCTATCTTTTCATCCGCTTCCCCGGTCTGAGTGAGGATTCCATGGAGATCGCCGATATTTTGCTGGAAAAGGCCGAGATCGCTGCTACACCGGGTATCGCCTTTGGCCAGGCCGGTGAAGGGCATGTGCGATTCTCTATCGCTACCGCCATGTCCGAACTCGAACGAGCGGTCGAGCGTATCAAAAAACTGATGGCCAATCTCTAACTCGGCGAAATGCCTGCCTGATCTCTAATGCCGCCCTGGCCGTGAGTTGGCCGGGGCGGTTGTTTTCGTAATTTGTCTGCGCAATCACTTCAACCAACTCAACACCGTGCTATCATTTTACCCGACCACGCGACCGCGCGACCGCGCGACCACGCGACCACGCGACCACCGACCAAACGACCACGCGACCACCGACCAAACGACCACGCGACCACCGACCAAACGACCACGCGACCAAACTATGCCCACTACCCTACTCCTGGTCCGCCATGGCGAAAACGACTGGGTGAAATCTAACAAATTGGCCGGACGTACGCCTGGTGTCCATCTCAATGACCAGGGACGTGCCCAGGCCCGCCGTCTCTCTGCCCGATTGCTTGATTGGCCCATCGCCGCCGTTTATAGCTCTCCTTTGGAACGATGCATGGAGACGGCCCAGATCCTGGCTGCACCCCATCAGCTTGATGTAGAACAAAGCGATGGCTTGCTTGAAGCTGATATCGGAGAGTGGACGGGGAAAAAGATCGACGATTTGAAAAACACAGAGTTGTGGAGAGTCGTTCAGACAACGCCGAGTTTCGCCACCTTCCCCGGTGGTGAATCGATGCGAGTGATGCAGTCTCGGATAGTCGAAGCTATACACCAAATTGTCACTCTCCATCCCGATCAGATTGTGTTAGTTTGTTCGCATTCTGATATGATTAAAGCTGCTTTAGCAAACTACATTGGCGCCCATCTCGATCAATTTCAGCGCATACATGTAAGTCCGGCATCACTTAGCATCATCTACTTTACAGCGCACGGCCCCATAGTAGAGCGCCTCAACGATACCGGCGAACTGAAACCGCCGCCCCCCCTAAAGAGAAGTCCCAAGACGAGTCAGCTAACCACGGCCAAAACAATGACTCCAAAGCCTAGCGAGGCTACGCCTCAGACCAGCAAGTTGTAATAGCGTCAAGTGTCCGGCCTGAAAAACTTGACTCAAATGTAACGACTTTTGTGCTTCAAGACTTCTAACAAAGCATGCGCTGAGAGCAGTCGAGGGGCATCTACCTGGTACATGCAACGCCAGACCCTTCGCTTCACTCAGGGTGACAGATCCCCCACGTGTCATGCTGAGCGGGTCTAACCGCCAACCTGTTTGACGACGCCACTTGTGCGAAACTTATACGGTCACAACGCCAACCGAGATCTACGCACCCCGCCTAGACGGCGCTCGAACGGCCTCTGCCTGGCACATGCAACGCCAGACCCTTCGCTTCACTCAGGGTGACAGATCCCCCACGTGTCATGCTGAGCG